>NZ_OY970456.1:5138821-5477642 GCF_963853645.1 Mycobacterium riyadhense | reverse complement strand
TTGCACCCCAGCGGCGCAGCCGCGCAGGAAGTCGGCGTGGTCCAGGCTGGGGAACGTCTCGACAGATGCCGCCTCCTTGGCGCAGATCGTGGGAATCCGGCTGGAAACGGGGATGTGTTCCATCGAAAAGCCCTCGGCGCGCATGCGGGTGGCCGTGAGTTGGCCGTCCTTTATCGCCTTGCTGTAGCCCAGCTGATAAGACGGGCTGGTCGTGTCGGTGGTGTCGGCCTGAGCACTGCTTGCGGCAACAAGTGCCGCACCGAGCGAGCCACCGATCGCCAGAGCCAGCAGCGGTCTCGAGGTGATGCGCCGACGCGACGGCTGTGATTGGTCGGTCGCTATGTACTGCGTCATGGCGTCTCCCTGGTTGTCAAGTGCCGGTTCCCGCATCGGTCTTCTGTACCGAAGTAGGGGCCCCGTGCTCCCACTATAAGACATAGATTTCAGAAATGGAACATCATTCTTGAAATCAATCATAGTTGCTGGACACGAGTAGAAGATCCGCGGGCGAGGCCATTTTGACTGGTTTCGAGTCACCTACTACCGTTTGTGGTATGCCGAGACTAACGCGGACCGGTAAGGAACTTGGTCGCGTGCTTGAGTGGCTGCTGAACCGGGATGTTCCAGACGGCGAAATCGCATCCGCCCTAAACCTGGCGAAGGCCACCTATTCCAGGCGCAAGGACGCCGATGATTTCCCAAGCTACGCCGAACTGATCTCGCTCGGAGAACACTTTGGCCTCTCCGCGCGCGTGCTGCAGATCGCCTTCGGCTGGCGCGGAGAGGACGAATTGATCCTGCTTGACATCGACGAGATGCGTCAGTACTTGGAGCAGGCCGGTGTCGCGCTGTTCGCCAACGAACGGATTCGACGGTACATCGAATCACGCAAGGATGGTGACTACCCCTTGGCCAACGCGGTCCTGAAAATGGCCGAGGTCGTCGACTCCCGCTTCAAATCGGAGGAGACAGGCACCTAAGACGCGCCGCCGTGCCTGGCCCGCACCACTGTTACGTCTGCAGCGGATCGGCGTGCATCAGGTTCTCTCGATGCGCCGGCATCTTCGGAAGCAACAAGGCGGGGATGACGGTTGCCGCCAGCAGGATCAAGGCGACTGCGAACACCCCGGCGTAAGCGCGGGACAAGTCGTTGGCAAGGCGCTCTGGGAAATCCGGCGCGAGAACGTGCGACGGCAGTTTAGACAGGTCGGCCGGCACGCCCCGTCGGGCCGCCTCGTCGCGAATCCAAGCCGCCCGATTGGCCGCCGCGATATCGGCACTGCCGTTGAACCTAGCGGTAAGGATCACCGACATCAACGCAGCGCCTATGGATGCAGCCGTATTGTGGTTGACGGTCAATAGCGTTGAGCCGTGGGCCACTTCGCTCGGCTTGAGCGTGCGCACCGCCGCCCAGGAAACCGGAGTCATCATGCAGGCGCTGCCGACGCCAAACATCGCCAGCCCGGTCAGCAGCACTGACAGGTCCACATGGTCTCGGCTTGTTCCGTAGACAAACACACCCATGCCCATGACGGTCAACGTCGTCCCGGTCAGCACGATGCCGCGCGCCCCGTGCTGTTCGAGTAGCCGTCCCACAATCGGAACCACCGCGGCAGCACCCAAGGTTTGCGGAATCAGGAGCAGCCCAGACTCCAATGGCGTCTTGGACAGCACCTGTTGGAAGTACCCGGGAAACAATAGGCAGCACCCGAAAAAGCTGGCGGCGAACAGGAATCTGATCGCGTTGGCCGCTGCGACCTCCCGATTGTTGAGTAGTCGTAGATCGATCAGCGGATGATCGGCGCGGCGCAGTGCGTGGACGACGAAAGCGACGATCAGCAGCAAACCAGTGGCCGCTGGTACCCAGATGTAGGAGTCGGCGATCGCGGCGCGGTTGGGTAGCAATGACATGCCATAGAAAAGCAGGACGAGCCCGGGGGACAGCAGCACCATGCCGAGCATGTCCAACGGCTCGGCGGGCACCGGAACGTCCCGGGGGAGCACGCTTACCGCCAATACCAGCGTGAGCACTCCGATCGGAATGTTGATCAGAAAAATCCACTGCCAGCCGAACGCGTCGATCAACCATCCACCGAGAATGGGGCCACAGATCGGGGCCAGCAACACCGGAACCATGCCGATCGTCAACACCCGCCCCAACAGTTGGGGGCCGGCCGCACGAGCCAGGATGATGAGCTGCAGCGGGAGGAGCATTCCGCCACCAAGACCTTGCAAACCCCGAAAAGCCACCAGCAGCACGATGTTCGACGCCAGCGCGCATAGCAATGATCCGATGGAAAACAGCAACACCGAACCCAAAACCAGCCGCTTAGTGCCCAGCCGGTTGGCGGCCCAGCCGGTGAGGGGGATCACCGCGGCTAACGCCAACGTGAAGGCGGTCACGGTCCATGCGACGACCGCCTGCGTCGATGAGAATCGGTCGATGAAGGTCCGCTGCGCCACATTGACGACGGTGGCATCCAGGGTCACCATCACCGGGAGCAGCGTGCACACCGCCGTGATCATCAAGAGCCTGGAATCCAGTGTGGCGGGGTGATCCCCGGTGCGGGCCGCCTCGCGCGGCGGCCGATCCGCCTGGCTGCGCATCGTGTCACTCTATCTGCAGAAATGCGGCGCTAGCCGGGGTTACAAGGATTTGCCAAGCATCCATATAGATCGCGGCCAGACCCTGTTGACATGTTCGTGAGCAACGCCAGGGAAGCGGAACCGTTTGTGGCGGCGGACTTGTCGGAGATCCGGCTCTTGGTGGACCGGGCCACCATGGGGATCGCTTCGGTCAGTCTGGCCCATGCAACCGTGGCCGCCGGTGCCGAGACCATGTGGCATCGCTTGGATGACACCGACGAAATCTATTTCGTCCTCTCCGGACGTGGGCTCATTTCAGTGGGTGACGAGTCGCGAATGGTGGGACGCGGTGACACGGTCTGGATACCGGCGGGGACCCCGCAAAAGATCCAGAATGTCGGTCCAGGTCCGTTGGCGTTCTTGTGCGCCTGTGGTCCGGCCTATGTGCCGGAATGCGATCAGCGAGTCGTGCCGTGACCACCATTGGCGATCATCTTGTCCACCGGATGCGCGAGGCGGGCATATCCGTCCTTTGCGGGCTCCCCACGTCTAGGCTCGACTCGTTGTTGGTTCGTGTCACGCAGGATCCCGGTTTCCGGATCGTGCTGGCGCGGCACGAGGGCGGCGCCGGCTACCTGGCCGACGGCTTCGCCCGGGCGTCGGGAAGGCCCGCGGCGGTCTTTGCGGCAGGCCCTGGGGCGACCAACGTCATCAGCGCCGTCGCGAACGCCTCGGTGAACCACGTGCCCATGCTTGTCCTCACCGGCGAGGTGTCGGTCGCAGAATTCGGTCTTTGCTCGCAGCAGGACACCAGCGACGACGGCCTCGGCCTGGGTGCGGCCTTCCGCCGACTGTGCCGCTGTTCGGTGTCGATCGAATCGGTCGCCAATGCGCGCAGCAAGATCGATCGAGCGTTTCGGGCATTGGCCAGCGGGCCGAGGGGACCTGTGCACATCGCGCTGCCGCGCGATCTGGTGGACGAGCCGCTGCCGGTCGATCAGATTGGCGCCGCTGTGGCAGGTCCTGGGGCCCCGAGAATCCTGGCGCCCTGCGGTCCCGAGCTGGCCGATGAGGTGATCGGCAGGTTAGATCGGTCCGCCGCCCCCTTACTCTTGCTGGGAAATGGCTGCCGCAGCGACGCCATCCACTCCGAAATCGTCGCGTTCTGCGAGCAAGCCGGGCTCCCGTTTGCGACAACTCCGAACGGCCGGGGGGTCGTCCCAGAAACGCATCCGCTCTCGCTCGGCGTGCTTGGCCTATTCGGCGACGGCAGGGCTGAAGACTATCTCTTCGATACGCCGTGCGATCTGTTGATAGCGGTTGGCGTCTCGTTCGGCGGCTTGGTCACCCGCTCGTTTTCACCCCGTTGGAACGGACTCAAAGCCGACGTCATCCACGTCGATCCAGACCCGTCGGCGTTCGGCCGACTCGTCGAAACGTCGCTCGGGATCAACACATCCAGTCGTGCGTTCGTGGAATCGGTGCGCTCCGGGCGGTCGTCGCAACCTCGGCGGCGGGCCGCTGTGCCGCCGCCGACACCCCTGACGGTCCCGGAAACCCAGGGAGAAGCCATCCATCCTTTGCAAGTCATGCGCGAGTTGGACTCGAAACTTGGCCGGACGGCCACGATTTGCGTGGATGTTGGTACCTGCATTTATTGGGCCTTTCGCGGCATTCCGGTACGCCGGCCCGGCGGATTCTTTGCAACCACTGACTTTTCGCCCATGGGATGCGGCATCGCGGGTGCCATAGGCGTGGCCTTGGCGCGACCCAACGAGCGGGTCATCTGCATCGCCGGGGACGGGGCCTTCTTGATGCATGGCACCGAGATTTCCACCGCGGTCGCTCAGGGGATCCCGGTGACGTGGGTCATTCTGAACGACGGACAAATGACCGCAAGCAGCGGTCCAATCCAGGGGCGGATGGATCCCGCGGCGGTTGGGTCGGTCGCCCGGATCGGCGCGAACGATCTGGCGGCGATGGCCAGCGCCCTTGGCGCGCACGGGATTCGGGTTGATATGCGCGCCGAGCTTCGCGCTGGTATCGAAAAGGCGTTGGCCGCCACCGGCCCCTGCGTGCTCGATGTCGCGATCGACCCAGCGGTCAACAAGCCCGACATCGGCGTCGGCAAGTAAGGCGGCGCGGCGGTTCCAAGAATCCACCAAGGATCCGGCAAGCCGGCCGACGCAACCTTTACGCAGCGACCAAAGGGAGACACAGATGTTCACCAGTACAACGCAACGAGAACCGGTCATCCTCGATACCACCGTCCGTGACGGCAGTTACGCGGTGAACTTCCAATACACCGAAGCCGATGTCCGCAGGATCGTCGGAGATCTCGACGCCGCCGGTGTCCCCTATATTGAAATCGGCCATGGCGTCACCATCGGAGCAACGGCGGCGCAGGGCATCGCAGCCCAGACGGACGAGGAGTATTTCCGCGCCGCACGCTCGGTGGTGCGTAACGCGAAACTTGGCGCGGTGATCGTCCCAGCCCTGGTGCCGATCGCATCGGTGGACCTGGCGGGGGACTACCTCGACTTTCTGCGTATGTGCGTGATTGCCACCGAATTTGAGAAGGTGGTGCCTTTCGTCGAGCGGGCGCAGGCAAAGGGTCTCGAGGTCTCCGTGCAGCTGGTGAAGTCGCACCTGTTCGAGCCGGATCTGCTGGCCTGTGCCGCGAAGCAAGCCAGTCAACTGGGAGTCCGGATCGTTTACGTGGTGGACACGACGGGCACCTTCCTGCCGGAGGACGTACGCCGCTACGTCCAAGCCCTCCGCAACGCGAGCGATGTCACGGTCGGCTACCACGGACACAACAACCTTGGTATGGCCGTCGCGAACACCTTGGAGGCGTTCGATGCCGGCGCCGACTTCCTGGACGGGACCCTGATGGGCTTCGGTCGGGGCGCCGGCAATTGCCAGACCGAGTGCCTCATCGCTGCGCTGCACCGGCGCGGGTACTTGGCGGGGATCGACCTGGATCGCATTTTCGATACGGCGCGGTCGGACATGCTGGGACGAGCCCCGGAGAGCTACGGCATCGATCCGTGGGAGATCTCGTTTGGATTCCACGGCCTCGATTCGTTGCACGTCGACCACATCCGCGCGTCAGCGGAAATGGCGAACCTTTCCGTGTCCCGTGTCATCCGTGAGACCTCGAAAACCATTGATGGGCCGTGGTTATCGGCGGCAGACATCGACCGAGTGGTAGCCGGGATGCGGACATGCTGAAGGGAACACAGATGCTCCCCGCGCCCAGCATGCGCGGTATGCGATCCACCCCGCTGCTGCTACACGTCGCCGATCCTCCGACGACTTTCACGGCCGAAGCCGGGATGCGCACCCTCGTTACGGGCAGCTCCGGCCACCTTGGCGAGGCGTTGGTGCGCACCCTGCGCGCGCGTGGCGCCGACGTCATCGGCCTCGATAACCGGCCTTCGGCATACACGAATGCTGTTGGCTCCATTAGTGATACAGAGCTCATGCGCCAAGTGATGGCAGGCGTGGAGGTGGTGTTCCACGCCGCGGCTCACCACAAGCCGCAGCTGGCCTTCCTGCCACGTCAGGCCTTCCTGGACAGCAACATCATCGGTACTCAGACGGTGTTAGATGCCGCCGTCGCCGCGAACGTTCGTGCCTTCGTCATGACGTCTTCGACAACGGTTTTCGGCGATGCGCTGATACCGCCGGCCGACCAGCCCGCGGCCTGGATCGACGAGTCGGTCCGTCCGGTTCCCAAGAACATTTACGGCGTCACCAAAGCCAGCGCCGAGGATCTCTGCCAGTTGGCCCATCGCAACGACGGGCTGGCCTGCGTCGTACTGCGCGCCTCTCGATTCTTCGTAGAGGGCGACGACATGCCAGACCTTTACCACGGCCGCAGCGAGGACAACATCAAAGCCAACGAATACGCATATCGCCGGATCGCGCTCGAAGACGTCGTTGACGCCCATCTGAAGGCGGCCCAGCGGGCCTCCCGCATCGGCTTCGGGCGCTATCTCATATCCGCTACCACACCCTTCAGCCACGCGGACATGGCGCAGCT
This sequence comes from Mycobacterium riyadhense, assembly GCF_963853645.1. Lineage (NCBI taxonomy): Bacteria > Bacillati > Actinomycetota > Actinomycetes > Mycobacteriales > Mycobacteriaceae > Mycobacterium > Mycobacterium riyadhense. The sequence goes on along the minus strand of NZ_OY970456.1, from coordinate 5,471,008 downwards.
ACGGACCGACGCGGCAACGGTATTCGAGCGTCGGGTGCCACTGGCCGCGGCGGTGTGGAATGAGCTCGGGTGGCGGTTTCCCGACCGTTTGGACCGCGTGTACGTCAACGCTCGGGCCCGACGTGACCTGGACTGGCGCCCGCGGTTCGACCTGAACGCGATTGCCGCCAGGCTCGCCAACGGCGAGTCGGTGCACACGCCGCTGTCGCAACTAGTGGGCTCCAAGGAATACGCCAACAGCCCCTACCACCTGGGTGTATTTGAGCCTGTGGCTAGTGTCACCGTATAGCCCTGCGCAGCAACGGTTTCGGCCTTGCTTTCGTTGCTAGAGCCCGGGAAGACAGAGGCCGGGGATGCACCCGACGTCCGTCGGTGCCGTGTACGCCACGTACATCAGCGGTCCCTCGGTCCAAACATGTGTCACCCGAAAGGGTGTAGCTTTCTTTCACGTTTCAATATCGCTGTGGTGCAATATGGTTCGCAGCATATCGGCAGTGAACTGACGTCGCGCAGTGGCCTCAGTTGATGGGCACACTGTGGTTCACCCACGGCGGAGTCAGCATCACGCCCAGTTCTACTTCAACGACTCCACTGCCTTCCATTGAGCGGATACATTTTCGAGACAACTTCTTGCGTGTTGGAACCCTCGCAACGGGTGAGAGTCCTTGGCCTTTTCGCCCCTTGACCTCGTACCGGCCCCTGCCTGTCGGCTATGACCGTATTCGCGCTCAAGGTCAAGCGCCCACAGCGGGGCTACTGCGAACTACGGTGGCGCGCCACATGATTCAATTGACGCGCGTTTGTGCTCCAGCTGTCTGTATTGCTATTTAGTCACATCGGCAACTCTGGCCTGTGCCGCAGGCTATGGTCTCGCTGCCCACCTCACCGCGACAACGCGGTTTCTGCAGGTCAACGCCACCTTGAGACCCGCACAGTCACCACCCACCTGTGCGCAACGCCGCAGGTCAAGCGATTGTCGCTCACAGCCGGGCACATCGGGTGTACCCCGGGCGCAGCGAAACATGTGACTATTGCGACCGTGCGATGTAACCGATTTATGGTGCGCACCAAATTGAGCCAAGTCGGGAATCGCGCCGTGCGGGCGTTCCTCACGGCATACCGGATGCGTGAGCGCGCCGCGTACAAATCCGACGCCCCGCTCCGGGCAACCTTGGCCGCCTCATGCAACTGATCGGCCACCTCGCTGGTCGTGAGCATGTCGGCGTGCTTCGCATTGCGCGGCGCGTCGGCAGTGGCGCCTTGCCAATCGACCGATAGCGCATCGCGCCAGACCTGGTTGGCTACGCCATAGCAGCGCTCGCCAATGGACTCCCAGTAGCCAGCTGCTTCCGTCAAATGCTCGGTGGGTCGGGCCAGTAGTGCTGAGAGGCCCGAAAGCGCCATGACGCCGGCCAATGCCGTTGTGAAGGCTGTGATTTCGGCGTGAGCGGCGTTGACGGCAGCAGCGCTGGGCTGACACGACAAACCGAGCCCCGCGGGAGCCGGCGTTGCGCTTAGTTCGCCCGCAGAAGCGCCCCATCGGGTGGCCATCGCCTGCCAGCCAGCGCGACAGCTAGCATCCCGCGACTGAGATCTCAATCGCCGACGCCCGCTTCATTCGCATCGATTCACGCGTTTTTTCCGGCTTTGGACGCCATGATGGCTAGTACTTGATAGCACGGGGGTAGGCGATGTCGTTTGTACTCGTGGTGCCGGACATGTTGGCGACGGCCGCGGCCGATGCAGCGCAGATCGGTTCGGCGGTGCGGGCCGGCAATCTTGCCGCGGTCATCCCGACGACCGAGGTGGCGGCAGCGGCTGCCGATGAGGTGTCCGCGGCCATTGCGGCGCTGTTTGGCGCGCACGCCGAGCAGTATCAGGCGGCGGCGGCGCAGGCGGCGACGTATCACGCGCAGTTTCTGCGCACCTTGAGTGCAGCGGCGGCATCGTATGCGGGTGCAGAGGCGACCATCGCGACTTCGATGGGTGCAGCGGCTTCCGATGGGTTCCAGACGTTCGTCTACGGTCCGATTCACACGGCCGGCGAAGCCTGGATAAGCAGCCCGGTCGGTCAGGTGCTCGCCCCGATTGTCAATGCGCCCACCACCGCGTTGTTCGGCCGTGGTCTCATCGGCAACGGTGCTCCCGGAACGGCGGCCAACCCCAATGGCGGTGCCGGCGGGATCCTGTTCGGCGACGGTGGGGCCGGCTACACGCCGACCGGGGGCATGGGGCCAGTGGCCGGCGGCATCGGCGGCAATGCCGGGCTCATCGGTAACGGTGGCGCCGGTGGCGCCGGCTTCGGTGGCGGTACCGGCGGCGCGGGCGGTACCGGCGGCTGGCTCATGGGCAACGGCGGCATGGGCGGTGTTGGCGGTCCCGGTGGTACCGGAGGCCAGGCGATATTCTTCGGCGACGGCGGCGCTGGCGGGGGCGGCGGGACAGGTGGTCGTGCGGGGCTATTCATCGGCAATCCTGGCGCCGGCTGGCTCCCCGACACCGGTGGCACCGGGCAGTCGATCGTGATCGAATTCGTGCGGCACGGGCAGACGGCGAGCAATGCGGCGGGGTTGATCGACACGAATGTGCCGGGACCTCCGCTCACTGCGCTGGGCCAGCAACAGGCGCAGGCCCTCGCCAATGTGCTTGCGCCGCAAGGCGCCTTCTCCGGGCTCTTCGACTCGCAGTTGATGAGGACGCAGCAGACCGGCGCACCGTTGGGCGCCATGCTGGGGATGAACGTGCAGGTGTTGCCGGGGCTTAACGAGATCAGTGCCGGCGTCTTCGATGGCTTGCCGCAGATCAGTCCAGCGGGTCTCCTCTATCTAGTTGGCCCGATCGCGTGGACGCTCGGATTTCCCCTCGTGCCGATGCTGACCCCGGGCTCCACCACCGTCAACGGGGTGGTTTTCGACCAGGGCTTCACCAACGCGCTTCAAACGATCTATGGCACTGCCATGACGAACCCGGTCGTGGGCGCGGACGGCAAGATCACCGGGGTGGCCTACTCAAGCGCATTCACTATCGAGGTCGGGACGCTGATGAACGTCAACAACCCCGATCCCCTCCTACTCGCTCACACGCTGCCCAACACCGGCACGGTCGTGGTGGAGGGCAATCCCCACGATGGCTGGACGCTGGTCAGCTGGGACGGGAGACCCGTTCCGCCGGCGTCGTTGCCCACCGCGCTATTCGTCGACGTACGTAACTTGATCACGGCGCCGCAATATGCGACGTGGAACATTATTGAGTCCATGTTTACCGGCGATCCGACGGCGGTCGCGGTCGCGATTCGAGACGGCATCGAGCGGGTCGGCGCGGCGACGATCAACTTCCCCGTTGCGGTCGCCGAGGACGTGGCCGACGCTCTGGGCGGCTGAGCATGGGTGGCGCTGACCACCGAACGGGTGGTGGACTACCCGACTTCCCCGGGCTGCACGTCTTCGTTCGCGCCCATCTGGATCACCGAGATGATGCGCCGACGGCACCACAAGTAGGCCACGTGGGAAGGTTCGCGCGCGGGTTACGCACGACCGCCGCGCCGGTGGTCACGGCATCGCGATTCTGCACGGCAAGCCGTGTAACCTCCCCTTACCGGGTGGTGCGGAATGTATGCGTGGAGTCCGCGGGGCCATGGAACCCGATGATTCCCGCCCGAGCCGTTTACACGAGGACGACAGTGACAGCAGAAACACAGAACCTGCGGCCAAATTTCGAGGACGTGCAGGCTCACTACGACCTATCCGATGACTTCTTCGCGCTGTTCTTGGACCCAACGCGGACATACACCTGCGCCTACTTCGAGCGCGATGACATGACGCTGGAAGAGGCCCAGATCGCCAAGATCGACCTAGCGCTGGGAAAGCTTGGGCTGCAGCCGGGTATGACGCTGCTCGACATCGGCTGCGGTTGGGGGCCGGCGATGCTGCGAGCGTTGGACAAGCACGACGTCAATGTCGTAGGTCTGACGCTGAGCAAGAACCAGGTCGCCTACGTGGAAGAGCAGCTCGCGGCATCGGATAGCACGCGTTCCAAGCGGATACTGCTGCAGGGCTGGGAGCAGTTTCATGAGCCGGTCGACCGGATCGTGGCGATCGGCCCGCTGGAGCATTTCGGCTACGACCGCTACGACCATTTCTTCCAGAAGGTCTACGATCTGCTGCCGCCCGACGGCACAATGCTGCTCCACACGATCGTGGTGTTGAGCAGACAGGAGATCGAGGAGCGCCAACTGCCGTTGACGATCAGGCATATGCATTTCGTCAAATTCCTGCTGGAGGAGATCTTCCCCGGCGGCCGGCTGCCGACGGTGGCAATGATCGAGGAGCACGCCGCGAAGGTCGGGTTCACAATTGCCCGGACCCACCGGCTGCGGCTGCATTACAAGCGGACGCTCGACATGTGGGCGGCGGCCCTGGAGGCGCATAAGGACGAGGCGATCGCGATCCAGTCGGAAGAGGTCTACGACCGCTACATGAGGTACCTGACCGGCTGTTCGGAGTTGTTCCGCGACGGCTACACCGATTTGTGCCAGTTCACGCTGGTAAAGAGGTAGTTCAGCGGCGCTGGGGCTTTAGTCCGACTGCCGTACCGGGTCTTGCCAGAAGTTCTTGGACAGGCGGCGGCGGTCAGCGCGCGCTTGTGGATCGGTGAAGTCCCGGATGCCTTGAGATTCGTTGGGAAAGGGCGTGATCGGGACTTCGAACGCGAGCGCTCCCGAGATGTGGAGGTCGGCGCCGTGGTTGAGGATGAACTTCGTCCGCCGAGTCGTGATGGGGTTCTTGGCGAGGACGACTTCGGTGAGTGCGACGACCTCACGCTCGAGGTCTTCAGGGGAACAGATTCGGTTCACCAGGTTGTAGCGTTCGGCGGTATCGGCGTTGAATAGCGCGCCGAGTAGGTTCCACTCCTTGGCTTTACGTCGGCCGGCGAAGCGGGCCAGCCGCGATGTGCCACCCCAGCCCGGTGTGATGTCCCAGTCGATTTCGGGCATGCCCCATCGGGACCGGTCGGTCGCGATGACGAAGTCGCACACCAGCGTCAGTTCGAGTCCGCCACCGGTGCACACGCCGTCGACCGCGGCGATGGTGATTGGGGTGAGGTCCTCGATGATCTGCACGGTTTCCTGATACTTGCGGACCTGCCAGTATGGGTCCTCCGGGGTCCAGGTGTTGAACTCGGTGATGTCGTCACCGGCGCAGAACGTTTCCCCGGCGCCGCGCAGGATCACCACCCTGCACTCGCGGTCGTCGCGGATCTCTCGCACGGCTCGGTTGAGCTCGGCGGATAGTTCCCGGTCGAGCGCGTTGTGCACGTCGGGACGGTTGAGGGTGATCGTGGTGACCGGTCCGGACCGGTCGATGAGCAGCTTCTGGTACATGGAATTAACTTGCATAAAGAGACTCAAGCACGGTTAGTCTTGTTATGCAAGCTTTTCGATAGGATCGGTTGATGCGGCAGGTGCGGTTGGAGCGGGATTGCTCGGTGTTTCGCGCCGTCGCCGCCGTCGGCGATGCCTGGTCGTGGATGGTGTTGCGGGAGGCCATCTTCGACAGCGTATGCCGCTTCGACGAGTTTCAGGCGCGCTTGGGTATTGCCCGCTCAACGCTGACCGCCCGGCTCGACCAACTGATCACCTCGGGGCTATTGGAACGTCGCGGCTCCGACTATGTGCTGACGGCACGCGGGGACGATTTCCTCGGCTGCCTGTTGACCGCCATGCACTGGGGTGACCGGTGGTGCGGGGACGCCGACGTGGCCCCCGTGCGGGTCACGCATCTCGGCTGCGGGCGGTCAATGCACGCCGAAATGTGTTGTGAGCATTGCGGACAACCGGTAGTCGCGCGCGACGTCGCGTTCGATCGAACACCCGAACCGATGCGACGCCCCGACGGATCGGTAGGCCGACAGCGCATGCCGGGGCTCGATCTGCTCGAGCGCAACCGTTCGTCGTCCATCGCCCGAACCATGCAGGTCCTGGGCGACCTGTGGAGCGCGCTGATCATCCAGGAGTGCTTCTTCGGCACACACCGCTTCGACGAATTCCAACAGCGGCTCTCGATCGCGTCAAACATCTTGTCCCAGAGGCTATCTCGGCTTGTCGAGCGAGGAGTGCTGACCCGTTCGGCCACCACTGGGGCGCGCCACACTTACCAACTCACCGACCAGGGCCTTGACCTGTATCCCGTGCCCTTGGCAATGCTCACTTGGGGAGACCGCTGGCTCGCCGCCGGCGAGCCGCCGATCATGCTCAGCCACAAAGCGTGCCGACACCGGCTGCGCGCGATCCTCAGCTGCTCAAACTGCACCAGCCCAATTACCCGCGCCGATCTTGCAGTCACTAGCAATGCCTAAACTGACCCGGGTGTCAGAGCCCAGCCGGCCCCAAGTCTCGCTGCTGGCGCGTGCGCTGACGTTGCTCGGCGTTCTACCGACTGACGCCCGCTCCGCTCGCTGACGCGGCGTCCGCGGCACTGGCCCGACTCGTCTATTGGAAAGGGCACGCGCTGCATTTGGGTGTGCTGCAAGACTTCCGCGACAACGTCGATCCGACGGCGCAGTTGTCGGAGCGTAAGTGGCGACCCGTCCGGGCCATGTACCGCGCGCTGGTGCGCAACGCGTTCGACGGAATCTGGTTCCCCACCGTCTCGCGCGCGGGCGTCGGCGGAACAGCCGGCGCGACGGCAAGAAAGCTAGTTGACGGCAAGAACGCGAGCTGGTGCGTTATCGCAGTCATCGCTCTTCGCTGGCCGCGGGCTTTGCGATGCGGCGCGCCGCCTCGACAAGATTCGAGGCGGCACGGCTCGCTTTCTTGTGGTCGTCCGAACTTACCGATTGGTGCGTATATGCGACCTTGGACTTCACGTTCAGTAGCGCGCGGAGATACTTTGCTACGTCGGGCTGGGCCTTCGCGAGCAGGGCGATCGCGTCACTGTGGTTCTCGCTGATCGAGTACTCGCCGAGTTTGCTACAACATATGACGTCCGCTGCCGCGATGCCTGCATCGACGAAGAGATCGATCGCGGCGTTCGGTGCATGGTCTTCAATCAACGTCGCGGCATCGTGGAACTCTGTCGCCTTATTCAGCCGTCCCGCCCGAACGGCGTCGGAGCTCTTCCTTGTGCGTCCAGTCATTGTGATCGTGCTTCGTTGGGCGCTCGGAGCAGCTTGATCAACCAGGCTCGTGACCCTGCCACGGTGAGCCCGTGATCCACCACATCCCGAATCATCGGCTCGGCGCGCGCGGCGCGCAGCTCGTCGATGGTGTACTCGATGACGCGTGCGTCGTTGCCTGTCCATCCGGTAACCGTCGTGGCAAGTTCGCCAACTTGCTCTGACCAGACGGTGTCCGAGCAGTCGTGGTCGCGCACGAGCAAGATGTCCACGTCGCTGTGCGGCGTCATAGTTCCTGTCGTCGCGGATCCGAACACTGCGGCGTACACCGGCGGCGCCTGCCAGCCCTCAAGGTGCTGCTCGAGCCGTGTGAAGAACGTACTTGTCAGCTTCGCCAGAGCCTGTATCGGCTCCGCCGCAAGATGATTGGTGTTCAGCCGGTATGCAAACGCATTGCCGACCCGATCAGCGAGTACCACCCCTTGCACAACCAGTCTGGTGAGGACCTTTCGGATACCTTCCTCGGAAAAGTTGTTCAGGATGCGATGAACCTGACCTGTGGTGAACGTGACATCGTGCGTTGCCAAGACCGCCAGCACGTCGCCGTCGAGGGTCGGTGTAACCGTCGCAAAGGGCCGGTCCAATTGCATCAGAGACCCTCCTCACCCCAACTATCATTGTCTTATCCGTACTATAGTTCGCTTTAGCGTACTATAGTACTTCCGATCCCTGGGGTCGGCGGAACCGCTGGCGCGACGGCAAGAAAGTGAGTCGACGGTGCGGTCTGTGGGACTTGTGGCGATACCGGGACGCCATCAGACTGACGGAATGCGCGATCGCGAGACGATCGACTCAGAATTGCGACTTCTTGCCCTGCGGCGCCAATCAGTCCGTGAGCAGGGCGGTCAGCCGTCGTCCGAACAGGTCGACAAACTGCTCGACGAACGTCTAGGCCATCGCGCCGAGGCGTCCAAGACCGAGGCCGCGGGTGACCCGATCGGCGACGTCACGCCGCACATGCGTGCAGGTGTGCCGCGCCGCTTCGGGCCTCTCTCGCTGTTGCCGCTATCACTGCTGGCCGCCGGCGCCGCGTTGGTAGCGATGTTCGGCGGGCACAACCAACAGTCGGCAGAGCCGGCGCCGGCGGAAGTCCTCCCGCCGTCGATTTCGCAAACCAAAACCGCAGTACCGCAAGCTCAAACGCCGATTGACCTCGCCGACAGGGTCTTCCTCGACGTGTTGAACAAGGAAGGCGTGCCGGTTCCCAGCCACGAATACGCGACGGCCCAGGCGCATTCGGTCTGCGGTTTCCTCGAGCGCCAGCCCAACCTCGCCGAGGCGGTCCGCTTCGTACAGCAGTCGTCGATATGGGACGCCGATCAAAGCGCCCACTTCGCCGCTGGGGCCGTTGTCACCTACTGCCCGCAGTACGTATCCGCAACCCCGCCGATGCAGCCAGGCCTGCAGAATTCCCTATCCGATCTGCAAGCCATCCAGCGCGACATGCAGAGCATCCAAGGTGATCTGCAAAGTATCCGCGACCATTTGCCGGCCCTCCCAGGCGAGTAGTGACCCCGGGCACGGTTGGTCGCTCAACCATTACTCACGGATTGTTCAAGGGCGCATCCCTAGCGTTTGCTGCGCCGGCAGATCCATTTCGGAGCGCCGAACCCCGTCGTCCGGCGATTCGGATGTCGGGTCGATACCGGAATTTGGCCCTTCCTCATTAACCCGATCTACCTCTCCTATAGCCCTTCTTCTTACGGGACGATGACCTTTGATGCCTGAGGACGACATCAGCACGCCGGGAATTGGAGCCCCCAGTCAGGATTGAACTGTTGAACTGCCCGGCCAGACTGGCAGTCTTCGGACCAGCCATCCCACACCGCGAGGTCACCGGGCACCATGGCGCTCACCCAAATCGCCCGCGACACCCCCGGATGTGCGTACTACCGACGAAAACGAGCCGCCTGGCAAGCGCCTGCGAGAAGCGTTGCGCTGCCTGAAACGATGCCTACTCAACGTCGTCTACCGCCAACTCGTACACGACGCCAAACCAGAAGTAGGGGCAGGCCCGGCGGGACGCGGGGGCGGCTCTACTGTCCAGCGCGGTCGGCTCACACCCCTTCACCGGCACTTCGGACCAGTCACTCACCGGGCCACGCCCCGCCACCATACAACTGGCGGCCAAAAAGCTTGACATAGAAAGGCCCCACGAGCATCGTTGGAATACGAAGCAGCCAATTTGAAATTGAACGTCAGGTTCCCGAACGCCTCGGCTGCCCGGTGTTTGTGCGCAGCACCGCCTGCCGAAACGGGAAACGGCATCAGATCGAGAATCGCTGATATCCGATCACCCTGTAGAACCAGAACCTGGAAACGTTATTAGGATCGGCGATGATGAATAAGTGGCGGTTAGCGCTTGGGGCGGTTTTGACCACAATGGCTATTTTGGGGGCGCATTATCTGATAGAAAACAGGGACAACACGGGAGTTAATCAACAGGCAGAACCTATCCGGAATCACCTCCAGCTCCCGGCCGTGCGCCTTGACAGCCCGGTCTCGTTCGAATCAGCTATGCAACACCGGCGATCCACGCGGAACTATGCAGACACACCGCTGTTCCTGGGAGAAGTCTCGCAGTTGCTGTGGTCGGCCCAGGGCATCATCCTCAAGGGCGTTTACCGAACAGCTCCTTCAGCCGGAGCGCTTTATCCGCTGGAAGTTTACCTGCTGGTCGGCGCAGTGGATGGTCTCGAAACTGGCATCTATAAGTACCTGCCATCCGGACACCAACTGCTAAAGGTATCCAGCCAGGACAAGCGGGGCGACCTCTACTTGGCTGCTCTAAAACAAGAGCCGATCCGAAAAGCACCAATTGTGATCGTATTCGCGGCAGTCTACCAACGCACACAGGTCAAATACGGCGATAGAGCGCAGCGCTACGTAGATATGGAGGTCGGCAGCGCCACCCAAAATGTTTACCTCCAGGCCACCGCACTGGACCTGGGAACCGCCCTTATAGGCGCATTTTCCGACGAACAAGTAAAAACAACCCTTGGTTTGGCGGAGGATGAGCAAGCGTTGGGTTTGATGCCAGTGGGCAGGCCGCGGGCTCGCCGGTAAGGAAGACAGCGAGGTGCCGTCAAGTAACACGCTGACCTGCGGTGCAGCTCGTAGTGGAGCCCCCTGTCAGGATTGAACTGACGACCGCTCGCTTACAAGGCGAGTGCTCTACCACTGAGCTAAGGAGGCCGGATTAACCGGGTGCAAGCCTAGCGGCTCACCCTTCGCTGTCGATGACGCGCTCGGTACGCACCGATCGCGACGATGAGCGTCGCGGTGGCCGGCGCGGCAGCGGTATGCGTTCGGCGATATTGCTGAGCGGATTGACCACCAGGGTCAGCGCCGTAACCGCGTCCTGCAGGGTGGCGATGGCGGGCTCCAGCGCCTCCATCCCGGGCGCCAGTCGAGCCAGGGTGTCGGCAAGGTCGGTAAGTTGTTCGAGCGGTCCGTCCTTGGACGTCAATGTGTCGATCAGGCCTCCTTCGGCGAGCAGCCGCTCGGCTACCCCATCCTCGGCCAGCAACCGTTCGACCATCCCGTCCTCGCCAAGCAGCCGATCGCCCAGCCCGCCTGGTTGCAGAGCCCGCTGCAGCGCGCCGCCCTCCGCGGTCAGCCGGTCGAGCAAACCGCCGGGCGCTGTCACCAGGTCAACCAACCCGCCGGGACGCAGCAGCCGGTCCATCGGCCCGTCGGGAGCCACCGCACGTCCCAGTGGCATATCGTCGTCCAACAACCGGGCGAGCCGGTTTGCTCGCGCGAGGGCGTCGTCGATCCCGAACATGTTCGCCATCGCGGTGGACCCGCTCGGGCCGCTGGTGTCACCGAGCGACCTCTTGGCCACACCAACCGCAGCGCCCGCAAAGTTGAGGCTCGCCTCGGCGGCCGCCAGCCCCGTCCGCGCGGGGGCGGTAGCGATGGCCACGAGGGTTTTGGCGAGATTCATCAGATTTGCGGCGTGGAGATCCCTGGCTTTAGCCGGGGAAGGAATCGCCGCTTCCCTCCTTTCGAGATGTTGTCGGTAGTCACACCTAGGTTGTTGATGTGTGCAGGTTTCGGTTGTTTCCCAGCCCTGAGCAGGCAGCGGCGTTGGCCGAACACTCTCGCCACGCGCGGTTTGTGTGGAACCTGGCCGTCGAGCAACAGCGGCACCGGCAGCCGGGCCGGCACGCGCCTGGTTACCACGAGCAATGTGCCCAGTTGACTGCGGCCCGCGCCGAATACAACTGGCTGGCCGCCGGATCGCAGACCGTGCAGCAGCAAGCGCTGCGGGACTTCGCCCAAGCGATGCGCAACTTCTGCAACCGCACCCACCGCCGCCCGACCTGGCGTAAAGCCGGCCAGCACGAAGGGTTTCGGCAGGTCGGACTCAAACCGCGCCACATTAGGCGACTCAGCGGTCGCTATGGGCAGGTATGGATACCCAAGATTGGTTGGGTGCGGTTTCGGCGGACCCGCGACGTACCGGCCACGGTGAAGTCTTACCGCGTCACTTTGGATCGGTCGGGTCGGTGGCACATCGCTTTTGCGGCCATCCCGGAACCGATCGCGGGACCCGAGGATGGCAGCGTCGTGGGTGTGGATCGCGGCGTGGCGGTATCGGTGGCACTGTCCAGCGGCGAGCTGCTGTGCGTTGCGGGCCTGAGCGCGGGTGAAACCCAGCGACTCCGCCGACTGCAGCAGTGTCTGGCCCGGGCGCAACGCGGATGCCGCCGGCGAGCACGAACCAAGCTGGCCATCGCCAGGTTGCGCGCCCGGGAAACCGATCGCCGCCGTGACTGGGTGGAAAAGACCACCACCGACCTGGCGCGTCGCTTCGATACCATCCGGGTCGAGGATCTGAAAGTGCGTGCCATGACCCGCTCGGCGCGCGGTACTCGGGAGCGCCTCGGGCGCAATGTCGCGCAGAAGCGGGGCCTCAACCGGGAGATCAGCCGCCAGGGATGGGGACTGCTGGTGGCCCGGTTGCAGCACAAGGCCGTGGGACGGCTGGAATTCGTCCCGGCGGCGTACACGTCGCAGCGATGCTCTTACTGCGGGCACGTCGCGCCGGAAAACCGCAAGAGCCAAGCGGTTTTCCAGTGCGTGGCCTGCGGCGCAGGGCCGTGTAGTGCTGACGTGAACGCCGCACGCAATATCGCCGCCGGGCGGGCGGTGACAGCACGGGGAGACCTCGGCGCTAGCCGGTCTGTGAACCGTGAACCTCAACTCTGTTCTCCTGCTGCCTAGCTCCGACGGGGTTGGAATCCACCGGCTTTAGCCGGTGGAGGACGTCAACCTGCGAGTGTATTCACGGCGCGCCCCGATGATCCCGCATGGGTCCAAGCCGATTCGATGTTTCCTGGCAGACTATTACCAGATTATGGACACCGAGCTCGCAGGAAGTACTCAATGATTGTGAAGCTAGCTTTAAACCGAGTGCTGATGGGGTTGGCCCCATGACCGTAGGACTCCCAGGCGAAAACTCCACACCGGAGGCCCGCATCCTCGTCGTCGACGACGAGGCCAACATTGTCGAGCTGCTGTCCGTGAGCCTCAAGTTCCAGGGTTTTGAGGTCTACACGGCAACCAACGGAGCACAGGCGCTGGACCGCGCCAGGGAATGCCGGCCCGACGCGGTGATCCTCGACGTGATGATGCCCGGAATGGACGGCTTCGGAGTGCTGCGCCGGCTGCGCGCCGACGGCATCGATGCGCCGGCGCTGTTCCTGACGGCCCGAGACTCGCTGCAGGACAAGATCGCGGGCCTGACGTTGGGTGGCGACGACTATGTGACGAAGCCCTTCAGTTTGGAGGAGGTCGTCGCCCGGCTGCGGGTCATTCTGCGACGCGCCGGCAAGGGCAGCGCGGAACCTCGCAATTCCCGTCTGACGTTCGCCGATATCGAACTCGACGAGGAGACCCACGAGGTGTGGAAGGCCGGCCAGCCGGTGTCGTTGTCGCCCACCGAATTCACGCTGTTGCGCTACTTCGTGATCAACGCCGGAACGGTGCTGAGCAAGCCGAAGATCCTCGACCACGTCTGGCGCTACGACTTCGGTGGCGACGTCAACGTCGTGGAGTCTTACGTGTCGTATCTGCGTCGCAAGATCGACACCGGTGAAAAGCGACTGCTGCACACCTTGCGCGGGGTGGGCTATGTGTTGCGGGAGCCGCGATGAGCATGGTCCGCTCGACCCGCTAGGTGGCGACGAATGGCCACATTTCGCCGAGGTGGACTGCCGCTGCGGGTAAGCCTGGTCGCCGCGACCCTGGTGCTGGTGCTGTGCGGCTTGTTGGTTTCTGGTGTCGCGGTCACCTCGATCCTGCAGCACAGTTTGATCAGCCGGATCGACTCGGCCCTGCTCGATGCCTCCCGCACCTGGGCGCAAACCCCCTGGCAGCCCCCGGCCAACGCAGAAGGCCCCGACCCGGCCCGGCCACCATCGAAGTTTTACGTGCGGGGCATCAGCCCCGACGGCCGCACTTTTGTTGCCATCAACGACCGCAATGCCGAGCCGGCGCTGCCTGCCGACAATGATGTCGGCCCCGATCCGACGACGCTTCCCTCGGTGAACGGGTCTGACATCGAGTGGCGCGCAGTGACTGTGCGGGTGCCGCAGGGCGGTCTGACCACTGTGGCCATCGATTTATCTGATGTTCAGCACACCGTACGGTCTCTGGTGTGGCTGCAGGTGGGCATCGGGGTGGCGGTGCTGGTTGTCGTTGGCATCGCCGGTTATGCGGTCGTGCACCGCAGCCTAAAGCCGCTGTCCGAAGTCGAACAGACCGCCGCGGCGATCGCGGCGGGTCAGCTGGATAGCCGGGTTCCGGAACGCGATCCCCGCACCGAGGTGGGCCGGCTTTCGTCGGCGCTCAACGGAATGCTCGCCCAGATCCAACAGGCGGTGGCATCCTCGGAGTCGTCGGCCGAAACCGCCCGCGGTTCAGAGGACCGCATGCGACGGTTCATCACCGACGCCAGCCACGAACTGCGCACCCCGTTGACCACCATTCGCGGCTTCGCCGAGTTGTATCGCCAGGGCGCGGCCCGCGACGTTTCCATGCTGTTGTCGCGGATCGAAAGCGAAGCGAGCCGGATGGGCCTGCTGGTGGACGACTTGTTGATGCTGGCCCGGCTGGATGCGCAACGGCCACTCGAACGCGACCGGGTGGACTTGCTGGTGCTGGCCAGCGACGCGGTGCACGACGCACGGGCGATCGATCCCAAGCGCACCATCACCCTGGAAGTCCTCGACGGTCCTGGCACCCCGGAAGTGTTTGGTGATGAACCGCGCCTTCGACAGGTGCTGAGCAATCTGGTGGCGAACGCTTTGCAGCACACCCCGGAAAGCGCCGATGTCACCGTGCGGGTTGGCACTAAGGGTGACGACGCGGTGATTGAGGTAGCAGACAAGGGTCCGGGTATGAGCCAGGAGGATGCGGCGCGGGTGTTCGAGCGGTTCTATCGCACCGACTCGTCGCGGGCGCGAGCCAGCGGCGGAACCGGACTGGGGCTGTCCATCGTCGACTCGCTAGTCAACGCCCACGGCGGCGCCGTCACGGTCACGACCGCCCCGGGGCAGGGTTGCTGCTTTCAGGTCACGCTCCCGCGCGTCAGCGACGTGGCCATCCCGGTCAGTGGGCCGGTCAGCTGAGCCCAGCCCTAAGCGAGCTGAGCTAACGCCGCCTTGATCCTGGACTGCGCGTCGTCCAACGATTCCGGTGACGGGTTGCGATTGACGTTGGCAAAACCGAAGTCGCTCAGACTGCGGGTGGGGAAGACGTGCACATGCAGATGGGGCACTTCCAGCCCGGCAATGATCACCCCGGCACGCTCGGCTCGAAACGCCTTGCACACGGCCTTTCCGATTAGTTGGCTCACCGCCATGACGCGACCAAATACCGTTGGATCCACGTCCTGCCATTGATCGATCTCGGCGCGGGGCACCACCAGCGTGTGCCCGTGCGTCATCGGCTCAATCGTCAGGAACGCCACCACCTCGTCATCCTCGTAAACAAAGCGCCCGGGAAGTTCGCGGTTGATGATCTTGGTGAAGATCGATGCCATTCGACAAGCATATGTGCGTAATGGTGGCGGGCCCCTGGGTACGGTCGTGCGCATGACGGCACGGATCGACAGGCGTTCGATGCTCGCGTTCTCAGCGGTCGGCGCCCTCACGGCGGCACTGCCATCCTGCCGCAGCGCGCAGCCGCTCCAGGACAGTGAAGAGCCCAACCACAGTGACCAGGAGCCCGTCGAGCTCGATGACTACGGATACGATCCCGACGTTCCGGAAACGGCGACGCCGGAAACGCCCCTGCGCCGCGGTAAAGTGCCGTCGGCTGCGTCCGTTCGAACCGAATGGTTGCCCCCGGTTGGCAGGCAGACCATGCCGAATTGTTTCGTCTGGGGTTCCGTATACGGTCTTGCGACGTTCTATGCGGCCCGCAAAAGCGGTGTTCCGCCGACCAGTCCCGCTCGACAGGCGGGTCCCGACTACGCCTACATTCGGTATGAAATCGCAAACAAGATGAAAGAGGAAAACTGTCAAGGCGGCCAAATCACCAGGTGTCTCAATTGGCTTCGATCCAACGGTGGCACGCCGTCGTTGGCCGCAGCCCCAAACCACGGTAGACGGCCATCCAAACCGTCGTGTGGAGTCAACTGGTCGGTGTACGGTTCGCAAACGATACCGCCGGAACCCAGCTTCCTGATTCCCGAGTACAAGGCGACAAAGATCACCGGTCCGGATGGTTTGACTAATCTACGGACCGTCATCGCGTCGGGCATGCCAATCGTTTTCGGAACGTCCCTCTACACAGACTTCATGCACTACCGCGGCAGGCCCTCTCCCTACGTCGGCAACAAGCAGTTCGTCAAGAACAAGGGCGGCAAGCAAGCCGGCCATGTGATGCTCATCGTCGCTTACGACGATGACTACACGAAATCCAGCGGCGCCGTTCGGATTCAGAACAGTTGGGGGACACGTTGGGGCGAAAAGGGATTCGCATGGATGGCCTATGACACCCTGGAATCGCTCGCCCAGGGATACGGGGTGTACGTGCCCGAATCTGCATAACACAGCGCTACTGCTGAAGCTGAATCGTTAACGCCGCGTGTCCATGTCGTACTGAATGCCCGCCAAAATCCACGATGACCCAATTCACGGAAGGGGTCTTAGGTGCGCATACCTGCGGCTATGTTGGCTGTACTAACCGCGTGCGCCACGACCCTCGTCCCGGCACCCGCGAGGGCGGCCGCGATGTTTGGGCCGCTGGCGCCGCCCAACCCGTTCATGGCTCCCAACGGCCTGGCGTCGATGCACAACGACGCGGGATCGGCCGACGCGGGACCGCTTCCGGGTCCGGGCAAGCGCTTTGTCCCGATCTTCGCCTACCCGCTGTTGGCTGCGTGTCCGACGATCACGCAGGGCACCGATGGCCTGGTGTTGGCGCTATGTACTGCCATCGTTGACCAGGCCCCGACCGTCCACCTGATCGATCCGGGAGGGATCCTCCCGCATGTGGTCCCGCTGGCTAGCCTGCCGGTCGCCAAGGGCGGCCTCCTCGGCGGTGTCTACGCCTACCTGGACAACAACAACCAACTGGTGATGATCGACGGCACCAACCACCTACTGCGCATCGCGCATAGCCAGGACGGCCAAGGACGGTGGCACCTGGCCGTCGCCGAGTCCATCGATGTATCCAGCGTGATACCGCCCGGCGACCAATCCGTCGGCGTGGTACCCGACTATGCGGGCAACGTCTGGTTCGCCACCGGCACCGGGGTAGTGGGAGTGTCAAAGGTCGGCGGCGGGGTTGCCGGCGTACAGCTGGACCCCGGCGAACAGGTGGCGAACAGCATCTCGTCGTCACCCGCCAATCGTGTCGGGGTGGCCACCACCTTTGCCCTCTACGAGCTGAATCTCGACGGCGGTGGCAACCCGCAGATCCTATGGCGCCAGGCCTACGACCGCGGCCCGGCGCGCAAGCCGGGACAACTGAGTTGGGGAACAGGTTCTACCCCAACGTATTTCGGCCCTACCGGCGCCGATTACCTGACCATCGTCGACAACGCCGACCCGGTGGTGCATGCGCTTGTCTACGAGTCCGGCACCGGCAACCTGATCTGCCAGCAACCGGTCCTGACCAAGGGTGGGCCCGGTAGTGAGAACTCCCCGATCGGGGTGGGCAGCACCATGTTCATCGCCAGCACCTACGGCTACCCCTATCCGGCGGTTCCGCCGGACGCCGGACCGGCCGTTCCGCCGACGGCCCCATTCATCGGGGGGATGACCAGGGTGGACGTCGACAACCCGGGCTGTCATACCGTGTGGGACAGTAACATTCGCAGTGCCGCGTTACCGCACCTGTCCATCGGGGACGGCCTGATCTACACCATCACCCGCTTCGGATTCGACACAACGACACCGGCTGACATCTTTTCTTTCGCCGTCCTTGATCCCACCTCGGGAGAAGTGATACTGCAGCAACCAAAATCGGCCAGCATCCTCAGCGACCCGATTCAGACCGCCACCATGGTGTTGATGGACAACAAGATCATGCAGGGCAACATCACCGGGCTGGGCCGTATCGGCTGAGGCCTCACTCCTGCTTGCCGAACGTCATCGTCTCGAGGTTCCAGTACCCGCGCATACTCGTGATCAACCCGGCGTCGTTGACGCGATAGGTGAACACCCCGCGGACAGAACTGGTGAACCCACCCTCAAACCTGCTGTCCAACACCAAGATATGGGCGATCTCGTTGGGTGAGCTGGACGGGAAGGTCTCCTCGCAGGTGATCGTCAGCTGGTTGGCCGCGATGTTGGTGTCGTAGAAGCTGGCGACCCCGTCCTTGCCCTTCACCCCGGTACCGTCCGGATTCGTGACGGACTTGCCGATCGGGTCCTCGATGACGACGTCGTCGGCCATCAGCGCCAACCAGCCCTCGCGGTCGTGGGCTTGCACGCAGCGCCACGAGGACTGCGATGCGGCGAGTGCGGGTGATTGGGCTGTCTGGGTCATGGTTATCTCCTGTCGTTAAATGGCGCACGCGGCGCGGGCGCCGTCTTCGGTGGCTTTGCGGATCAGGCCCAGGCCGCTGCAGTCGCCGGCGGCGTGCACTTGGGTTTCGGGCAATGCGGCTATCAGCTCGTCGAACAGGGATGTATCAGGCTCAACCGTTCCGGCGATCACCACACTGTCGGCGGCTAATTCGCGGCTGGTGCCGCTGGCGGGGGTGAACACCACGGCTTCGCGCGTGATCCGTTCGACGGCGGCACGAACGTGAACGGCAACGCCGAGGTGGTCCAGCCGGTTCATGTGTTCGGTCTTGCGTTTGTTGCCCACTTCCGGGGCGATATCCCTGCCGGCCTCGAGTATCGACACCAAGCGGCCGCGGCTGGCCAGAAACTCGGCGAGCTCCAGGGCGACGAGGTCGCCGCCAATAATGGTGATGCGTCGCCCGACCGGCATCCATACCCGTGTGGCCAGCCGAACCGGACCCGGGCGCACCAACCGCTGTCGCCAGCCGGCGAACAGCTGGCCATCGAGCAATTCACGCAGCCCAGGCCCGGTGCGGACGTGTGGCAGGTCAGCACCGGGAATCTCGGGCACCGTAACACGGCCACCAGTGGCTACCACGACAGCGTCAGGCGCTGTTGCCACGACGTCCTCTGCTGAAACACGGTGATCTAAAAGCACTTTCGCAGTGCTCACCCGGATCTCGTCGCGCAGGTACCGCAGGAACGGCTGGTTTTCCGGATGCAGCACGCACGCCCAGCGCAGCGCGCCGCCCAGTTGCCCGCCACGCTCGAAGAGCGTTACCTGGTGGCCGCGTTCGGCGGCCACGCGTGCGGCCTCCAGTCCGGCGGGACCACCGCCGACGATCACCACCCGTTTGGCGTGCACAGCGCGACCTCCCGCCAGCGCCCGCTCCTTGCCGGTGCGGGGATTGACCGCGCAGTCCACCGAGAAGCGTTGTTCCATCGCGTCGATGCAGTTTTCACACGAGATGCACTTGCGGACCCGGTGTGCCTGTCCGGACCACAGTTTGCGCGGCAGGTCGGGGTCGGCCAGCAGCGGCCGTCCCATCGCGATGAAGTCCGCGCGCCCGTCGGCCAGGATTCGCTCGGCCCTGGTGGGGTCGTGGATCCGGCCGACAGCGATCACCGGCACATCGACCACCTGCTTGACGGCGGCCGCGGCGCCCACGTTGAGCTCGTCGCCGTCGTCGGCGCCGTTGACCATGCCGGTGACGAGGCGATCGATGACGCCGCCGCTGACATGGAACGCGGAAACCCCGGCGGCGACGAGTTCGGGCGCGACTAAGGCGGTTTCGTAGATCGGTCGGCCCCCGGCAACGCGTTCGTACCCCGAGATGCGCAACGTGATCGGGATCGCGTCGCCGATTTCGGATCGAATGGCGGTCAGCGTCTCCAACACCACCCGCATCCGCCGTCGTGACGATCCCCCGTAGTCGTCGGTACGCCGATTGCGCTGTGGGGCAAGGAAAGACCCGAGCAGCATGTAGCCATGCGCCGCGTGCAGCTCGATACCGTCGTAGCCGGCCTCGGCCGCGCGCCGCGCCGCGGCCTTGAACAAGTCCATTACGCATGCCAGTTGCTGGGCGGTGATCTCGGCCGACGGACGCCCGGTCAGATACGACGGAATCACCGACGGCCCCAGCGACGTGACACCGAATATCTCCGGTCCCAGGCCGTCGGGTCCGGCGTGCACAATCTGCGGCTGGATCTTGGCGCCATGTTCGTGCACCACGTCGACCAGAGCGCGGTGCGCATCGACGGCAGCGTCGGTGGCCAGATGCAGGCCACCGGGTGTCTCCGGGTGCTGATTGTCGACTCCAGTGGCGCCCAACGTGATTAGCCCGACACCACCAGATGCGCGGGCGGCGAAATAGTCACGGGTCCGCGCCGACGGCAGCCCGTCCGGGGTGCCGTACATCGTCTCCATGGGAGCCATGACCACGCGGTTGCGCACCGTCATGGCGCCGATCCGTCCCGGCGCCGACAGGTGCGGAAAGCGGGTCACTGATGGACCGGGCGCCGCTTACCTGTCAGCGTCCGTGTACCGGATCACTCCGCGAATGTTCTTGCCGTCCAGCATGTCCTGATAGCCGTCGTTGATCTGCTCAAGTTTGTAGGCAGTGGTGACCATGTCGTCCAGGTTCAGTTTGCCCGCCTTATACATGGACAACAGCTTCGGGATGTCGTACTGCGGATTGCCGCCGCCGAAGATGGTGCCCTGCAAGTTCTTCTGCA
Source organism: Mycobacterium riyadhense (assembly GCF_963853645.1). Classification (NCBI taxonomy): domain Bacteria; kingdom Bacillati; phylum Actinomycetota; class Actinomycetes; order Mycobacteriales; family Mycobacteriaceae; genus Mycobacterium; species Mycobacterium riyadhense. Next base: position 5,450,570 of record NZ_OY970456.1, on the reverse strand, counting down.
TCAGGGTCAACATCGCCAGGTTGAGGTTTACCTGGGTGTCGAGCAGGCTGCCGATCGCCGTCACCACGCAGGTGCCGCCCTTGGCGGTAATGGTCAGGTAAGCCTCCATGTCGGAGCCCTTGAGTTCGCCGACGGTGAGAATCACCTTATGGGCCATCAAGCCGTAGGTGACCTCGGCGATGCCCGCCAGCGCCGCGTCGATATCGGGGTAGACGTGGGTGGCGCCGAATTTGAGGGCCTGGTCGCGCTTCCATTCCACCGGGTCGATCGCGAAGATGAAGCGCGCACCGGCGTTGACCGCGCCCTGCAACGCAGCCATGCCGACTCCCCCGACGCCGACGATGGCGACGTCGTCACCGGGGCGGATGTCGGCGGTGCGGACCGCCGAGCCGTAGCCGGTGGTTACGCCGCAGCCGACCAGGCAGGCGACCTCGAAGGGCACCGACGGGTCGATCTTCACCACCGAGCTGCGGTGCACCACCATGTACGGCGAGAAGGTGCCCAGCAGGGTCATCGGGTAGACGTTCTGGCCGCGGGCCTGGATGCGGAAGGTGCCGTCGGAGACCGCTGCGCCGTTCAACAACCCCGCGCCCAGGTCGCACAGGTTGCGCATGCCCGCCTGACATGTTGCACAGTTCCCACAGGACGGGATGAACGACAACACCACGTGGTCGCCCGGGGCGATGTCCTCCACGCCGGGTCCAACTTCGGTGACGATGCCCGCGCCCTCATGTCCGCCGAGCACCGGGAAGCCCAGCATTGGGATGCCACCGGTGACCAGATGGTGGTCGGAGTGGCACATGCCCGCCGCTTCCATCTGGATCTTGACCTCGTCCTTAACGGGGTCGCCAATCTCGATTTCCTCGATGGACCAGGGCTGGTTGAACTCCCAGAGCAGCGCGCCTTTTGTCTTCACGTTGTACCTGACCCCATTTCGCCTTTGAACTGATCAGAGCTGCCGGGCTCCGTCATGCCCGACAGCGTAGTGACGAGTGCCACAGACACTCCATTTTGCGTCAGCATAGCGTGTGCAACAAAACAAATGCTTGGTTGGCTGTCCTGGTGGGCTCACCAGATGGGTACCGGGGCCTTACCCAGGGGGTAGTAACCAGGCAGTTTCTCCCCCGCAAGGCTGCGCTCGATTCGCTTTTGCATGCCCTTGGACAGCTTGCCCGCCTTCATCAGGTCCAGGTAGAGCGACTGGACGTGGCCGAAGTCGAAGAAATCTCGCTGCCACTCGATCTTGGCGTCGGCGTTGATGCGGAACCAGCTGCCTCCGATGCCGTAGATCTCGGACTGCGTGCCGTCGGAGTCGGTGGCGACCTGCTTCCAAAAGCCGACGATCTCGCCCTGCTTGTCGTCGATGATGACCTTCTGATACGGGTACTGCCAGTTCTCCAGGCCCTCCATCTCCAGGCCGAGGGCGATGTCGCGGATCTCGTCGATACCGACGCACATCACGTCTTCCTTGGGGCCGATGTTCCAGCCGTAGGTTGCGTCTTCGGCGTAGAACTCTGCCAGCCGCTTCCAGTCGCCTTCGCGCTCGGCAACCCGGTTGGCTTCCAGCCAGCGCTCGACCCAAGCCTCCAGTTCCTCGCGGGGGAGTGACGCCATGATCAATCTTCTTTCTCTTTAATGAATAGTGCTTGGGTAGGGCAACTTTCGACCGCACGCTCGATGTCGTCGCGGGCTTCTTCGGGCGGTTCGGGGTCGACGATCTCAACCTTGCCCCGCTTGGGCACCCGAAAAAAGTCCGGTGCCTCGAGTTGGCACATGGCATGGCCCTGACACAATTCCAGGTCTGCTTCGACTTTGAAGCCCCGCGAGCCCATGTCGATCCTCAAGCGCTGCGTTTGCGATAGCGGACTTTGGCCGGCCTGGCCAGCTGCACGACCATCTTCGAATGGTCGTTGCGGTAGCTGTCGGCGGGCTGAGCCATCTCAAATTCATACTCGCGCAACAACACCGAGAAGATGGCCTTGATCTGCATGGTCGCGAAAGCCGCTCCGACGCAACGGTGTCGGCCCGCGCCAAAGGGAATCCACGTCCATCGGTTGGCGATGTCGGCCTGCTCGGGTTTGTTGTAGCGGTCCGGGTTGAACGCGTCGGGGTCGGGAAAGTCCTCCGGAATTCGGTTCGAGATTGCCGGGGACGCGGCCACGTAATCCCCGTCGTGGATTCCGAAGCCCTCGACCTCAAACTCGCCCTTGGCCACCCGCATCAGGATGATAAGCGGCGGGTGCAGCCGCAAGGTCTCCTTGACCACGTTGTCCAGCTTCGGAATCTGGCGCAGCGCATGGAAACTCACCTCCTGGCCGTCGGCGTAGAGCTCCTCGAGCTCGGCGAGCACCTCGGCGTAGACCTCGGGGTGGCGGATCAGCTCGATCAACGTCCACGCCGACGTGCCCGAGCTGGTGTGGTGTCCGGCGAACATCAGCGAGATGAACATTCCGGTGACCTCGTCGGCGGAGAACCGGGGATTGCCCGCTTCGTCCTTGATCGACACCAACACGTCGAGCATGTCGCGATCACTCTTGTCCCGGGGCGGATTTGCGAGCCGCTGGTGCATGATGTCCTGCACCAACGCCACCAGATCGTCGCGGGCTTGGTCGCGCCGCTGAAAGCTTTCGATCGGTAGGTACGGGTCGACGTAGCACAGCGGGTCGGTGCCGCGCTCCAGTTCGTGGTAGTAGTGCGCGAACCGGGAGTCGAGCTGGTTGCGGAACTTCAGACCGATCAGGCAGGCCGTCGAGGTATAGATGGTCAATTCGGCGAAGAAGTCGAGCAGGTCGATTTCGCCTTCGGTGCCCCAGTCGGCCACCATCCGCTTGACTTCGCCCTCGATGGTGGCCGCGTGGCCCTTCATCTGCTCGCCACGCAGCGCCGAGTTGTGCAGCATCTCCTTGCGCCGCTCCGGACTAGCGTCGAAAACCACACCCTTGCCGAAGATCGGCGTCATGAATGGGTAGGCCTCGGCCTGGTCCAGATCCTCGTCGGCGGATCGGAAAAAGAACTCGTTGGCGCCGGCGCCGGATAGCAGGATGACGTGTTTGTCGGCCAGCTGGAACCATCCGACGTCACCGCACTCGTCGCGGACCCGCTGCATGAGCCCGATCGGATCGGTGCGGAACTCTTCGAGGTGTCCGTGTTCTTCGTGGCCGCCGGACACCCGCGGCACCATCGGTGTGGTCACGATTTCTTCAGCGCCTTCTCGTCGACCTTGAGTTGCTGGCGTTCCTTCGTCTCGGCCAACGGCGCTTCGGGCTGCAGCTCCATGCTGGCGATGAATCCCCCGCGGGGCGTCTCGGCGACGAACGTGATCGCCCGGGCGAGGTCGGACGCTCGAAGGAAGTAATTGTGGCGCGCCTGGCCCCACTTGGCCCAGTCCTCCAGGGCGGGTCCGACCGACTCAAGCGGCAGGTTCCAGCCCATTCCGGTCTTGGTGGGGCCCGGGTGCACGATCGACGCGCGAACTCCGGTGCCTTCGAGTTCCATCTGCAGATTGGTCACCATCGCTACCAGTGCGGCCTTTGCGGCGCCGTAGGCCCCCATGTGCGGGCGCTGCCGCAGCGCGACGTCGGAGCCCACGAAGATCAGGTCGCCCCGCTGGCGCTCGACCATGCCGCCAAGCACCGCGGTGGTCAATCTGTTGGCGCCGATCAAGTGGATCTGGATCTGAGATTCAAAGGCTTCGGTGTCCATCTCGTGCAGCCGTCCGAAGAAGGTGTCGCCGGCGCCGGTGACGAGAACCTCGATATCGCCGAGCCGCTCGGTGGCCTGGTGTGCAAAGCCTTTGACGGAGTCGGGGTCGGTTACGTCGAGCGGCAGGGCGATCGCCTCGCCGCCGTCAGCGATGATCTTCTCGGCAATCTCCTGGCACTTCTCGACGCGGCGTGCGCCTAAGGCCACCGGAAAGCCGTGGGCGGCAAGCTCGATCGCGGTGGCCGCGCCGATGCCCGACGACGCGCCGGCAACGATCGCGGGTCGACGGGCGGGATGAGGTTCGAAGCGAGGCATTTATGTGGTCTCCACCGTGATTGGAAGATTGGCGAATCCGCGCACATTGCTGGAGTGCACGCGTATCGCGTTGTCTTCGTCCACCTCGTAGCCGCGGATCCGGCTGAATAGTTCGCTCAGCGCCACTCGGGCTTCCATGCGAGCCAGATGCGCGCCCAGGCAGAAGTGCGCACCGCTGCCGAAACTGACTAGTTTCGAACCTATTTCGCGGCCGATCCGGTATTCGTCGGGGTGGTCGAAAACCCTGTCGTCACGGTTAGCCGATCCCGGAAGCAGCAGTAATACGTCACCTTGGCGCAACGTGGTGTCGTACAACGTGAGGTCTTGTGCGACGGTGCGGGCCAGGATCTGGCTCGATGTGTCGTAGCGCAGGGTTTCTTCGACCCACAACGGAATTCGCGAGTGATCGGCGAACACCCCGGCCAGCTGGTCGGGATTGCGGGCTCCCCAGTACGCGGCGTTGGCCAACAGCTTGGTGGTGGTCTCATTGCCGGCGATCACCATGAGGAACAGGAACGCCATGATCTCGTCGTTGGTGAGCTTGTCACCGTCGATCTCGGCCTCAAGTAACGCCGAGGTCAGATTGTCGGCCGGATGCCTACGGAACTCCGCGATCAGATCGACGTAATACCGCATCAAGTCCACGGATGCCTGCATGGCCGACGGCGGAACATCGGCCACCCCGTCCTCACGGTGCAGCACGCCGTCGGCCAGTTCGCGAATGCGGGCCCGGTCGGGTTCGGGAACGCCCATCAGCTCAGAGATGACGTCCATGGGCAGCTTGCCGGCGAATTCCGCTACGAAATCGAAAGTTTCACTCTGCAGGGCCGAATCCAGGTGAGTGCGGGCCAATTCGAGCACCTGCGGCTCGAGTTCGCGGATCCGGCGGGGGGTGAATCCTTTGGACACCAATGCGCGCAGTCGCAAATGCGCGGGATCATCCATAGCCAGCATCGACATCACCCGATACGCCTCGGAGGTACGCGAGGACGGATCTAGCGATACGCCATACACATTCGATAGCGAGGTACTGTTGCGAAAGCCCTGCAGTACGTCTTGGTGGCGCGACAACGCCCAGAACTTCAGCTGCTCGTTGTGGTACAGCGGGGCTTCGTCGCGCAGCCGCCGGTAGTACGGGTATGGATCTTCATGGAAGTCGTAGTCGTAGGGATCCAAGACCAGCTCCGGGTCGTCGACGCGGACAGTCATGTCACACCGGCCCTTTCAGCACCGGCAAGGATGAGGCCGACGACGTCGGTCAGCCGGTCGGCGATCTCGTGATAGGTGAACTGTCCGCTGCCGGCCTGTACCAGTGCGCCGAAAAACGCCATCTCCAGCGCCGAAACCGTGTCGGGTATGGCCCCCGGACCGATCGCCGATGCGATGCGGCGATGTATCTCCGCGCCGATCCGGTCACGCACCGCGCGCACCGCGGGGTCGGCGCTACCGCCGAGCAACGCAGCGGTGCACGCCGCGCCGACCTCGGGTTCGTCGGCGACCACCAGGGCCAGATGCCGTAGCGCCTGCTCTACTCGGGTGGGCAGCGGGTCGTTGACGTCGGTGAAGAACGGGACTTGCCGGACGAGATCGAGATACACCTCGGCGATCAGATGGTTCTTCGACGAGAAATACGTATAAGCCGTCGCCGGAGCCACTTTGGCACGCGCCGCCACCATGCGGACGGTCAGGTCGGCGTAGGAGTTCTCCCGCAGGGTCTCCATGCCGGCCGCCAGCACCTTGCGGAAGGTTTCCTCCTGGCGGCGGTTGCGTGGTGTTTGCCCGGTGTCGGGTATGACCGAAGCCAGTGCATCGCTGGACACATGTCCAAGCTAGATGATGGTTGCGACGTGAGGCAAGTACGGCTTGCGAATAAGCAGCTTAATATCGAACTTTATGGCGACGCGGCGCGCCGGACGAGATCGGAGGTTGCACCCGTTGCGCTCCGACAGTTATGGTTCGAGAAAGATATATCGGACAGCTGTCCACTATTGAGCATTTGCATAACAAGCGCGGCAGGCGGGAGTGGTAGATGGCCGACAGCTCGCTATTGGCCAATGGCGTGAGCGCACTCTTCATCGACGGCAAGCTGTCGGAAGGCAGCGCGGGAACCTTCCCGACGATCAACCCGGCCACCGAGGAGGTGCTGGGTCTGGCCGCCGACGCTGACGCGGAGGACATGGGCCGCGCCATCGAGGCGGCGCGACGGGCCTTCGACGAGACCGACTGGTCGCGCAACACCGAGTTGCGAGTGCGGTGTGTGCGGCAGCTGCGCGACGCGCTGCAGCACCACATCGAAGAACTGCGAGAATTGACCATCGCAGAGGTCGGTGCACCGCGGATGCTCACCGCCGCCGCCCAATTGGAAGGCCCGGTCAATGACCTGGCGTTCGCGGCAGACACCGCCGAGTCCTATGTGTGGAACCAGGACCTTGGTCAGGCGTCGCCGATGGGAATCCCCACCCGGCGCACCATCGCCCGGGAAGCCGTCGGTGTCGTCGGCGCCATCACACCGTGGAACTTCCCGCACCAGATCAATCTCGCCAAGCTGGGCCCCGCCCTGGCCGCGGGTAACACCATCGTCCTGAAGCCGGCGCCGGACACACCGTGGTGTGCGGCCGTGCTCGGCGAAATCATCGCCGAGCACACCGATTTCCCGCCCGGTGTCGTCAACATCGTCACCTCCAGCGACCACAGCCTCGGGGCTTTGTTGGCGAAAGACCCTCGGGTAGATATGGTTTCGTTCACCGGCTCCACGGCGACCGGACGCAGCGTGATGGCCGATGCCGCCGCCACCGTCAAGAAGGTGTTCCTCGAGCTGGGTGGCAAATCGGCTTTCGTTGTGCTCGACGACGCCGACCTCGCCGCCGCCAGTGGGGTGTCGGCTTTCACCGCGGCCGTGCACGCCGGGCAGGGTTGTGCGATCACCACCCGGCTGGTGGTACCGCGCGCCCGCTACGACGAGGCTGTCGCCGTCGCCGCGGGCACCATGTCGTCGATCAAGCCCGGCGATCCCAACGATCCGGGAACCGTTTGCGGACCGTTGATTTCGGCGCGCCAGCGGGACCGGGTACAGGGCTACCTCGACCTAGCGATCGCCGAAGGCGGGACGTTCGCCTGCGGTGGTGGTCGACCGGCCGACAGGGATGTCGGTTTCTTCATCGAGCCCACCGTGATCGCGGGGCTGAGCAACGACGCCCGGCCGGCCAGGGAGGAAATCTTCGGGCCGGTGCTCACGGTGATCGCTCACGACGGCGACGATGACGCCATTCGGATCGCCAACGATTCGCCGTACGGTTTGTCGGGCACCGTGTATAGCGCTGACCCGGACCGGGCCGCGGGGGTGGCGGCGCGGCTGCGGGTGGGCACCGTCAACGTCAACGGTGGTGTCTGGTATTCCGCTGATGCGCCGTTCGGGGGTTACAAGCAATCCGGCAACGGTCGCGAGATGGGGCTTGCCGGATTCGAAGAGTACCTGGAAACCAAACTCGTTGCGGTGGCAGCAAATTAGATGGAGAGCGGTGTGGCACAATTCGACGGCAAGGTGGCTATCGTCACGGGGGCTGCGCAGGGTATCGGCCGGGCGTATGCTGAGGCCCTGGCTCGCGCAGGCGCGTCAGTGGTCGTGGCCGATATCAATGCCGATGCTGCCGAGTCGGCAGCCAAACAGATCGTCGCCGACGGCGGCACGGCAATCCATGTGCCCGTTGATGTTTCCGACGAGGAGTCGGCACAGGCCATGGCTGGTCGCACCGTCAGCGAATTCGGTGGCATTGACTACCTGGTAAACAACGCCGCGATCTACGGCGGCATGAAACTCGACCTGTTGCTGACCGTGCCGTTGGACTACTACAAGAAGTTCATGGGCGTCAACCACGACGGTGTGCTGCTGTGCACCCGCGCGGTGTACAAGAAGATGGCCAAGCGCGGCGGTGGCGCGATCGTGAATCAGTCCTCAACCGCGGCGTGGCTGTACTCGAACTTCTACGGACTTGCCAAGGTGGGCGTCAACGGTCTGACCCAACAGCTTTCGCGTGAGCTCGGCGGAATGAACATCCGCATCAACGCGATAGCGCCGGGTCCGATCGACACCGAAGCGACCAGGAACGTCACGCCGGGCGAATTCGTCAAAGACATGGTCAAGCAGATGCCGCTGTCCCGGATGGGCACACCAGACGATCTGGTGGGCATGTGCCTGTTCCTGCTCAGCGACCAGGCCTCCTGGATCACCGGGCAGATCTTCAATGTCGATGGCGGACAGATCATCCGATCATGAGCCACCGCCGGCGACGATGCAGAACGAAGTGATGAGGAGGAGCGGCGCAAATGGCCCGCGCCGGCGACGATGCAGAACGAAGTGATGAGGAGGAGCGGCGCAAATGGCCACCGCCGGCGACGATGCAGAACGAAGTGATGAGGAGGAGCGGCGCAAATGGCCCGCGCCGGCGACGATGCAGAACGAAGTGATGAGGAGGAGCGGCGCAAATGGCTGAAGGTCTAAAGCTCGGATACATCGGCCTGGGCAACCAGGGCGCGCCAATGGCCAAGCGCTACCTCGACTGGCCGGGCGGCCTGACGGTCTTCGATATGCGCGCCGAGGCCATGACCCCCTTCGTCGACGGCGGCGCCACCGCGGCGGGCAGCGTCGCCGAAGTCGCCGATGCCGACGTCATCAGCATCACCGTGTTCGACGACGCGCAGGTGCGCCAGGTGATCACCGGGGACGACGGACTGGCGGCGCACGCCAAGCCCGGGACCATCATCGCGATCCATTCCACGATCAGTGACACCACCGCCGTTGAGCTGGCACGCGAGTTCCAGCCGCAAGGGATTCACATCGTGGACGCCCCGGTCAGCGGCGGCGCGGGCGCGGCCGCCAACGGTGATCTGGCAACCATGGTGGGCGCCGACGACGAGACGTTCCAACGGATCAAAGAGCCGTTTTCGCGGTGGGCATCGGTGGTGATCCACGCCGGCGAGCCGGGCGCGGGGACCAGGATGAAGCTGGCGCGCAACATGTTGACGTTTATCTCCTATGCGGCCGCGGCCGAGGCGGAGCGGCTGGCCGAAGCAAGCGGCCTGAGCCTGCGGGCGCTTGCCAAAGTGGTCCGCCACACCGACTCCCGCACCGGCGGCGCGTCGGCAATCATGTTTCGTCAGACGACGGCGCCGATGGAGCCCGACGATCCGCTGCGCCCGCTGCTGGAGCACACCCGCGAGTTGGGGGAGAAGGATCTGAGCCTTGCGTTGGCGTTGGGTGAGTCGGTATCGGTAGACCTACCGCTGGCCCGGGTGGCCCTGCAGCGACTGGCGTACGGCCTTGGAGTGCCGCGCACGGACATGCCGAAGGAGACGTGATGGACGAATTGCGCCGCAAGGGCCTAGACAAGATGAACGAGGTGTACGCCTGGGACATGCCCGACATGCCGGGCGAATACTTTGCCCTCACCGTCGATCACCTCTTTGGCAAGATCTGGACCCGCCCCGGACTGTCCATGCGTGACCGCCGGATGGCGGTGATCGCCGTCCTGACCGCTCAGGGTCAGTCGGACCTGTTGGAGGTCCAGGTCAACGCCGTGCTGCACAACGAGGAGTTCACCCTCGACGAGCTGCGTGAACTCGCCGTATTCATAACCCACTATGTCGGCTTCCCACTCGGATCGAGGCTGAACAGCGCGATCGAGCGGGTGGCGGCCAAGCGCAAGAAGGCAGCCGAGAACGGCGCCCAGCCGGATACGAAAGCGAATGTCGCCGAGGTGCTGGCCAAGGAAGCCGGTAAAGCGGACTAGCTCGCGCTCCCCAGCGGCCGAGAGGGGGCGGCCGGTGGGGAGCCGGGTCTCCGGCTACTCTGACGTCTCGTGCGCGTCCTGGTGATCGGTTCCGGTGCCCGTGAACATGCCCTGCTGCTAGCGCTGAGCAGGGACCCGGACGTGACCGGACTCATTATCGCTCCGGGCAACGCCGGCACCGCCCGGCTGGCCGAACAGCATCAGGTAGACATCACCGCCGGCGACGAGGTCGTCGCCCTGGCGCGCGAGGTCGGCGCGGACATGGTGGTCATCGGCCCCGAGGTGCCGCTGGTGCTCGGCGTCGGCGACGCCGTGCGGGCCGCTGGCATCGTCTGCTTTGGGCCCGGCAAGGACGCGGCTCGCATCGAGGGCTCGAAGGCATTCGCCAAGGAGGTCATGGCCGCGGCGGGCGTGCCCACCGCAAGGGGTGAAATCGTCGACAATCCGGCGCATTTGGACACCGCCCTCGATCGATTCGGACCGCCCGCCGGTGACCCGGCCTGGGTGGTCAAAGACGATCACTTGGCAGCGGGCAAGGGTGTGGTGGTGACACCGGATCGCGATGCCGCTCGCGCCCATGCCGCCGGCCTGCTCGAATCCGGGCACCCCGTGCTGCTGGAGTCCTATCTCGACGGACCCGAGGTCTCGCTGTTCTGCGTGGTCGACGGCGCAACCGTGGTGCCGTTGCTGCCGGCGCAGGACTTCAAGCGTGTCGGCGACGGCGACACCGGACCCAACACCGGCGGCATGGGCGCCTACGCGCCGCTGCCATGGCTGCCCGATGACGTGTGCCGTGAAATAGTCAGCCGGATCGTCGAACCTGTTGCGGCGGAGTTGGTTCGGCGGGAGAGCCCGTTTTGCGGATTGCTCTATGCCGGGCTCGCGATTACCGCGAACGGGCCGGCTGTGGTCGAATTCAATTGCCGTTTTGGCGATCCGGAGACGCAGGCGGTGCTGGCGCTGCTGGACTCGCCGCTCGGCCAGCTGCTGCACGCCGCCGGCACCGGCAAGCTGGCCGACTTCGGTGAGTTGCGTTGGCGCGGCGGCGCCGCCGTGACCGTGGTGTTGGCCGCCGAAAACTATCCCGGCCGCCCGCGGGTTGGCGACGTCGTCGTCGGCTCCGAAGCCGAGGGGGTGTTGCATGCCGGAACTACCCAACGCGACGACGGCGTGATCGTCTCGTCGGGCGGGCGGGTGCTGTCGGTGGTCGGCACCGGTGCGGACCTGTCCGCCGCGCGTGCGCACGCGTACGCGATCCTGAGCTCGATTCGATTGCCGGGCAGTCATTTCCGGAGCGACATTGCGCTGAGGGCGGCAGCGGGCAAGATCGCCGTCGGCTAGCAGGCGGCTGACTCATCCTTGGATCGGGATGATCATGAGGTAGGCGGCAAGGCAAGCGATACTGAAGGGCATGAGTCTACGTGGGAGCAACACGGTGAATCCCGTGTGCATGATGGCGCCGAATCCAAAGGCCGCGTAGTAGATCGCAGGAACAGGGGTGGCCAGTCCGATCGGCAGTAGCGCCTCGCCTGCGATGGTTCCCCAGGTCGCCAACACCCATCGGCTTCGGCAGACGGCGATCGGCGCCTCGATGAGGTAGTTCACCATCAGCTTCGGGTAGTGAAACTCCCAGTGCCGCAGCAGTGGTCGGTTAATGTACAGGTATCGGCTCAGTTTGACCAGCACGCTGCCCGATCGAAACTGCGCCGAGCGCAGCTTGGTATAGGCGCTCGCCCAGTACATCTGAGTAACGATCAGCAGGATTATCCATTTTGGCCACACCCAGGTGGTCGCGCCGTTGACCAAACTGGTGCGGCAGCCGCTGTCAAGTAAGCACGGCATCCGGTCGAGTCGCAGAATGCTACCCGAACCCCAATCCACACTGAGTACAGCGCAGGCCAGTAGCAGGAAGATGGTGTGATACTTCCAATCGAAGCTGATTTCCAGGGCGAACCAGCACGCCAAGACGAGCGCGCACAGTTGCGGTGCGATGCCCAGTAAGAGACCGGTGGCGGCCAACCATTTTGCTAGGTAAGCCAACCGGTAGAACGTGACGCTGCGGAATGGTCCGCGCGGGTGGGCGTCCAGGTAGCGGAACCGCACGTAGCCGCCCTCGTCGAGATAGTGCCACGCGCCAGACATGTGCTCGGAGGTGAACTTCAGCAGGGCTGCCAGCGCGATCCCGATCCGAAAGAGGTTGCTTGGTAGCGCTGACACGCGCATGTCGAATGCCGTGGTGACGGCATCAACCCACCAGATGCCCATCGCACACTCTCATCTCTTGCAATCCTCGAGCGTCGTCGATGATCACCCGGCCATTGACGTGCATCGATTTCACCTCGCGTAGATAGTTGAGGAACCGTTGCGCGCCGGCGGATGTGAGGCTTACATCGGCACTGATCGCGTAATCCCAGAAGTTGACAGGTTCCGAACCGGTCGGTTTGTCAACCGACAACTCCAAATAGCAGTAAGAAGGATTGGCGAACATCGGCCAAGAAAAGATCACCCCACTACGAGTTATGAACCCGGCAATGACCATCCGGACCAACAGTCCTGCGGTCACCGTGCAGGCGGTGACGATAAGTACGGACGACATGGGGGACCTCTCGTAGTTGTATTTCGATTTCGTCGATTTATGCGGCCCGGTTGCCGCGGCGTGTAGCGGGCGGGTGGGCTTGCCCCAAGGTGATCGGGAGGGGATCGATCCGCGACACTAAGGGTCATGGCTGTTGGTGGAGACGGGGTGTCGGCATTTGAATCGATTGCTGATACCTATGCGGCAAGCCGACCCGGATATCCACCAAGTCTTTTCGAGGAGATCGAGGCGTTGACCGCTCGACCGCTCCTTGGCGCCGAAGTGATCGATGTTGGTGCCGGGACAGGCCACGCGACCGGGCTTCTGTTGAAGCGGGGTGCCCGGGTGGTCGCTGCGGAGCCCGGGGCAGCGATGGCTACTCAACTTCGGCGCGCGTTGCCCGAGGTGCCGTTGGTACGAGCTGTCGGCGAGGCATTGCCGTTCAAGGCCGTTAGTGCCGACATGATCACGTACGCCCAATCCTGGCATTGGACGGACCCTGCGCGGTCGGTGCGCGAGGCAGTGCGGGTGTTGCGCCCTGGCGGCGCCATGGTGTTGTTCTGGAATATCGCCGATCCCGATGTCGAGTGGGCTGTCGAGCAGGAGCGCCGCCTGGTGCGATATGCCCCGGTTCCCGCATTCCCGGGAGTGCACCCCGGTCATCTGCCCCCGGGTGTCAATGTCGCCGAAGTCCTGCGGCGTTGCCACCCGGGTGCGCTCCCGGTCACACGTCACGTGCACTGGAGGCGCTCGATACGCCTTGATGCTCATCTGAATCACCTGGCCAGTCGCTCCAACATCGCAGCCCTCCCGCCAGACATCCTGAGCCGGCTTATTGCTGACGAACGAACCGCGTTGCTTGGGCTCTTTCCCGATGGAGTCATCGACGAGGCCTACGCGGTGCAGCTGGTTGTCGTCTGCGTCTGAACTTGGTGTCGCGACAGCCCGGCATCATCGACAGTGACCTCGAGCCATTCCGTCGTATCCGGGTCACTCGTATCCAATTGCAGTCCTACCCGGCCAAGTTCGTCTCTGAGTTCGGCACTCGTCATGTATTCGAGGCGAAACGGTTGGCACCACGTCTGGCCGTCAAACTCGAACGTCACGTCGCCGTTGACCAACCCGTCACCGTCAGTGTGGACGTTCGCGATTCGCACCAGCGGACCATCAGCCCATTGGGAACTACCGCCTTGTCTGAGCGATGCAAACCATAGCGGCGACCTCCACTGGATGACGGCCTTGCCGGTCGGCTTGAGATGATGCGCGACCGTGGCCAATACACCCCTTCGAAGCTCGACCCCGGGGTAGTTGATCAAGCTGCTAGCCAACAACACGGCGTCGAATTTCTCAGGTAGCCGCAGCTTCTCGATGCGAGCGCACACCCTTCGGGCGTGGGGAATTTCCGCGAGCAAGTCCGCTGAGTCGTCCACCGCGGTGACCTGATAGCCGAGTTTGGCGAGCGGGTTGGCCAGGCGTCCAACGCCTGCGCCGAGATCCAACAGACAACACTTTGGCTCGATCAGATTCCGGATTCGTTCGACCTGACCGGTCGCGGGCAGACGACGCAAGCTCTCAACCATAGTGCCGTCATTCGTCACCCTGCTGGTGTCGCGTATCGCATATTTCTTGGACACCCAATACTCCAATGTTGGCAGGCACTATTCGTTCGACACAAAGATCGGCGTTCAGTCAAAACGCCGCTAGCCGCTTAAGGATTTCGATGCGGGCCAGCCATCCGCAGCGCCGACAAATTGTCGGAAGTTTTTCCTCAAGCGGCTAGTTCGGCATAGCGGACCAACAGGGGTCCGCAAAGCAAATGAAATTAGAAAATGGCGAGCTGGTGGTGCTCGACGCTCGCCCCACCCTGCTTAACTCCGATGATTGCCAACAGAAGGTTCCTAGCGCGTGCCATGCTTCATCCTTTCACTCTGTTGTGATGTCACGGCCTGATTAGGCTGTGACTAATTTATCGACTACTGGCGAGCGACTGTCAAGAGTGCGCAGTAAACTCACAGTAATGCGCACTTTCACCATTCGACCAAACGCAAGATGCTATTGCTGAAAATGCAAATATAGCGGTACCGGCCGCTACCGAATTCTGTCCGTCCGATAGCAGCCTGGCGGGGGAACGCTTTTCCCTATTGCCGATATTGGGGGCAGTAGGCGGTGATCGCCGCGTTGACGCCGGCGGCAGCCTGTGCGGGCGTGAGCCCGGTGTTGTTGTTCACGGTCGCGGCGGCGACATCAGTGGGGCTTCCACCGTTCTGAAGGTGTGTGCACACGCCGCGGCCAGTGGCGGCGGCGGTTGCGGGGTCGGTGACGGTGACACCGGGAATCTCGGACACGAGACTGAGAAAGGTCTGGTCGGGGCCGGGCGTCGGTCGTTGCGGGGGCGTCGGTGGCTGCGGCGTCTGCCGCGGCCCTTTCGGGGCCGGCGCGGCCGGAACGTACACAGGAGTTGGGGATGGCGGTGGCGGAGCGGCCTTCGGGGTCGTTGGCGCCAATGGCTCCGGGGGCGGCGCGGGTGGTGGCATGTAGTCCGCGGTCCGTTGCGGCTGCGCCGAAGTTGGCGACGCGGCAGGTGGCCCGGCTTGCGAGACGGCGTTGTCATTGTCGATCGGGTAGCCACTGGCGCCGACGGCGGCGAGCGCGATCACCGTTGATGCCGCGGCAAAGATCCGCCACCGACCGCGTCGTTGCTCTGCGCCGGTGTCAGCGCATCGTGGTGGCCGGTGCGCCGCAGGCGCGGGCATGGTCCACGCAAAAGCTGTCGGGTGTCCGCCGGAGTCGGCCGCCCGTGCGAACGCGCGGGCGAAATCGGTGCACCGGGCGAATCGATCGGTGGGGTCCTTAGCGAGAGCTACGGCAAGCACCGGATCAAAGGCCCTGAGCGTGGCGCGGGTCTCCGCGAGTGCTGGAGGTGCCGCGGTCAGGTGGCGGCTGATTACAACCGCTGGGCTGGTGTGCGGGAACAGTGTCGATCCGGTCAGCAGATGGTAGGCGGTGGCCGCAAGAGCGTACTGATCGGCGCGTCCGTCAATTGGTTCGTCCGCTAGTTGTTCAGGTGCGGCGTAGGGAAACGTGCCGATGGTCATGTTTGTCGCTGTCAGGCCGCCAGTGTCGCCGATGTTCCGGGCTATTCCGAAGTCGCCCAAGAGGATTCGCTGATCGCCGTGCTCCGGCTTACTAAGTAGGATATTGGCCGGGCTGACGTCGCGGTGCATCAGATCATGCTGCTGGTGCGCGTAGTCGAGTGCGCCTGCGATCGCTGCGATTATCGTGGCTACCTGGTCTGCCGGCATGCCGACCGGATAGCGGTCCCGCAACAGGCTCGCCGCATCGGTTCCGTCGACGAAGTCCATCGAGATCCATAGCTGTCCGTTGAACTCGCCGCGGTCGTTGACGCGCACGATGTTCGGATGCCACAGCGTGGCGGCTACGTCTGCCTCTCTGATGAATCGCCGGCGATAGTTGTTGTCAGCCGATACCTCATCGCCCAATATCTTGAGCGCTTCTCGGCGGGGCAACCGTGGATGCTGGGCGAGATAGACCTCGCCCATTCCTCCCGAGCCCAGCAACCGGACGATCGTGTATCCGGCAAACACGTCGCCGGCATTCAACCTGCTACCGGAGCCTCGATGAACTAAACCCATCATCGCACCGCCCGTTACGGTGATGGCCGGCGCAGCTCAGCGCCTGCCTGCGATTAGTGTACTGACGTAACCCGCAGTTTACCAGTACGCTACCTTTGGTTCACCAATTAGACACGATCGCGGTGCAGGTGCGCCGGCGACTGCGGACTGATGCGCGTGGCGCGTAGGAAAACCTGAGCATCAGCACATGAACGTCATCGGGTTTTGTGTGCGTGACATCGCGGAAATCGCGCTGCAACTGGCGTAGCGGGGCAGCGAAGGTCGGTGACAATCGCTGCAACTCATCGTCGGTGCGCGCGAAGAGGAACACCGGCGACATCGGATGTACCCCCAGTCCAAGTTGCTGCGCGGTTATCCACACCGCCTCCAATGCGGCTCCACCGCGGGCGTAGTCGCGGAGACTGTGGCCACTAATTGAAACAACGCCGACGCCGGAGCTGGCACAGAGGCGGTCGCGAGAGTAGTTGCCCAGTGCGCTTCCCGCTCCCCACCCCGCCAGCAACTTCATCACGTCGGGTCGCTTCGCGATTTGGATGCCCGCCAATTCGCTTTGATCCATTTCTAGGCTGCGTACGTCAATACCTGAATCCGAGGACTCGTTTTCATACCAGCGGATCTCCGACAACATGTCCGCATGCAAACTTGGCGTCAGGTATCGAATGCGGTCTGCCGCAGCGACAATCGCCGCGATCTGCTCGATATCGTCCTTCTCGGTCAACAATTGCAATCGTGCGCCCTCGGCGGCAGCAGCGGCCGACAGTGCTGCCGCACGCTCGACGTCGAGGGGAAGTGGCACACCGAGATGGCGGTTCGATTCCCTCTGCAACATCGGCCGGTAGAGGCATGCAAGGTCGTGATCGCTGCCTCCGGTAAGTCGCACCACCGCGGCCAGGGGCGACGAATCGTCAGGCTCCCTAAGTTCAACCGGACCAAGCATGCCGTACCTGGCCGCGGCCACCCTGGCGTTGAACCAGGCCGCACCAACCGCGACAGCGCTGGCCCGGAAGTCGACATCCATCGTGGCCGTGCGCTCACCTGCCAGCCTGATGGTCACCGAGTCCATCTCCGTCTCGATGAGCCAGGGCTGCGAGTTGCCTCCTGACGGCGCTCGGCTTGCGGCGGCGGCAACGATGCCGGACAGGTCCGACGATGCCGGCGATTCGACGTGCTCGGCGCACTGCTCAGCGACCCGGCAGCCATCGGCTTGGACATCCGGTTCGGCAAGGTGGTCGAGCGCCTCGGCCACGTCGATACGTACCCGGCCCGACCGAAGTGTTTCGCCGAGACCGATTCTGCGTACCGCTTCCGCGACTGCGGTGGCACCGAGCGCCACCTCACCGGCCAATTGTGGCCAGGTTGCCAGGGTTTCGTCGATCTCGACCATCGAGGCGGCCGACCGCGCCGACAGTCGCGCCGCATCGAGGACGCGCAGGACATGCGGAACCTTGGCCCGGCTGGACAAGCCAGAAAGCTCGGTGACATCGATATCGCCCAGCAGACCGTGCAGGATGTGGCGGGACGGCTCCAAGTCGTATCGCTCGACGTCCACCAGACCGCGGTCTCCGGTTGCCATCAGCACTGGGATTCGATATGCACGTGCGGCCGTGCGCACGCGGGCTTTCATATCCAGTGAATCGCATTCCTCCACGACGACGTCGAGTCCGTCCAGGAAGCCGTCGATGGTGTCTGCGCACAATCCTGACGTTTCCACGACCACCGGGAGATAGGGATCGAGTTCTGCGATCCGTCGGGCAGCCACAATCGCCTTGTTCAGCCCGAGGTCGAGTACCGTCGCCGGCACCCGGTTGAGGTTGGACAACTCAAGGATGTCGAAGTCCGCGAGTCGAATTCCGCCGCATAAGCCTTCGGCCGCCAGCATGTACGCAATGGCATGACCAACACTTAAGCCAACGACTCCGACCTGTAGCCTGGCGAGGCGATCCTGCTCGGCGGCGGTAATCAAATTTCGATTGCGGTCCAGCCTTAGCGCGCGGAACCCGCGTGGCCCCAGGATGCTGACGAGCGTGCTACGCCATGGGTAGAAGGCCCACCGCTTTGACTCGGCGAGCAACTGAGGATCGGGCGCGGGCCGTAGTCGCCGGACGTTGGCGACCTGTTCCTCCCATCGGTCTATGACCTCGATCTGCCGATCGGCGTGATACTCGGCCAAGACACGCCTATCGGCGCAATCGTCTTCATCGAAAATAGTTGCACGGCATGCTAATTCAGCTGGGTAGTCATTCATGGCCGGCTCGCTTGAACGTTACCTGCCCGCGGTTGTCGATAGAAGGCATGCAGCAGCTGGGTGGTCTCGACATGGATCTTCGATGCCTGGTCTGGCGTCGCGTGCTTAGCGAAAGTGCGCCTGTCCCACCACATCAACCTTGTTTGGAAGCGCTCGTCGGGATAGGGCGTATCGGGAATTGGTGCGACAACGCCCCCCGATGTGCGCCACTTGTCCAACAGAAACGTCGCGGCTGTGGCCATGAAGAACTGAACGTCGAGCAGCGCTGACATGTGAAAGCCGATCCGGGCGAGTATTTCGGTCAGCGAACAATTCCGGGCGGGGTCATTGACTTTCCACGCCGTTTTCATCTCCAGGATGCCGAATGGCACCCGGTCGGCGATCATGGCTCGCACCGCCTGCTGTTCCTGCTGACCGGTCCATTCAACGACCGCGTGCGCGTCGTCCGGAGACCGCAACGGTCCCACCGCGCGCACCCCGGCAAGCATCTGCAAGGTCTTATCCAATGCGACGAAAAACATGACAGTGTCATGTCCGGTTCTCAATGCGGCGTGATCGAGTGCGCACTCGACGTCGTGCCGGCGATAACTGCGGTACGAGCCGGCGACGTATTCCTGCCAAAGGTGCGGGTCTAGTGCCGGTTGGGATAGGACAAATTGGCACTCGGTATCGGCATCCCACCAGCTGAGGTTCCGGTCGAGGTGGAAGTCGTTACCAGCTAGGGGTAGGGGCATACTCACGGTTGCTCCATTGTGGGTGGTCAGTTGCCGAGTGGTTGTGGCGCTCACGATTGCTGGAATACCGTACGGCAAACTTGACACGCGTTCAATCGCTTGATTCAACACGTGTAAATGGTTAGTCTGTGAGGTTTCGTTCGACCCCGTGCTCAGAACGCCGTGGCTTGGCCGTCCCGCCTTGGGTCACTGGCCGCGAGATATCCGTCGTCAAGCCGCCAGATCGCTTGGCAGCTGCCGAACGAGTTGTAGTCCTCGGTGGTGATGACGTCGTGCCCGCGCTGGCGTAGCTCGTCGAGGGTTGATGGCGGGAGGCCCCGCTCGCAGCTGACCTGCTGGCCCTGTACCCAGCGAAACCGAGGGCCGTCACAGGCGGCTTGCGGGTTTTGGCCGTAGTCGGCGATGCGCACCAGCACCTGTACATGACCCTGGGGTTGCATCGGGCCGCCCATTACGCCGAAGCTCATCACGGGTGCGCCGTCTTTGGTCACGAAGGCCGGAATGATCGTGTGATAGGGGCGCTTGCCGGGTCCGATTCTATTCGGATGTCCATGCTCCACAGTAAAATTCGCGCCGCGGTTGTGCAGCGCTATGCCGGTGCCAGGCACCACCACGCCGGAGCCAAAACCCATGTAGTTCGACTGGATCATCGACACCATCATCCCGGCCGCATCGGCAGCGGTCAGATACACGGTGCCGCCCCTGGGGGTGCCGGCGGCTGCCGGCTTCGCCCGCTTCGGATCGATGAGCGAGGCTCGCTGCTTTAGATACTCACTGTCCAGGAGCTGCTGCGTGCTCACTGTCATGTGGTCGACGTCGGCAACATAGGCCTGCGCGTCGGCGAAAGCGAGCTTGAGCGCTTCGATCTGCAAATGCACACTATCGGCGGAATCGACTGGCAACGACGGTATATCGAACTGTTCAAGGATCCCGAGTGCGATCAAGGCCACGATCCCCTGGCCGTTGGGTGGTATCTCGTGGATCGTGAACCCGCGGTAGCTTCCGGTGACCGTGCCGACCCAGTCGGCGCGATGAGCGGCCAAGTCGCTGGCTCGCAGGACGCCGCCATTGGCCGTCGCGTGCGCCTCGAGTTTTGCCGCCAGCTCGCCGCGGTAGAACGCTTCGCCGTTGGTTGCGGCGATCTTTTCGAGCGTGCTCGCGTGGTCGTGAAACCTGAACAGCTCACCGGGTTTCGGCGCTCGCCCGCCGGGCATGAACGCCTGGGCGAATCCGGGTTGGGATTCGAAAAGCGGTACCTGCGCCGCCCACTGGGCGGCGACGATCGGCGAGACAAGAAAGCCGTTGCGGCCGTAAGAAATAGCGGGCGCGAAGAGTCGTTCGAATGCAACCTTGCCAAACCTGGTATGCAGCGCGGCCCATGCCGACACCGCGCCCGGCACCGTCACCGAATTCCAGCCGAGCGCGGGAACACCGTTACCGCCGAAGTATTCCGGCGTCCACGCCGCAGGCGAACGGCCCGACCCGTTCAGACCGTGCACCCGCCCGCCATCCCAAACGATCGCGAAGGCATCCGAGCCGATCCCGTTGGACACCGGCTCCACCAGGGTCAGCGTGATGGCGGTGGCGATGGCCGCATCGACGGCATTCCCGCCGTCGGCAAGCATCCGAAGACCGGCTTGAGCGGCAAGCGGTTGTGACGTACAGACAACGTTTTCCGCCAGAATAGGCATTCGCGGCCACGCGTAGGGAAAGTTCCAACCGAAAGGCCTGCTCACCCCGCGAGCGTAACGGCACTGCGAAATCGAGCGAGTTTTTTTCGCAGTGGGGTTACGCTCGCGGCCTAGAGTCTAGGCCGTCAGCAATGGCGCGATCCAGGTCAGCTCGGCGGGCAACTGCGAACTCCAGAACCCGCCGTTGTGTCCACCGGGCGAGAAGCCACCCGCGGGCGGGTTGGGCAATTGAGCTATGAACTGCTTGGTCGCGGCGTAGAACGGATCGCTGTCGCCGCAATCCACCCGGATCGGTATGGACCCGAGCGCGGGCATGCCGAACACCGAGTTGGCCGAGAAGTCGTCGGCGCCGTCGAACGCGCCGGGTGCGGCCGCACCGGCGGACAGCCACAGCGCCGGGCTCACCGCACAGATGGCCGCGGTGCGCGCCGGTCCGAGTCGGCCGCCCAGCAGCAATGCGCCGTAGCCGCCCATCGACCAACCCAGGAACGCCACGCGTGAGGTGTCCAGACTATGGGAGTTCAGTATGGGGATGAGCTCGTCCAGCACCATCGCTCCGGAGTCCTCGCCGGACGCCCTCTTGTGCCAGTAGCTGCCGCCGCCGTCGACCGCGACCACAGCGAACGGCGGCAGCCCGGCGTCGACGGCCTGTGCCAGTCCCTGCTCCACGCCGCCGGCCATCACGGTGGATGCGTCGCTGCCTTTTCCGTGTAGCGCGATCACCGGTCGCAGCGGCTTGGTCTGGCCCGGCGGACGCGCGATCGCCCAGTTGGTCGAAATCCCACCGCGCGCGGCCGACACAAACGAGCCGGTCGCCATCGTCGGCGCGGCCTGAGCCGGCGGTGCCGGATCGAGCGGTCGTGCCGGCGCCAGTGGAACGCTTGTGCCAGTCACTGACGGCGGCATGGCCTGTGATGTTCGTGGCTGAAAGACCATGTCGAGCGCATATGCGCCGGCCGCGCCGCAGACCGCGCCGGCACCAAGACCGAGCACGGCGCGGCGGCTCAAGTCTGGCATGCGGGTCATCATGCCATGGACGTTTCGTCAAAATGGCAATGGAGTACCACTTTGACTGGCAGCATGGGTGGGCGTGACGGCAGCAGTGACTCCAAAGGGAGAACGTCGGCGGTATGCGTTGGTAAGCGCCGCCGCGGAGCTGCTTGGCGAGGGCGGGTTCGAAGCGGTACGCCACCGGGCGGTCGCCCGGCGGGCTGGCCTGCCGCTGGCGTCCACCACCTACTACTTCTCTTCGCTCGACGATTTGATCGCCCGCGCGGTCGAACACATCGGGATGATCGAGGTAGCGCAGCTGCGGGCACGGGTCAACGCCCTGTCGCGGCGGCGCCGGGGGCCTGAGACCACCGCTGAAGTGCTAGTCGACTTGCTTGTGGGCGATGTATCCGGTCCGGGGCTCGCCGAGCAGCTGATATCGCGATATGAGCGACATATCGCCTGTACCCGCTTTCCCGCCCTGCGCGAAAGCATGCGGCGTAGCTTGCGCCAACGCGCCGAGGCGGTCGCCGAGGCCCTCGAAAGATCAGGGCGTTCGGTCCACATCGAACTGGTATGCACACTTATTTGCGCCGTCGACGGTTCGGTGGTCTCCGCGCTGGTCGAGGGGCGGGATCCGCGGGCCGCGGCGCTGACGACCGTGGTCGATTTAATTGACGTGCTGGCGCCGGTCGATCAGCGGCCTATACGGATCTAGGTCCCCGGGTAGCGATGGCGTAACGATGTAGCCGGTGCCGACGTCCCCGTAGATCGTGACGTCGGCGGGGCAGCGCTCGGTATACAACGCCACATAGGCGCAGACGACGGCGTCGACTGGATCCTCGGCGCGACGCAGCTCGCACTTGCGGTGGGCATCCGACACTTGCCGGCGCAGGGAAACCCAATCCGCGTTCCTTATTACACGCAGCGGCACTGGGGCATGCGCAAGCCCCTCGACGCCGCCCATCAGCCGCAGCAGCTCGGACTTGAGTTGATCGACGCTACGGCCGGGCTTGGCCTTGTATTTCAGTGTGCGGGACAGTCGAAACAGTGCCACAGTCGCCGCGTGCGGGTAGACCTCGATGGCGCGCCGGGTGGCGTCGGAAAATGGGTCCAGATCCAATTGGAGTGCCTCAGCCAGCCGGGCGGCGCGTGGCCTCCCGGCAAATTCGGGCTTGCTGGTGTTAGCTGGATGCGCGCCCGCCTCGAATTTGCGGAAGTCACGGTTGAGTGCCGTCTCGGCGGGTCGTTGCCCGGTTGGGTTGGTCACCACCAGAGGCGCATCGAAGCCGACGAGGCACTCGCCCTGGACGTAGGGTCGTAGCGCCGCCAACACGTCGGCGTCGTCGCGGGCTGCGCCAATATGCACCAGAGAGCCGTCGGCGTCGACAACCGCGATACCGGTGGGATTGCGACCCGCCCAGGCCAGGTCCACGCCGACGAAGTACATCGCCTTACCAAATCACCCAACGTCGGCTCGTTCTAGGGATTCCGGCTGATCTACCCAACAAGTCGACGTTGGGGATCTGAAACGACCGTAAGCTGTCTGTCTGTGAGCATTCCGAACGTGCTGGCGACCCGATACGCCAGCGCCGAGATGGTTGCGATCTGGTCGCCGGAGGCCAAGGTGGTGGCCGAGCGGCGGCTATGGCTGGCCGTGTTGCGGGCGCAGGCCGAACTGGGTGTCGACGTTCCGCAACAAGCGATCGCCGACTACGAGCGGGTGCTCGACGACGTGGACCTCGCTTCGATCGCAGCCCGGGAACGGGTGCTGCGCCATGACGTCAAGGCTCGCATCGAGGAATTCAACGCGCTGGCCGGTCATGAGCACGTGCACAAGGGGATGACCAGTCGTGACCTGACCGAGAACGTCGAGCAGCTGCAGGTGCGACGGTCGCTGGAACTGGTCTTCGCCCACGGGGTGGCGGTGGTCGCGAGGCTTGCCGAGCGGGCGGTGGCCTACCGCGACTTGGTCATGGCCGGCCGCAGCCATAACGTCGCCGCGCAGGCCACGACTTTGGGCAAGCGGTTCGCTTCGGCGGCCCAGGAGACACTTGTCGGGCTGACGAGAGTGCGGGAATTGATCGACCGCTACCCGCTGCGGGGGATCAAGGGTCCGATGGGCACCGCTCAGGACATGCTTGATCTCTTGGGTGGCGACGCCGCCAAATTGGCTGAGCTCGAGCGTCGCATCGCCGAGTTCTTGGGCTTCACAACGGTTTTGACCAGCGTGGGGCAAGTGTATCCGCGTTCGCTGGACCACGATGTGGCGTCCGCCTTGGTACAGCTCGGCGCCGGCCCGTCCTCGTTGGCGCACACCATCCGGCTGATGGCCGGGCACGAACTCGTCACCGAGGGCTTCGCTCCCGGGCAGGTCGGTTCGTCGGCGATGCCGCACAAGATGAACACCCGCAGTTGCGAGCGGGTCAACGGGCTGCAGGTGGTGTTGCGTGGCTATGCCGCCATGACGGCCGAATTGGCCGGTGCACAGTGGAACGAGGGCGATGTCTTCTGCTCGGTGGTGCGCCGAGTTGCGTTGCCGGACAGCTTCTTCGCCATCGACGGGCAGATCGAGACGTTTTTGACGGTGCTCGACGAGTTCGGCGCGTACCCGGCGGTGATCCAGCGCGAGCTGGACCGCTATCTGCCGTTCCTGGCTACCACCAAGGTGTTGATCGCGGCAGTGCGCGCGGGCATGGGGCGCGAGTCGGCCCACCATGTGATCCGCGAGCACGCGGTGGCGACGGCGCTGGCCATGCGCGAACTGGGGGCAGAGCCAGACCTTTTGGACCGGCTGGCCGCTGATCCCCGGCTGCCGTTAGGCCGCGACGCGCTGGATGCCGCGCTGGCCGACAAGGAGACATTCACCGGTGCGGCGGGCGATCAAGTAGACGAGATGGCCGCATTGGTGGACACATTGGTAGGCCGCTACCCAGACGCGGCCAAGTACACACCGGGTGTGATCCTATGACTCTCGCCAGCGCGCTCTCAGGCATCGACTTCACCGATTTGGACAACTTCGCCCACGGCTTCCCGCATGATCTCTTTGCGATTCATCGTCGGGAGGCGCCGGTGTACTGGCACTCGCCAACGGCCAATACCCCAGACGGCGAGGGCTTCTGGTCGGTGGCCACCCATGCCGAAACCCTTGAGGTGTTGCGTGATCCGGTGACCTACTCCTCAGTCACGGGCGGCGAGAGGCCGTTCGGCGGAACGCTGTTGCAGGACCTGGCCATTGCCGGCCAGGTGCTCAACATGATGGACGACCCACGGCATGCGCAGATTCGGCGACTGGTCAGCTCGGGGCTCACACCGCGGATGATCCGTCGTGTCGAGGACGATCTGCGCGCCCGCGCGTGCCGGCTGTTGGATGGTGTGACGCCAGGCGAACCGTTCGACGTCCTGGTTGATATCGCGGCCGAACTGCCGATGCAGATGATCTGCATCCTGCTGGGTGTGCCGGAAGCCGAACGACATTGGCTATTCGAGGCCATTGAGCCGCAATTCGACTTCGGCGGTTCACGCAAGGCGTCCCTATCCCAGCTGTCGGCCGAAGACGCCGGGTCGCGGATGTTCACCTATGGCCAGGAGTTGATCGCAGCCAAGCGGGCCGAACCGACCGACGACATGTTGTCGGTAGTCGCCAACGCGACGCTCGACGACGTCAACGCGCCGGCGCTGTCGGATCTCGAGCTGTACCTGTTCTTCAGCCTGTTGTTCAGCGCGGGTGCGGAGACGACACGTAACGCGGTCGCGGGTGGCTTGCTGGCGCTGGCCAACCATCCGGAGCAATTGCACGCGCTGCGTGGGAATCTCGACATGCTGCCGACGGCGATCGAGGAGATCGTACGGTGGACGTCGCCGTCGCCGTCGAAAAGGCGAACCGCCACGCGGGACATCACGCTCGGCGGGCACTCGATCGAGGCGGGACAGAAGGTTCAGATCTGGGAGGGCTCGGCCAACCGCGATGCCCTCGTCTTCGACCGGGCGGACGAGTTCGATATCACACGAAAGCCCAACCCACACCTGGGCTTTGGACAAGGGGTGCACTATTGCCTGGGCGCCAATCTGGCCCGGCTGGAACTGCGGGTGCTCTATGAGGAACTGCTGTCGCGATTCGCGACCGTGCGGGTGGTACAGCCCGTCGAATGGACACGCAGCAACCGGCATACCGGCATCCGGCACCTCGTTGTGGAATTGCGCGGTTCGCAATGAAATTCCGGCTCGCCGATGTCGAGCCGGCACCCGATGTATTCGCCGCGGTGATGGCGACCGGGATTTTGTCGATAGCCGCGGGTCAGCACCACTACGTCCGGATCAGCGACACCTTGGGTGTGCTTGCCACGACCGCTCTGGTAGTCCTCGCCGGATTGGTTATCGCCGCCGCGGTAGGAAGGCGGAATTCCCTGTGGGACTTGACCGATCCCGATGTGACACTGCGATTGTTCACATTCGTTGCCGCCTGCGCGGTGCTTGACAGCCGGCTGGCATCCCGTCGCATGGTGATGTACATGCTCGGAGCGGTTGCGCTGTCGGCGTGGCTGGTGCTGATGGTGCTGAGCACCCGAAACATGTTGGCGCAGCCGTGGGCGACGCTGCGGGACCGTGCCCACGGCGCTTGGGAGCTCGCCAGCGTGGGCACCTCCGGCCTGGCGATCGTGGCCACCCAGGTAGCCCGCCACACCCCCGAACACTGGTGGTTTGTGGTGGCCGTGCCGGTCTGGGTGGTGGCGCTTTGCCTCTACGGCCTGATGACGTGGCTGATCTTGTGGCGGGCGAGCGTCGAGCGACACGAACGCAACGGCTTCGAACCCGATTCCTGGATCTTGATGGGCGGGTTGGCCATTGCGACGCTGGCCGGCGCCAACATCCACAGCCTCGCGCCGGTTTGGCTGGCTCCAGCGGTGCGAGTGATCACCGTGGTGACGTGGGTGGCGGCGACCTTGTGGATACCCGTGCTGATCTACTTTGGCCTGCAGCGGATCAACCGGCGGCCCGGCATGCTGCACTTCGCTGGCGTGTGGTGGGCCCTGGTG
Source organism: Mycobacterium riyadhense (assembly GCF_963853645.1). Lineage (NCBI taxonomy): Bacteria > Bacillati > Actinomycetota > Actinomycetes > Mycobacteriales > Mycobacteriaceae > Mycobacterium > Mycobacterium riyadhense. The sequence goes on along the minus strand of NZ_OY970456.1, from coordinate 5,423,843 downwards.
TTCCCGCTGGGTATGTACGCGGCGGCCACTGACGCCATGGCAGCCGAGATCGGTCAGCGTTCGCTGAGCACCGTGTCGCTGGTGTTCTTCTGGATCGCAATGGCGGCCTGGCTGATCGTTGTCATTGCCGGGCTGCTTACTGTTCGCGAAGCGTGATGCCGGCTGCCCGGAGCTCCAGCGCGGCCAGCCCGCGGATGGTGGTGGGATCCTCGCGCCGCCACGCACCGACCGGATCCGCGCTGACGGCGGCCAGTTTGGCCGGCGACCGGTTGGCCAGTGCCCGCAATGCCAGCAGTTGCCGGCCGGCCGGCGTGGCGGCCAACGCGGTCACGACCCACTTGCGCCGGAAGAACCGCAGCCGCAGGAACAGCCATGGTCCGGCCACGGCCAGGATCGGCGTCGCGGCGACCGCCACCGCGAGCACCACCGCAAGCCAACTCGCCGTGGTGTCCAGGCTGTGGCCGGCGCCCGCAATGTCGAGGGCCGCGTCGGCGGCCGCGGTGAGCGGCTTGCTCAGCGCGTCGCCCACCAGCGGAACACGCTGCGCGTCGTGGCCCGCGGACCCCAGATTGCCGGCGACGCCGTGCGCGCCGATCTCTACCTGCCGGCCGGCCTCCGCGATTATCGAGATGGCGCTGTGTACGGCAAGGCCGACGAACACCCATATCATCGTCCAGACGGTCACGGCGATGTCACTCAATAGTTGGGCGGCCAGCCGGACGGGTCTGGTGGAGTAGGGCAAGAAGCGCGATCTCATAGGGCTGATCCCAGCACATGTCCACGGTCCGAGCGGCGGATAGGCTGACGCGATGCGCCCCGCACTAGCCGACTACCCGCATCTGGCCAGCGGCAAGGTTCGTGAGATCTATCGCGTCGATGACGACCATCTGCTGCTGGTCGCCACCGATCGGATCTCGGCGTACGACTATGTCCTCGACAGCACTATCCCGGACAAAGGCCGCATCCTGACCGCGATGAGCGTGTTCTTCTTCGGCCTCGTGGAAGCCCCCAACCACCTGGCCGGGCCGCCGGACGACGCGCGCATCCCCGATGAGGTGCTTGGCCGCGCGCTGGTGGTGCGCAAGCTGGACATGCTCCCGGTGGAATGTGTGGCCCGCGGCTACCTGACCGGGTCGGGATTGCTGGACTACCAGGCCACCGGGAAGGTGTGCGGCATCGCCTTGCCGCCGGGTCTGGTCGAGGCCAGCAAGTTCGCCACACCGCTGTTCACCCCGGCGACGAAGGCCGCACTGGGCGATCACGATGAGAACATCTCGTTTGACCGGGTGATCGAGATGGTGGGCGGCGTGCTCGCCAACCAGCTGCGCGACAGTACCCTGAAAATCTACGTGCAAGCCGCCGATCACGCCCTGACCCGAGGAATCATCATCGCCGACACCAAGTTTGAATTCGGCACCGACCCCGCCGGTAACCTGCTGCTGGCCGACGAAATCTTCACACCCGACTCGTCGCGGTACTGGCCGGCCGATGACTACCGACCCGGTGTGGTCCAGACCAGCTTCGACAAGCAGTTCGTCCGCAACTGGCTCACCAGCGGAGCATCGGACTGGGACCGTGGCGGCGGCCAACCACCGCCGCCGCTTCCGGATGACATCATCGAAGCCACCCGCTGCCGTTATATCGATGTCTACGAACGGATTTCAGGTCTGCGCTTCGCAGACTGGATCGGCCCGGGCGCATGACCGACAATCCGATTCCGCCGATGGCTAAGCGGGTGGGAACTCGGCGTGAGCACCACGGTGACGTTTTCATTGACCATTACGAATGGTTGCGCGATAAGGACAGCCCCGACGTCATCGCCTATCTCGAGGCCGAAAACGACTATGCCGACCAGGCCACGGCGCACCTCGAACCGTTGCGGCAACGGATCTTTGACGAAATCAAGGCGCGTACTAAGGAGACCGATCTGTCGGTACCGACTCGACGTGGTGATTGGTGGTACTACGCCCGCACCTTCGAGGGAAAGCAGTACGGCGTACACTGCCGTTGCCCGGTAGCTGATCCCGACGACTGGAACCCGCCGAGATTCGACGAAGACACCGAAATATCCGGTGAACAGGTGTTGCTCGACGAAAATTTGGAAGCAGATGGCCACGATTTCTTCGCGCTGGGTGCAGCCAGTGTCAGCCTGGACGGCAACCTGCTCGCGTACTCTGTCGACGTCGTAGGTGACGAGCGATACACCTTGCGGTTCAGGGACTTACGGACTTCAGAGCAGTATCCCGACGAGATCGCAGGCATCGGCGCCGGAGCGACCTGGGCGGCCGACAACCGGACCGTCTACTACGTCACCGTGGACGAGGCCTGGCGCCCGGACACGGTATGGCGCTACCGGCTGGGCTCCGGCGAATCGTCGGAGCGTGTCTATCACGAAGCCGATGAACGGTTCTGGCTCGCGGTGGGCCGTACTCGCAGCGACGCCTACGTGTTGATCGCGGCGGGCTCGTCGATTACCTCTGAGGTCCGCTACGCGGACTCGGCTGACCCCAACGCGCAATTCGCTGTGGTGCTGCCCCGGCGTGACGGCGTCGAGTACTCGGTAGAGCACGCGGTGGTCGGTGAGCAGGATCGCTTCTTGATCCTGCACAACGACGGTGCGGTGAACTTCACGCTAGCCGAGGCCCCCGTCGGCGATCCGACGCAGCAACGCACCCTGATTCAGCACCGCGACGATGTCCGACTCGACGGCGTCGACGCCTTCGCCAGTCATCTGGTGGTCAGCTACCGGCGTGAGGCGCTGCCCCGGGTTCAGCTGTGGCCGGTGCAGTCCGACGGCAGTTACGGTGAGCCCGAGGAGATTTCGTTCGACTCCGAATTGATGTCGGCCGGGCTGGGGACCAATCCGAACTGGGATTCGCCCAAATTGCGGGTTGGTGCTGGATCTTTCGTCACCCCGACGCGGATCTACGACATCGACCTGGTCACCGGCGAACGCACCTTGCTGAAAGAACAGCCGGTGCTCGGCGGCTACCAGCGCGAAGACTACGTCGAGCGTCGCGACTGGGCTTACGCCGACGACGGCACCCGGATCCCGGTATCGATCGTGCACCGCGCCGGTATCGAGTTCCCAGCGCCGGCATTGGTTTACGGCTACGGCGCTTACGAGATCTGCGAGGATCCACGGTTTTCCATCGCCCGACTGTCGCTGTTGGATCGTGGGATGGTGTTTGTCGTCGCACACGTTCGCGGCGGAGGTGAGATGGGGCGCCTGTGGTATGAACACGGCAAGCTGCTGGACAAGAAGAACACATTCACCGACTTCGTAGCAGTGGCACAGCATCTGGTGGAATCCGGACTGACTCGACCGGAGCGGTTGGTGGCTTTCGGCGGCAGCGCGGGCGGATTGTTGATGGGCGCCGTCGCCAACATGGCCCCGGATCTGTTCGCCGGAATCCTGGCTCAGGTACCTTTCGTCGATCCGCTGACCACGATCCTTGACCCGTCGTTGCCGTTGACCGTCACAGAGTGGGACGAGTGGGGAAATCCGTTGGACGACGGCGATGTTTACGCCTACATGAAGTCGTATTCGCCGTATGAGAACGTCGCAGCCAAGCGCTATCCGGCGATCCTGGCCATGACGTCGTTGAACGATACCCGGGTGTACTACGTTGAGCCGGCCAAGTGGGTTGCGGCTTTGCGGCATACCAATAGCGATGCCAATTCCTGCGGCAACCCGGTGCTGTTGAAGACCCAGATGCACGCCGGTCATGGCGGGATCAGCGGCCGCTACGAGCGTTGGAAAGAAACCGCATTCCAATACGCCTGGTTGTTAGATGCTGCCAATGGCCACGACAAGGGCGGCGCCCAGAAAGACGACCTCCTCGGCACTACGCAGGGATAGTCGCGTCGTCATCGACTTGGGCGGATGGGGCATCCGGGCGGCGTAGACGTTCGCCGGAAACATCACCAGCATCAGCACCAGCAGGCACACGGCCGCCGCGACCCGGGTGCCGGGCAACAACAGACCGGCGGCGCCGAGCAGCTCCAGCACGCCGGTGAGGCTGACCAGCAGGCCGGGTGCGGGCAACCGGGGCGGCACGATCGCAATGAGGTCACCGCGTAGCGGCGGCGCGAAGTGTGCAACCCCGGTGAGCACGAACATCGCCGCGAGCCCGACGGCGACCGCGGCGGTCCAGTTGTTCACGTAAGCCACGCCGAAGCAGCCGATGATCCAAGCGACAATGCTGCCCAACAGCAGAGTGATCACTGGAGCCATCCCAGCCCCTCCTAGCATCTAGACACTGACAAGATCGACCATATGCTTCAATCTAGTCAGTGTCAAGTTCGGTCGTTATGCTGGGCCTATGGACCGGCCGACTTACCATCACGGCGATTTGCGCAGCGTGATCCTCACCGAAGCCGCGCGTCTGGTGGCCGAACGGGGCGCCGATCAGGTGTCGCTGCGCGAGTTGGCCCGTGACGCGGGTGTGTCGCATGCCGCGCCCGCGCACCACTTCACCGATCGGCGAGGTCTGTTCACCGCGCTTGCGACTCAGGGATACCAGCTGCTGGCCGAGGCGCTCGCGGACGCCCGTCCGCAGTTCGCCGACGCAGCTCTGGCCTATGTACGGTTTGCCATCGAGCATCCCGGCCACTACCAAGTGATGTTCAACAGGTCGCTGCTTGACGGCGCGGATGCCGAGCTGACCGCAGCGGAGGCGGCCGCCGCCGCGGAATTGGCGCGCGGAGTGGCGACGCTGCGCGACCCCAACGCCCGGGCAGATCCGGCTTACGCCCGGCTGGCGGCTTGGTCACTGGTACACGGCTTTTCGATGCTGTGGCTCAATGACGCGGTGAATCCGGAAGTGAGGGCTGTGGATCCGATGGACAGTGTCGCGCGGATAGCTCGGCTGCTGTTCGAGGGTTAGTGCCACTAGCCGGCCGGCTTTTTCGGCAGAAACGACGCCGGGATGATCGTCAAAGCCATGAGCGCGACCCCTATCACGAAGACGACCGTGTAGGCGTGTGCAAGATCATGCAGCACATTGCCGGCGAAGTCGGGGGTAAGGGTGCGCCGCGGTATTGCCGACGGGTCGATGGGCACCCCACGCCGGGCGGCGTCGTGTTGGAGCGCCGCGACTTGGTTGGCGGCCGAAATGTTCTCGCTGCAATTGAACTGATGGGTCACAATCACCGACATCAGCGCGGTCCCTGTCGAGGCGCCCACCTGATAGGTGACGCTGATCAGCGTAGAACCACGGGCTATCTCGTGTGGTGCCAGCGTCTGAACTGCCGCCCCGGAAAGCGGCGTCATGGTGCAGCCCATGCCCATGCCGAAGATCACCAGCCCCACCAGCAGCATTGGGACGTATCCCGCGTGCCGGTAAACGCCGTAGGTGAAGATGCCCAGGCCGGCGGTCATCACCGAAATGCCAAGCACGCAGACCTTCCCTGGTCCCCGCTTGTCCATGAATGCGCCGGCAAACGGCATAGTGAGCATGGCGCCAATTCCCTGCGGTGCCAGGTGTATCCCGGATTGCATCGGTGTCTGATCCATGACCTGCTGCAAATAGCTCGGGAGTAGCAACACGGTGCCGTAAAAAGCGAACGCCAACACCAGCGCCGTCACATTGGATCGAGTGACCACCGAGTTGTTGAACAGCCGCAAATCGATGAGCGGATGATCAGCGCGATACCAGGCGTGGATGGCAAACGCTGCGATGAAGACCAGCCCGATGGTCAACGGTATCCAGACGTGGCGATTGGCCACTGTGCCGCGGCCCGGAATGGACGACACCCCGAGTAGGAACGTGGCCAGGCCCGGCGACAACAGCAGGACGCCGATCAAGTCGAAGCTCTCTGAAGGTTCCGGGCGATCCTTGGGGAACAAGATGGTCGCGAGAATGGCCGCGGTCAATCCGATCGGCAGGTTGACCAGGAAGATCCACGGCCAGCTGAAGGTGCCAATCAGCCAGCCGCCCAGGATGGGCCCGCCGATCGGGCCGAGGAGCAGCGGGATACCCAGGACCGCCATCATGCGTCCGAGCCGTTTCGGGCCGGCTACTCGCGTTAGGATCACGAATCCCAGCGGCAGCAACATGCCGCCCCCAACGCCTTGCGCAACCCGAAACACTATGAGTGACACAATATTCGGCGCCAACGCGCACAGTAGTGAGCCCAGCGTGAACGCCAACACCGATCCGATCCAGAGACGCTTGGTGCCGAATCGGTCGGCTGCCCAACCGGTTAGCGGGATTACCATCGCCAGTGCGAGCGTGTAGCCTGCCATCGTCCATGCGACGACCGCCTGGGTAGAACCGAATTCGACGGTGAAGGCGCGCTGTGCGACCGCGACGACTGTGGCGTCCAGGACCGTCATCAGCGACGCCAGCACACAAACCCCGGCGATCCGAAAGATCCCAGCGTCGAGCTTGTCGGGGTAGACGTGTTCGCCGCGGCGGGGCGGGCCCGTGGCGGTGGTGGGTAACGCGGCATCGGCCGGTGCGGAACGCGCCTCATCCATGGAGTTTTGAGCATATCGGGGGCCGTCGCGGTCCGGATATATGTCTGCTGTCTGCGTGTACTTCACCGTCCCGAAACCTGGAATCGGCAAACTACAAGCGTGTCTGGAAAACTGATCGTCTCGGTCTCGGGCATAGGGATCAACACCCTGGCCGACGTCGACGCGTTCTGCGGGCAAATGGATGCCCGCTCGGTGCCGGTATCGCTGTTGGTGGCTCCGCGTCTGCGCGGTGAGTACCGACTCGACCGCGACCCGGGCACCGTTGAGTGGCTGGCCGCGCGGCGCGCCGGCGGCGATGCGCTGGTACTGCACGGCTACGACGAAGCGGCCACCAAGAGGCGGCGTGGCGAGTTCGCGACGCTGCACGCACATGAGGCCAACCTGCGTTTGATGGCCGCCGACCGGGTGCTCGAGCATCTCGGGCTGCGCACCCGGCTGTTTGCGGCGCCGGGCTGGTTGGTATCGCCCGGTGTTGTCAAAGCGTTGCCCGGGAACGGCTTTCGGCTACTCGCCGATTTCCACGGAATTACCGACCTGGTCCGCAAGACCACTGTGCGCGCCCGCGTGCTGGGCATCGGAGAAGGATTCCTCGCAGAGCCGTGGTGGTGCCGGATGGTCGTGATGTCCGCCCAGCGGATCGCTCGGCGCGGCGGCGTCGTGCGGGTTGCGGTAGCCGCCCATCATTTGCGCAAGCCGGGCCCATTGCAGGCCATGCTGGATGCCGTCGACCTTGCGTTGCTGCACGAATGCGCGCCGACGGTATACCGCTGGCGGCCGGATAAGGCAATTCTCGACGCTGCGTAATCAGATTGCGGCGACCCGCTGCGCCCGGGTCGTCACCTAGCCACGGCGAGCAGACGCAAAAGCCCCCGCACGCACGGGGTGTCGGGGGCTTTTGCGTCTGCTCGCCCTAGAAGGTGACCGCGCTCTCCTCGGGCAGCACTTGGAAGTCGGTGTTGGTCATCTCGGTCAGGCGGCCGTAATAGATGCCGCGTGCATCGGGGGCGATGATCCCTTGGTGGATCGGTACCGCGCGGGCCGGCGACACCGCGCGCAGGTAGTCGACTGCCTCCGCGATCCGCATCCACGGGGCAGCGGCGGGACTGGCCAATACGTCCACCGGCTCGCCAGGCGCAAACAGTGCGTCACCGGGATGCATCAACCTGGCTCGGTGTTCGCCGTCATCCACCAGATACGAAATGTTCTCAATCACAGGGATTTCCGGATGAATCACCGCATGCCGGCCACCCACTGCACGGATGGTCAGCTCGCCGACCGACAGTTCGTCACCGACATGCACCTCTCGGCACGGCGCACCCAATTGCGCTGTTGTCTGCGAATCGGCATACAGCACGGCGTTTGGGTTGCCATCCAGCAGCGCCGGCAGTCGTGTGACGTCGATGTGGTCGGGGTGCTGGTGGGTGATCAGGATCGCGGACAGGCCGGTGATCCCCTCGAAGCCGTGCGCGAAGGTGCCGGGATCAAAAAGCACGCTCGTTTCACCAAACTCGGCGAGGAGGCAGGAATGACCGAAATGCGTCAGTTGCATGTTTACGATTGTGCCCTGATGAGGCGGTGCAGATGCGGGTGATCCTGGCGGCGATGCTGGTCGCCAGCAGCGTTGTGGTCGCTGTCGTGGTGACAGCACCCGCACAGGCGGAGCCGGAAACCTGCCCGCCGGTATGCGATCAGATCCCCGCCACGGCGTGGATCCATCGACGGGACGTGCCACTGGACTCGGTGTACGGCTGGCCGGCGCTGGCTGGTGCGGCGGTCGCGGTGACCGGGACGACGCCCCGATTTCAGTTCGAGCAAGTGTGCGCCACACCGACGTTCCCACAGGACAGCCGCAATTCAGCGGTCGCGGGTCGAGTGACGGTGGTCCACCTCGACGGTCAGTGGCAGTTGCAGGCTCAGGTATTGCACTGGCGCGGTGACACAGCCCGCGGGGGTGCGATCGCGGCAGCGGTGTTCGGTGCCGCCGTCACCGCCATACGCGCCTGCCAGCTGGGGTCGCCAATGCAATCGCCGTCAATCACTGACGACGAACCGACCCGGATGGCCGCGGTAATCAGTGGACCGGTCGTCATGCACACCTATCTGGTCGCGCATGTGTCGAGCAGCACGCTCAGTGAACTCACGCTGTGGTCGTCGGGGCCGCCGAAGGTGCCGTGGTCGGTGCGCTCCGACACCGCGGTACTGGACGCCATGACCCGCCCGTTGTGCGAGGCCTACATCGGCTCGTGCTGAGGTCGAGCCGGAAATCGATTCTGGCAGTGGTATTTTGCTGTACGTTCGGCAGATGGTCACACTCGACATTCTCTATAGCGCAGCCAAGCACGTCTGGCCGGACATTCGGGCCAAGGTGTCGCAGGCCGAAGCTCAAGGATTCGGGACTGCGTGGGTCTATGACCACCTGTCCGGTTCGGTGTTGTCGAGTAACCGAATGCTGGAATGTTTTACCTTGGCCGGAGCTCTGGCCGCAGCCACCTCCACGATTGGCATTGGCACCTTGGTGGTCAATGCCGCCAACCGTTCGGCGGGCGTGACGGCCGTTGCGGCCGCCTCGGTGCAAGAGATCAGCGGGGGACGTTTCATATTCGGCATCGGAGCGGGCGCCGCCCCTGGGACCCACTGGGCGCAAGAGCACGAAGTGCTTGGGAATCCGTTGCATGACTCGATGCAGCGTCGGCATGAGCACCTTGCCGCAATTCTCGACCTGTGCGACATCCTGTGGGACCCGCACCGAGCCGACAAGTGGACCGGCTTTCCGCTGCCGTTGCCCCGCCCGCCGGTGCTACTCGGGGTCAATAGCGTTGCCCTTGCCAAGGTTGCCGGCGCCCGCTGCGATGCAGTCAACGTCCGTCTCGACCACCCTCGGATTGCCGAATTCTTCCAGGCCGCCCGAGATGCGCGTGCGCAGTCCGCTAACCCCAGCGCTCCCTTGGAGCTCAGCGCGTGGACGGAACACAGCCAAGCCTCCCTCGATCCCGACGGGGAGGCGCAAGGTCGAATTGCGGACCTGGGCGGCCACCGGTTGATACTGGTCGCCTAACAGATAAGGGGGCTTGGCCGTGCATGGATGTGGATCTAACATTCATTAGGCGAAGCCAGTAAAGAGGGTCCGGAAACGGGTCCTTTGTGCCGGTCGGTTCGTCATCGCTTCTAACGTTTGGGAGCGGTTCCGCTCTTGGCCCCGGAGGTGGAGCCCGATGGCCCGTACGATCGAGAAGACGTTTCGATTCGACGCTGGCCATCGATCTCTAGGGTTCGACTATAAGAAAGAAGAAACCATCCACGGCCATACCTGGGAGCTCAAACTCGTTCTCGAGTCTCAGCTGGAATTGGATGGCATGAGGACGGTCTTCGACACGAATGAACTCGCTGTCGTTGTGCGGCCGATTATCGACTCATTGGATCACTCGTTCATTATCTGGACCGAAGATCCGATATATGACGACTTCCTGAAAGTCTGCGAGCTTGCGGACGTGGCGGATAAAGTGTATCCCGTTGATTTCAACCCCACCATCGAGGGGCTTGTGCAGCATATATACGAGCAGATAAACGGTAAGCTACATCTCAACGGCTGCATTTTAAAACGTGCAGAGCTCCGATGCGCGTCGACGCTCAATGCCAGCTACGGAATCTAACGAAGCCAAGTCAGTCCACGTCAATACACCCAAGGAGCACGTATGGCCTACACGATCAAGCAGACGATCCGCCTTGAAATGGGGCATCGGACGTGGACCCACGACATGCGGACCAGCCGCGGTGGAAGTGAGCTTTATACCCCAGAATTGGTTGCCAATAAATGCGCCAACCTGCATGGTCACACGATTTTTGTTTCCGTAACGCTTACCGGGGACAGTCTTGACGAGCAGTACTTCCTTTTGGACACGGACCTGCTGGAGAACGCATTTAGGCCGATTCTGGACGAGGTGGACCACGCATTTGTCGTTGACAAGAATGATCCGCTGTACGAGGACATCGCCGCGATTACGCGAAAAGGCGGACTCAAATTGTGCACCGTGGACTTTTCACCCACCTTTGAGGCGTTGGTACGCCACTTCTACGACCGCCTCCAGGCTGTCATCGACGAGAAAGGGCTGGCCGACCAGCTGCGGATCAAAGAAATGAAGGTTCTTGGCGAACAGACAGTTGAGGCCACTTACTCGGGCAGTTAGCGGGCGTAAGACCGCGTAGCTGGCGAGGCCCGGGCCTATCGCCGGTAGAGTTGGCGCGGAACCTCTGCCCCGGCTGCTTGCTCGCGCCATACCGGCGCCTGCCATCGCCGGGCGGAGCGGTCAGGTCTGAGGAGGAGCGCCGGTGGCCCGGGTGGTCGTGCATGTGATGCCTAAAGCGGAGATTCTCGACCCGCAGGGTCAGGCGATCGTGGGAGCGCTGGGACGCCTCGGACACCCCGGAATCTCAGACGTCCGTCAGGGCAAGAGGTTTGAGCTGGAGGTCGACGATGCCGTTGACGATTCGGTGCTTGCCGAAATCGCCGAATCGCTGTTGGCCAACACCGTGATCGAGGACTGGACCATCAGCCGGGACCCGCAATGACGGCGCGGATCGGCGTCATCACATTTCCAGGGACGCTTGATGACGTGGACGCCGCGCGCGCGGTGCGCCAGGTCGGCGCCGACGCGGTGAGCCTGTGGCATGCTGACGCCGACCTCAGGGCTGTCGACGCCGTGATTGTGCCCGGCGGCTTTTCCTACGGCGATTACCTTAGGGCTGGTGCGATCGCCCGATTCGCCCCGGTCATGGGCGAAGTCGTCGCCGCGGCCGGCCGCGGCATGCCGGTATTGGGGATTTGCAACGGGTTTCAAGTGCTGTGCGAGGCCGGGCTGCTGCCCGGCGCGCTGACCCGCAACGTGGGGCTGCACTTCGTCTGCCGCGACGTGTGGCTGCGCGTGGCGTCAACGTCGACCGCGTGGACATCACGTTTCGAAGCCGACGCGGACTTGTTGGTGCCGCTGAAGTCTGGCGAGGGCCGCTATGTGGCACCCCGAGACGTGCTCGACGAACTGGAAGGCGACGGCCGGGTCGTATTCCGCTACCGCGAGAAGGTCAACGGTTCAATGCACGACATCGCCGGCATCAGCTCAGCCAACCGCCGTGTCGTCGGGCTGATGCCGCACCCCGAGCACGCCATCGAAGTGTTGACCGGTCCGTCCGAGGACGGACTCGGCCTGTTCTATTCAGCGCTGGACGCGGTGCTGGCAGCCTGACGGCGAGCTACGGCCAAACCATTCGCTAACCGGCGTCAAGCAGCAATGATTGTGTGGCTGAAGATAATTCAACAATCGGAGCCAGCGCGGCGAAGAGATCGATTGCGGTTGTGATGGTGCGGTCGGCCGAGTCGGCGAAATCTTCGAAGCGGATAGGTTCGGAGAGCCATTGGCACTGCTGTGCCTCGATGACGACGCGTCGTGGATCAGAGGATCCGTGCACGATCGCGGTGACGGCGTGGTTCCGTGCGTTCCACCGATCGGCGAACTGCGTCAGCCGGGCATAGTCCGTGGCGGGGAAGAAGCACGCGGGAGTGACCCGGATCGCGAACGCGTTGTGGTGTGCAGGTAAGACCTCCAGATGAACGTGCAGCCGACGGGGGTGCGAATCGGCGACGAAGAAGAACTCGCCGTCGTGCCGGCCGCGGAAATACCGCCGGCCCCGGGTGCGCAGGTAGCGTTCGATCAAGTTTGCCGAGAGCGGCTCAGTCATCATGGGACTAATGCTGGGGCTGCCCCCTATGCAGATCCTTTGAGCCAAGCAAAGCGGCATCGAAGAATCAGTTGAGAATTGCCTGAGCGGACGCGTCGGCGCGGCTAAAGGATGCAAGCTATCCGGTTAGAGGGGGTACAGGTCCGGCAGGTTGACCACAATGGCCTCCTGGGTGCTGCGCGCGATGACCACTTCGGCGGGTGTTTTCGGGTCGGGATTCTCTTCCCGATGCGGCAGATATGGCGGCACGAAGACGTAGTCGCCGGGTTGAGTCGAGATGCGCACTTCCTGGACGCCGTCATGGAAGACGAACTCCGGGTTGCCGCTTCGCACATAGATCGCGGTCTCGGACTCGCCATGATGATGGTTAGCCGAGACGGTCTCCGGCGAGACATGCGTCTCGCCCATCCACAACTTTTCCGCTCCAACCGAGCGCCCGTTCAGCGCGGCGAAGCGCCGCAGTCCATCCGATTGCGCTGTGTCGGAACTGATTTCCGATCCCTTGATGTGATGCACCCGATTACGTGTCGCTTCTGACGCCGTCGCATCGGGTTGGAAATCGGGATGAAATCCGTCCGAGGTTGCCATGGGTGCTCCTTTGGCTAAACGACCACAAAAAACGAATCCCGGTAGGCTTCAAGGAGTCTCAGCCATAGTTCACTGATTGTCGGGAAACATGGGACGGCGTGCCACAGCCGTTCAATGGGCACCCGTCCGGCGACCGCGATCGTGGCCGCGTGCAGCAGCTCGGTAGCGCCCGGGCCGACCAATGTCATGCCGAGCAGATGGCCCCCATCCACATCGACCACCATGCGCGCCCGACCGGTATATCCGTCGGCATAGAGTTTGGCTCCCATCACGACATCGCCGATCTCGACATCTATCGTCTTGATCCGGTGCCCGGCCTGCTCAGCCTGCTCCGCCGTCAGCCCAACCGCGGCGGCTTCCGGGTCGGTAAAGAAGGCCTGCGGCACCGCGTGATGGTCGGCGGTGGTCGAATGCTCCCCCCACGGCTCGGTGTCCACCGGGCGGCCAGCTGCGCGTGCTGCGATCGCGGCACCCGCGATGCGGGCCTGGTACTTGCCTTGATGGGTCAGCAGTGCGCGATGGTTGACATCACCGGCCGCGTAGAGCCAACCGTCGGCGACGTCGCGCACCCTGCAGGTGTCGTCGACGTCGAGCCAACCGCCCGGAGTCAGTCCCACCGTCTCCAAGCCGATATGGTCGGTGAGGGGTTTTCGGCCGGTGGCAAAGAGAATTTCATCGACCTCGAGCTCGGTCCCGTCGCTCAACGCGATGGCCACGGGGCAATAGGGGTAGGCCCGGCTGAGTTCGCGTACTGACACGCCAACGCGCACGTCCACGCCCGCCTCGGCCAGTCCGCGGCTAACAAGCTCGCCCACAAACGGCTCCATCCGGGGCAGCAGTCGAGATCCTCGAGCCAGCAAGGTCACCTTTGAACCCAATCCTTGCCAGGCCGTTGCCATTTCGACACCCACGCCGCCGGCCCCGACGACGGCGAGCCGGTTCGGGACGTCGCTGCTGTCGGTGGCTTCGCGGTTGGTCCACGGCCGCGCTTCGGTAAGGCCGGGCAGGTCGGGGAGCGCTGGCCGGCTGCCGGTACAGATGACGACCGCCTGCCCGACGGTCAGTACCACCTCGGCGCCACGGGGTGTGGTGACGACAACTCGTCGCGGGCCGTCCAACCGTCCATGTCCGCGTATCAGGGTCGCGCCGATGCCGGCCACCCAGTCGGCCTGGCCGGTGTCGTCCCAGTCGCTGACGTAGCGATCGCGGCGGCTGAAGACACCGGCCGGGTTTATCGAACCGTTGACCGCTTCCCGCGCGCCCTCGGTTCTTCGGGTATCGGAGACGGCGATGACCGGACGTAGCAAGGCTTTGCTCGGCACGCAAGCCCAGTACGAGCATTCGCCTCCGACGAGTTCCCGTTCGACCACCGCGGCGCTGAGACCCGAAGCGCGGACCCGGTCGGCAACATTCTGGCCAACCGGCCCAGCACCGAGCACCACAACGTCGTAGCCCTGTTCCTGTTGGCCGGATGCCATGTCGTATGCCATCCCTGTGACGCTACGCGCATCCCCAGCGCGCCGCAGGCCAAATCATCACTGGTACACAGCGATTGCCGATTCGCTCACACCGTGGGCCCGGTGCAGCTAGGTTAATTGCTGCCACTGCGGGAGTGGATGTCGTGGTGGGGCGAGTCAAGGAGTCGTGATGGCGAATTTCGCTTTGCTGCCGCCGGAAATCAATTCGGCGTTGATGTTCACCGGTGCGGGGCCGGGGCCGCTGCTGGAGGCCGCGGTGGCCTGGGATGGGTTGTCCTTCGAGCTGGGTGCGGCGGCGTCCTCGTTCAGTTCGGTGACTTCGGGTTTAGCAAGTCAGGCGTGGCAAGGTCCGGCGGCGGCAGCGATGGTAGCGGCGGCCGCACCCTATGCAGGTTGGCTGGACGCGGCCGCGGCACGGGCTGCCGGCGCGGCGGGACAGGCCCGGGCGGTGGCCAGCGTCTTTGAGGCGGCACGCACGGCGATGGTCCAGCCGATAGCGGTGGCTGTCAACCGTTCTCAGATCGTTTCGCTGGTGTTGTCGAACCTGTTCGGGCAAAACGCGCCCGCGATCGCGGCCGTCGAGGGCAGCTACGAGGAGATGTGGGCCCAGGACGTGGCCGCGATGGTCGGCTATCACGCCGGCGCGTCCGCGGCGGCTGCGCAGTTGACGTCGTGGCAACAGTCCCTGCAAAGCCTGCTCGGGATCCCCGAGAACTGGGGCGTCGGCAACAAGGGCAGTAACAACGTCGGCAACGGCAACACCGGCAACCAGAATGCGGGTAACGGGAACATCGGGAGTTCCAACCTGGGCAGTGGAAATACCGGCAATTCCAACATGGGCAGCGGAAACAACGGCAATTCCAACATTGGTGGCGGCAATCACGGCGATACGAACATCGGTGGTGGTAACTCCGGCACCGGAAACGTGGGCGGCGGCAACAGCGGTAAACAGAATGTGGGGTTCGGCAATGCGGGGACAGGGAATATCGGCGGTGGCAACAAGGGTGACGGAAACATTGGCTTCGGAAACGTCGGCCCTACCGACACTGCGGCCCACTCCAACATCGGTAGCGGAAACACCGGCAGCTTCAACAGGGGTTCCGGGAACACCGGCGATGGCAACTGGGGCTTCGGCAATACCGGCAATGGCAATATTGGCTTCGGCAACACCGGCAACGGCAACATCGGCATCGGGCTCACTGGCAACAATCAGATCGGCATCGGCGGTCTGAACACCGGCAGTGGCAACATCGGCTTCGGCAATTCAGGCAGCGGCAATATCGGATTCTTCAACTCCGGCAACAACAACGTGGGCTTCTTTAACTCGGGCTTTGCCAACACGGGCTTTGAGATTTCGGGAACGAACAATACGGGCTTCCAAACCACGGGTGGCACCGTCACCGGCGCCTGGAATACGGGTCTGAACACCACAGGCTTCGGAAACACGGGCGGGGAAGTCACGGGCGCGTTCAACGCGGGCCGCTACACCACGGGCTTCTTCAACTCCGGCGAGCAGGTCACCGGCATGTTCAACTCGGGCAAGTCCTCGACCGGGTTCTTCAATTCAGGACATGCCAACACCGGGTGGGCCAATGCCGGTGCGGTAAACACCGGATTCGGCAACTCCGGCAATACCAACACCGGCGGCTTCAGCTCGGGCAACCTAAACACCGGTTTCGGAAACGTGGGTAACGGCCCCGGGCTCAGCTCGGGTTTCGCAAACACCGGTACTGGCACATCGGGTTTCTTTAACCAGGGCAACAACGCCTCAGGCTTCACGAACGCTGGTGACGACACCTCGGGTGCCCGTAACGCTGGGCCTGATGCTTCTGGCTTCAACAACTCGGGCTTCGGCGGCTCGGGTTTCCAGAATTCCAGCGATCGCGGTTCGGGCTTCTTCAACAGCGTCAACAATGGCGTGGGTTTCCAGAACTCTGGCTTCTTCAACACCGGCATCCGTAACTCGGGCGTCGGAAACGTAAGTAGCTTCCCCCCCGATGATCACGGGCACTCGGGCTTCTTCCACCGGTGAGCTCAGTGGTTGTCGATCAGCATCGCTGAGTACTTGCGCAGGTCCGCGTCGGGCACCAGCGTGAATCCGCCGTAGTCCTGGTACAGCTCGATGCTTGTCGCGCCGTTGGAGACGCCGTAGGCGATGACGCCGGCGAGGTCGGATGGTGATGCCGCGCCGGTCTGGAATTCGACCTCTGCGCCGCTGCGCTTCATCGCCGCGTAGATCGTCTGCAGGTCCTTGTCCACCTTTGCCTGCACATCGAGATCGTGGTTGTCGAACACACAGCGATCCCCGGCACGCTTTCGGCGGTCCGCCATCTACGAGAGTGTGAAGTTCACATCGTGCACCGGCTTGCCGCTATCGGTGTCCTTGAACGGGTTCAGTGGCGTCTCGAAGCGCGTTGTCTTCCAAGGTGCGTAGTCGTCGACGATGTTGTTCAGACACGCTTTGTAGTTTGCATCGGTCATCCCGGCCTTCCGAAGCGGGTCGAGCGCGCCCGGATGAGTGTCGATGGAAAACGGCTCGGCGGTGAACATCATGCACGAGGTAACCGCGACCTCGTGGACGAGCGGGTCGGCGTCGTACTTGGCGGCGAGCAGCTCCTGCAGGTGCGCCCAGGCCTTGTGGTAGGCGTCGCTCCACACGTGCCCCAGGTCGCGGTTCTTGGAGTTGCCTTGGCCGTTGGTGTGGACTACTCCGATTTTTCCGCCGCTCGCCTGCATGACCCAGTCGGGCGCCCAGAAGCCGCCCCAAACCCGGATCTTCACGGCGAGCGGCGTTTTCGGATTGTCCTGGTTGTACTTTCGAACGGCGGCCAGACCCTGGTCGATCTCGTTGTTGTCCGCGAGGCCGGACGTGGCCGTCGGCACCAGCGAGCGCCACGACGCCAAGATCACGATGCCCTGCAGCAGACCGGTCTTCTAGCGCACCGTGTCGAGCGAGTTGTCGGGCTCGCCGAGGACCGGTGCGAACTTGTAGGCGCCCATGGAGATGAGCCCACGCAGCGGCTCCTTGATGGCGGCGTCGGTGAGCCGCACGGGTTGTACGCGTGGCTTAGACGGCCAAACGCAGACGATGAACGCCAACAGCGCCGTGACCAGGGCCAGCCGGGTGGAACGGTTGCTCCGCACCAGCAGAGGGTAGCGGAATAGCCGGCAGTTTCACCACCACCGCCGCCCGAACTCTGTTTGCTTCTGCGATGTGGGCGGCCAGGTCGGTCCGTTTTGCCTCGACGCGTGACGCGCCCAGCTCTTCCAGCATGGAGAACCGTTTGATGCTGCGCGGGCCTCGGTCGAACCATCAACGGCAGCTATGCCGAATACACCCGCGTGCATGCGGCAAATGTCGCCCTCATCGAGTCCGACCTGCCATGGTCACAGTTGGAAGCACTGCCGGAAACCTATGCGGTCGCGTGGACCTGCTTGTCCCGCAATCTCAACCTGAAGGCGCGACAGACACTGGTGATCCGCGGCGCCACGTCATCCTTCGGCCAGGCCGCACTCAAAATGCCAGTCGCCGCGGGTGCCCGCGTCACCGCTACGGCTGTATCAGATGGAGTCGTACGACTTTTGGAAGTCGTACCTGCATCGAGACGATCTCAAACCTGGGCACTTCGGGGAGAACTTCACCGTCACTGGACTCGCGGATGACGAGGTCTGCATTGGGGACCGGTACCGCATCGACGGCGCCGAATTCGAGGTCACCCAACCGCGCGTCACGTGCTTCCGGGTTGGCATGGGTCTGGGCGAACCCGAGATGCCCAATCTGCTTGTCTCGCAGCATCGCCCCGGCTTCTACTTCCGGGTCATCACCGAGGGCGAGGTCCGAGCCGGTGACGCCATTGCGCGGCAGCATCCTTGAACCCGCTGACGCATTCGACGTGCCGACGCGGTTCTCCTGCCGCAGCGGAGTGTGTCATGTCTGTGTCACCAGGGTTGTTGCCGGACGGGCCAAGTACGTCCAATCGCCGCTCGAGCAGCCGGGCAGCGGATCGGTACTCATCTGTTCTGCCGCAACGGAAACCGAACTCGTACTGGATCTTTAGGCGGCGTTTTGTCGGCAGGTCCGACCGGAAAATCCCTTGTGTCACTTTAGTTTCACCTGTCTCAACGTAGGCGTTCTTGTCGGTGGCCGTTCGTAGTATGCAGGCATGAGTTCGAGCACGCGTGAGGACATTGTTGAGGTCTTCGACGCACTCGATGCCGAGCTGGATCGCTTGTGCGGCCTGGCGTTTGATGTGTTGACGACGCCCGAGCGGTTGCGGGCGTTGGAGCGCCTGGAGCGGGTGGCGCGTCGGTTGCCGGTGCCCGGGCATGCGTTGATCAATCAACTCGCTGCGCAGGCCAGCGAGGAGGAGCTGGGCGGCACGCTGGGCTCGGCGTTGGCCGATCGGCTGCGCCTCACTCAAAAGGAGGCCAACCGGCGCATCGCCGAAGCCGAAGAGCTGGGTGAGCGTCGCGCATTAACGGGCGAGCCGTTGCCCCCGCAATTGTCCGCCACCGCGGCGGCCCAGCGCGCCGGGCAGATCGGCGCGGGCCACGTGCGCGAGATCCGCACGTTCTTCAAGAAGCTGCCCGCCGCGGTGGATCTGTTCACCCGCGAAGCCGCCGAAGCCGATCTTGCCGACAAGGCCAGCAAGTACCGGCCCGATCAGCTGTCCAAGTACGCCGGCGTGCTCCTGGACTGCCTCAATCCCGATGGCACCTACACCGACGACGACCGGGCCCGACGGCGCGGGATCACCATCGGCAACCAGGAATTCGACGGCATGTCGCGCCTCAGCGGCCTGATCACCCCGGAGCTACGGGCCACCCTGGAAGCCGCCCTGGCCAAATTGGCCGCCCCGGGCATGTGCAACCCGCTGGATGACACCCCGTGTGTGGACGGGGAAGCCACCGAGGAGGCGGTGCGCCGCGACACCCGCAGCCAATCCCAACGCAATCACGATGGGCTGCTGGCCGGCCTGCGCGGACTGCTGGCCAGCGGCGAGCTGGGTCAACACAACGGACTGCCGGCCAGCATTATCGCGACCACCACGCTGCAAGAGTTGGAGGCCGCGGCGGGCCGGGGCCTGACCGGTGGGGGCACCATCTTGCCGATATCGGATGTCATCCGTTTGGGCCGCCACGCAAATCACTATCTGGCGCTCTTCGACAAGGGCAAGGCCGTGGCGTTGTATCACACCAAGCGGCTGGCCTCGCCGGGGCAGCGAATTGTGTTGTATGCCAAGGATCGTGGCTGCTCGGCGCCGGGTTGCGACGTGGCGGGCTACTACTCCGAAGTCCATCACCTCACCCCGTACGCCCAGTGCCGCACCACCGATGTCAACGACTTGACCTTCGCCTGCGGCGGGCATCACCCACTGGCCGAAAAGGGCTGGACCACCCGCAAAAACGCCAGAGGCGACACCGAATGGATCCCACCACCACACCTTGATCACGGACAACCGCGAACGAATAGCTTCCACCACCCCGAAAAGCTGCTGTACGACGGGGATGACGAGGACCCAGCGTAGCTAGGCTAGGGCGCGATCGCTTGCTGCCCGCCGGTCACGTGCAAGACCGCGCCGTTAATGTAACTGGCCTCTGGTGAGCCCAAAAAGACTACTGCGTTGGCGATTTCGCGCGCAAACGTGCCTTGCCGCTTGCGTTCTCGATCTCCCGCACCACACCGGCGCCGCGTTCGGCACTTCGTCCGTGCACGACGACTTCGCTGCCAAGAGCAGCCAGTTGTAGAGCAATTTCGCGACCAATACCCGCCGTGGCACCCGTGACCAGTGCGGTGGAGCCGGCAAATGTTGTTGTCAGCTCCCCGAAAGCACACGGGCGTTGGGATTTATTCCGGCTTCGGGCTGAGCGCAACCGATGCCTCGGACGTGTAGCACAGGAACGTCAATGTCTCCTGCAGGTACAACTGCACCGTATCGGCGTCATGGCTGAGGTAACCGATCGACACATCGGTACCCAACTGTAGGTCGAAGTCACCGCCGCGAGTGGTCAACACGAAAGCACCGTCGATGGCCGGCGCCCAGATGATTTCCCCGTCGACGAGCCGGTTCAGATGCTCGCGGATGGGATAGCCGTGTTCGGTTGTTTCGCTGACCTTGGTGTAGACGTCGGCGCTCAACAGCACCGAATACGGCCCGTCCACACCGGCCAACCGCAGTTCCGACAACGCCTGGCTGATCACGTCAGGAATGTCGCGCGGGTCGTCGGGCAAGGTCAGCGCGGGGTTCGAGCTCGCGTGCCGGATACCCTCGATCGACGCGGGAGCGTAACCCTCGAAGATGCTGCGGTCCTCGACGAAGGCCAACTTCTTGGCTGCCTTCTTGACCGGTTCCCAATCGGAGTCCTTCGAACCACGCTCGACGTCGTCGATCTCATTGCGCGACAAGGTAAACGGAACTCGCAGGCGGATCAGGGGTTTGCTATCCCGCAGGTGGGCGATCACGCCGTCGGTGGGCGCCTGCACGTCGATCAGCCGCCCGGTGCTGACCGCGGCGGTGACCGGTCCACCGGGCTCGCTGACGTCGACGACCCGGCGACCCGCGATGTGGCGTTTGAACGTGCGGGCGGCCTCCAATTCGATGTCTGCCCAAGCGGATTCGGTGACCGGTGCGAGATCGCGGTACAAATTGTTCATCGAGATGTTCCTTTCAGGCTGCCGATCCCGAGTGATCCGTCGTCAGAAGCAGGAGTATCTGCGGGGGCTCTCACCTGCCCGCCGGGCAGGGGCGGTGGATCGTCGAGGAAGTCGATGGTGGGGGAAAAGAACAGTCCGCCGGTGACCGCAATGGAGAAGTCCAGGATGCGGTCGGTGTTGCCCGGTGGATCGCCGAGAAACATGTTGCGCAGCATCTGTTCGGTCACCGCCGGGGTGCGGGAATAGCCAATGAAGTAGGTGCCGTACTCACCCCTGCCAACTTCCCCGAACGGCATGTTGTGCCGCACGATCTTGCGCTCGGTGCCGTCCTCGTCGGTGATGACATTGAGCGCGACATGTGAGTTCGACGGCTTGACGTCGTCGCCGAGTTCGATGTCATCCAGCTTCGTGCGGCCGATCACGCGTTCCTGCTCGGTGGCCGATAGCGATTCCCACGAGGCCATGTCATGCAGGTACTTCTGCACGTGTACATAACATGAGCCCGCAAAGTCGGGATCCTCATCACCAATCGTGGTGGCGCTGACGGCGATTGGGCCGCCAGGGTTTTCGGTGCCGTCGACAAAGCCCAGCAGATCACGGTTGTCGAAGAACCGGAACCCATGCACCTCGTCCACAACGGTCACCGCGCCGGCCATCGACTTGACAATGCGGCCGGCCAGCTCGAAGCAGACGTCCAACGTCTCGGCGCGGATGTGGAACAACAGGTCGCCCGGAGTAGCCGGGGCGACGTGCCGCGGCCCGGCCAGCGGGATGAACGGATGCAGCTCGGCGGGCCGAGGTCCGCTGAATAGTCGGTCCCAGGCGCCGGACCCGATCGAGGCCACCACCGACAGGTGTTTGGTCGGGTCACGGAAGCCGATCGCGCGCACCAGACCGGACAAGTCCGGTAGTGCATCGTGGACCATCGCCTCGCCACCGTCGTTGATCGTGACCACCAGGAAGATGGCGGCTGGCGTCAACGGTGCCAGAACCGGCTGGGGCTGAACAGCGGGCACAGGCTTGATGCTAGACATTGCTACATGGCGGCCACTGCACAGGGTTTATGCGAATTCATCGATGAGTCCCCCTCGCCGTTTCACGCGTGCGCGACCGTGGCCCGACGGTTGCTCGATGCCGGATACATCGAACTCAACGAAGCCGACCCTTGGCCGGGCCAACCGGGCCGCCACTTCATCGTCCGCGCCGGCTCGCTGGTGGCATGGAATTCCCACGGACACCAAGAAAGTCACGGAGCCTTCCGGATCGTCGGCGCCCACACCGACAGCCCCAATCTGCGGGTCAAGCAACACCCGGACCGGCAGGTCGCCGGTTGGCAGGTGGTGGCCCTGCAGCCGTACGGGGGAGCGTGGCTGAACTCCTGGCTGGACCGTGACCTGGGCATCAGTGGACGATTGTCGGTGCGAGACGGCGCCCGGGTCACTCACCGGCTGGTTCGGATCGACGATCCGATCCTGCGGGTGCCGCAGCTGGCCATTCATCTGGCCGAGGACCGCAAGTCCGTCACGCTGGATCCGCAACGGCACATTAACGCGGTGTGGGGGATCGGCCGGGAAACGGGTTCATTCGTGGGCTACGTCGCCGAGCGCGCCGGTGTGCCCGCATCCGACGTGCTTGCCGCGGACCTGATGACGCACGACCTGACCCCGTCGGCGGTTATCGGCGCCGACGCCAGCCTGCTCAGTGCGCCGCGGCTGGACAATCAGGCGAGCTGCTACGCGGGTCTGGAAGCCCTGCTGGCCGCGCAGCCGCGCGACAACGTGCCGGTGCTGGTGATCTTCGACCATGAGGAGGTGGGATCGACCTCAGACCACGGCGCACAGTCCAACCTGCTGATCACCGTGCTGGAACGCATTGTGCTCGCCGGCGGAGGCAGCCGGGAAGACTTCCTGCGGCGACTGCCCGTTTCGCTGCTGGCCTCCGCCGACATGGCACACGCCACGCATCCCAACTACCCCGAGCGCCACGAGCCCGGCCATTTGATCGAGGTCAACGGTGGACCGGTGCTCAAGGTGCACCCGAACCTGCGGTATGCCACCGATGGCCGCACTGCGGCGGCATTCGCGCTCGCCTGTCAGCAGGCCGGCGTCGAGCTGCAGCGCTACGAGCACCGCGCCGACCTGCCGTGCGGGTCGACGATCGGGCCACTGGCCTCGGCTCGCACCGGAATCCCCACCGTCGACGTCGGCGCCGCTCAGCTTGCGATGCACTCCGCGCGGGAACTGATGGGCGCTCACGATGTCGCCGCCTACTCGGCGGCACTGCAAGCGTTTCTGTCGGACGGCTGACCTACCATCCGGCTATGGCACTCACCGTAGAGATGGTCACGTTCGACTGCAGCGACCCGGCGAAATTGGCCGGCTGGTGGGCCGAGCAGTTCGGCGGTACCACGCATGAGCTCGCGCCCGGCGAGTTCATCGCGGTGACCCCGCCGGAAGGACCCCGCCTGGGATTCCAGAAGGTGCCCGACGTGACGCCCGGAAAGAACCGGGTGCACCTCGATTTCGTTGCCGCGGATGTGGACGGCGAAGTGTGCCGGCTGACGGCGGCTGGCGCTAGCGAGCTGGAACGGCACAAGTTCGACAACTTCCGCTGGGTGGTGCTGGCCGACCCCGAGGGCAACGTGTTCTGCGTGGTAGCTCAGTAGTCAAGACCAAAAAGCGGCCGGCAGCGGTCGAAACCCTCGACTTGCACCTCGACGGTCCGATGCCGTTGCCAGTCCTCCCGGATCAACCGGAACCGCAACTGCTGCACGGCCTCTTTTCCGGAGACTGCCTCGCGCACCACTTGCTCCACGCCGTTGTCGCGGTAACCGTTGCGGCGGGAAACAGCGATCGAGGCCGGATTATCGACATACGACGCCGAGGTCGCGGCCTGAGCCCCAAGCTCGGCGAACGCGAAATGCAATGCGGCTGCCCGCATCTCGGTGCCGTAGCCCCGGCCCTGGTAACCCAATCCAAGCCATGAACCGGACTCAACCTGGCGCGCGACAGGGAAATCTTTGGCGGATAGGTCTTGCATGCCGACGGCCCTGCCGTCAACGACAACCGCGAATGGCAGCGCCCAGTCGTCCTGTGTGAAGCGGGCCATCTCGCGCCACACATACGACAGCGTGTTGAAGGGCAGGTCGGCCCGCGGCGCCCGGGTCCAGGGGACCGAAAACGGCATGCGGTCGGGGTCGTGCACGCCCTCGAGAATGGTGTCGATCAGCTGGTCGATCAGCTCCTCGGTGGGAAGGCGCAGTTGCAGGCGCGGCGTGGTGATCCGCAGGTCGAACAGCGGCCAGTGGCGGGACATTGGAGCATTATGTAGGACTTTCGGCGCCACCCTAGACTGTCTCCGTGACGAGCGCGCGCACCCACGTGATTGACACCGTCGACCACGCCGCCACCACCCCCGACCAACCGCAACCATTTCACGAGCTGGGCCTCAAAGACGACGAGTACCAGCGGATTCGCGACATCCTGGGACGCCGGCCCACCGACACCGAGCTGGCGATGTACTCGGTGATGTGGAGCGAGCACTGTTCGTACAAGTCGTCCAAGGTCCACCTGCGCTACTTCGGTGAGACCACCACCGATGAGATGCGCGCCAGCATGCTGGCGGGGATCGGCGAGAACGCCGGCGTCGTCGACATCGGCGACGGCTGGGCCGTCACCTTCAAGGTGGAATCGCACAACCACCCGTCCTACGTCGAGCCCTACCAAGGCGCAGCCACCGGCGTCGGCGGCATCGTCCGCGACATCATGGCCATGGGTGCGCGACCGGTGGCCGTCATGGACCAACTGCGATTCGGCGCCGCCGACGCTCCCGATACCCGCCGGGTGGTCGACGGCGTAGTCCGCGGCATCGGCGGCTATGGCAACTCACTGGGCCTGCCCAACATCGGCGGCGAGACCGTCTTCGACGCGTGCTACGCCGGCAACCCGTTGGTCAACGCGATGTGCGTGGGGGTACTGCGCCAGGAGGATCTGCATTTGGCGTTCGCCTCAGGCACCGGCAACAAGATCATCCTGTTCGGCGCGCGCACCGGGTTGGACGGCATCGGTGGGGTGTCGGTGTTGGCCTCGGACACCTTTGGCGCTGAAGACAGCAGCGGAGCGGCCCGCAAGAAGCTGCCGTCGGTCCAAGTTGGCGACCCCTTCATGGAGAAGGTGCTCATCGAATGCTGTCTGGAGCTTTACGCTGGGGGCCTGG
The DNA here is from genome assembly GCF_963853645.1 of Mycobacterium riyadhense. Classification (NCBI taxonomy): domain Bacteria; kingdom Bacillati; phylum Actinomycetota; class Actinomycetes; order Mycobacteriales; family Mycobacteriaceae; genus Mycobacterium; species Mycobacterium riyadhense. Next base: position 5,398,693 of record NZ_OY970456.1, on the reverse strand, counting down.
TGATCGGCATCCAGGATCTGGGGGGAGCCGGATTATCCTGCGCCACATCGGAGTTGGCATCTGCCGGCGACGGTGGCATGGCGATCCAGCTTGATACCGTGCCGTTGCGGGCCAAGGAGATGACTCCCGCCGAGGTACTCTGCAGCGAGTCGCAGGAGCGGATGTGTGCGGTGGTCGCTCCGGAAAACGTCGACGCCTTCATGGCGGTGTGCCGCAAGTGGGAGGTGCTGGCCACTGTGATCGGCGAGGTCACCGACGGTGACCGGTTGCGGATCACCTGGCATGGCGAGACCGTCGTCGACGTGCCGCCGCGGACCGTTGCCCACGAAGGGCCGGTGTACCAACGCCCGGTCGCCCGTCCGGAGAACCAGGACGCGTTGAACGCGGACCGCTCCACCGGTCTGCCACGGCCCAAGACCGGGGACGAGTTGCGCGCGACTTTGATTGCGCTGCTGGGCAGTCCGCACCTATGTAGCCGTGCGTTCATCACCGAGCAATACGACAGGTATGTGCGCGGCAACACCGTGCTGGCCGAGCATGCGGACGGCGGCATGCTGCGCGTCGACGAGTCCACCGGCCGCGGCATCGCGGTGTCGACCGACGCGTCGGGTCGCTACACCCTGTTGGATCCTTACGCGGGTGCCCAACTCGCGCTGGCCGAGGCGTACCGCAACGTCGCCGTGACCGGCGCCACCCCGGTCGCGGTCACCAACTGTCTCAACTTCGGTTCACCCGAAGATCCCGGTGTGATGTGGCAATTCGCGCAGGCGGTGCGTGGGCTGGCCGATGGCTGTGCAGCCCTTGGGATTCCGGTGACTGGCGGCAACGTCAGCTTCTACAACCAAACCGGGTCGGCGGCGATCCTGCCCACGCCAGTGGTCGGCGTGCTCGGCGTTATCGATGACGTCGCCCGACGCATTCCCACGGCATTCGGCACCGAGCCGGGCGAAACCCTGATGCTGCTGGGCGACACTCGCGACGAATTCGATGGCTCCATCTGGGCGCAGGTGACCGCCGACCATCTGGGCGGGCTGCCGCCCACGGTGGACCTGGCGCGCGAGAAGCTACTGGCAGACGTGTTGAGCTCGGCATCACGAGATGGATTGGTATCTGCCGCGCATGACCTGTCCGAAGGCGGCCTGGCCCAAGCGATTGTGGAATCGGCGCTGGCGGGTGAAACCGGTTGCCGCATAGTGCTGCCCGAGGATGCCGATCCGTTTGTACTGCTGTTCTCCGAATCGGCGGGTCGGGTTTTGGTAGCCGTGCCACGCACCGAGGAAAGCCGGTTCCGTGCGATGTGTGAGGCGCGGGGATTGCCCGCGGCCCGCATCGGTGTCGTCGACCAGGCATCGGATGAGATCGAGGTTCAGGATCTGTTCACCGTTTCCCTGGCCGAGCTGCGCGAGACGTCCGAGGTGGTCTTGCCGCGCTTATTCGGATAGGTGGCACAGCTCACAATTGCGCGGATGTCGTCGGCGGCGCCGCTATGATTGTTGGCTCGCGACCAAAACCAACAATTGATGGAAGGGTGTGGCACCTCCGGTGCACAGACTTAGGGCCGCGGAGCATCCGCGGCCGGATTACGTTCTCCTACATATCAGCGACACTCATCTCATCGCAGGGGATCGCCCGCTTTACGGAGCGGTAAATGCCGACGATCGGCTTGGCGACCTGCTTCAACAGTTAAATCACTCCGGGCTCCGTCCCGATGCGATCGTCTTCACCGGCGATCTGGCCGACAAGGGCGAGCCGGAGGCATATCGCAAGCTTCGCGACCTGGTTGAGCCGTTCGCCGCCGAGCTGGGTGCCGAGCTCGTCTGGGTGATGGGCAACCATGACAACCGTGCGGAAATGCGCAAGTTCCTGCTCGACGAGGCGCCTTCGATGGCGCCGCTGGACTGCGTGCGGATGATCGACGGCCTGCGCGTCATCACGTTGGACACCTCGGTGCCGGGACATCATCACGGCGAAGTCAGCGCGGCGCAACTGGACTGGCTAGCCCGAGAATTGGCGACATCAGCGCCGGACGGCACCATTTTGGCGCTGCATCATCCGCCGATTCCGAGTGTGTTGGACATGGCCGTCACCGTGGAGCTGCGCGATCAGGCCTCCCTGGGTCGGGTGCTCAAGGGAAGCGACGTGCGCGCCATTTTGGCCGGGCACCTGCACTACTCCACGAATGCGACCTTCGTCGGGATTCCGGTGTCGGTGGCGTCGGCTACGTGCTACACGCAGGATCTCACGGTTGCCACTGGAGGAACGCGCGGCCGAGACGGCGCTCAGGGCTGCAACCTGGTACACGTCTACCAAGACACCGTCGTGCACTCGGTGATTCCGCTTGGTGGCGGACAAACTGTGGGCACGTTTGTTTCGCCCGCGCAAGCCAAACGCAACATCACCGACAGCGGCATATTCATCGAGCCGTCGCGGCGCGATTCACTGTTCAAGCACCCTCCGCTGGTGCTGACACGGTCGGCACCGCAAAGTTCGGCCGGCTGACGTCCGCGGCGACTTTCTCCCACGGCGCCGGTATCGGAAAGTAGCGCTCCAAGAAGTTGACAACCCGTTCGGCACGCTCGGCGGCTGGGACTTCGGGAAAGCTACCGTCGTTGAGACAGAAGAAGTCGTAACCGCGTCGCTTCCGTAACTCAGGAAGCAGATTCAAGCCCGCGTAGCTGGTGGTGTCTACGTAGCGGACTCTGGCCTTCTCCTGTTGGACGGCGCGTCCGGTCATCAGCGCGTAGTAGTGATAGAACGAGTTGGTCACCGAGATGTCGGTGCCCGACCGGAACGCACTGGCCTGAGTGCGGGCGAATTCTTCTGGGAATTCTCGCTCCATCTCGATCAGCACGCTCTTGCGCAACGGCACCGCGGTGTGCTCGAGATGGCGGGTAATGACCTGCCCGAACCGCTCGAACAGCAACTCGCGGTTCACCCGGGCCGCATTCTCGAAGCCACTGCGCGTGGGATCGTTTGCGCCCAGCCCGATCCGGGTCTTGGCTTCGATGAACCGGGTGACACCTCCCGGAGAGAAGAACATGCTGGCCTTGAGCGGTCGGCCAAAGAACATGTCGTCATTGGAGTACAGGAAATGCTCGCTGAGATCGGCGATGTTGTGCAGCTGACTTTCCACCGCATGCGAGTTGTAGGTGGGTAACGCGGCACGATCGGAAAAGTGGTCCTCGGCGCGCACAATGGTGATTTTGGGGTGCTCGGCCAACCATGGCGGCGGCAACGAATCCGTCGCAATGAAGATGCGGCGGATCCACGGAGCAAACATATTTACCGAACGCAGTGCGTATTTCAACTCGTCGATCTGCCGGATCCGCGCTTCGGCGTCGTCGCCTTCACCGACCACGACTTGCGACATTTGCGCCGCGCGCCGCGCACGGAACTCCGGATCACTGCCGTCGACCCAGGAGAACACCAGGTCGATATCGAATGTCACGTCGCTGGCGTGCGGCGTGAACATCCCCTCGATGGTGGCCCACTTGTACCCGTACAGCTTGACGCTTGTCGGGACTAGCTCAGTGCGTGGCAGCACCTTGCGGGTAAGCGAGTTTTCCACCGGGCAGCGGATCAAGGTCTCCTCGAACACCCAAAATTGGAGCTCCACCCCGAACGCTGGCCCGTAGCGAAATCCTCCAGGCGCAATCCGTCGTCGATACAACCGCACGATGCGCGGGTCGACCAGCCGAGAGAGCCCACCGGTGGCCACCAGAACCGGGGAAAGGCCGCGTTCATCAATGGTTTTGGCGTACATCGGTTCCGCGGCGCAGGCGGCGCCCAGCGCACGCTCTAACGCTGGGCGCAGCTCGATGTTGATCGCGAGCACCGGCCGGTTCTTGTGGTTGCGGATCAGCAGAAACGGAATATCGGCCTTGTTCAAGACCTTTCGTAGAAACACCAGATCCTCGATCTGTGCCTCATGCGGGGTCAGGCTGGATTCCAGACGCGCGATCTTGCCGCGCCGGGTGACGATGATGGGATTCATGGCGGGCCGACCGCCGTCGCGCGACATGAGCTTGGGCATCGGAACACCGCCTTAGGGACCTTGGGGGAAATGTGACTACGGCACCGAGAGGATCTCATAGATCGGACGTCAGCGCATGGTGGAGTCAGCGCATTTGCACGGACTTCACATGAAGTTGTGCGGTATGTTGATAATGCTTGCAGCACAGCAGATTTAGCGTGTCTTCGACATCTTCTGTAAACGTGCCCGTTGCATGTGCGTCATGGTCAGTATACCCGGTCGGGCTGGTCGGGGACGATGCTGCCGTCGGGTTGCAACAGCGGTCCCTGGCCGCCGTCGGGCTCGTCGAAACCCTGGGTAGCACACGGATACGGCGGGCTCATCGGAAGCGCCTGGATGAATGTCGGGTTGACCAGCCACCGGCCGTCGGAGTTGGCGTAGGCCCGGCACATCAGCTCGATCTGGTTGCGATTGAGAACCAGCCGCAATGCGGTGGCGTCCGAGATGAAGGTCACATCGCCGTCGGAGTCGCCAGCGCCGAACGCCTGGCGCCGACCCTGTGGCAGTTGCTGGAATGCCGCCGCGTCGGGCACGCCGAACACCTGCTCATTGACCCGGCAGCGCTTGCCTTCGTTGTAGGGGATCGATGGCTCACCGCCGCACGTCGCTAGGCGCGCCGTCAGGACGTCGCCGTCGTATACGGTGCGAACACCCATCACGCGGTCGGCGGCGATACCGACGTCAGCGGCCCAGAGCCGGACGATCGGCTCGGCCGAGGCGGAGACGACACGCACGTCGAATCCATTGGCCTGCAGGGTTGCGACGAGATCTCGCATCTGTGCGTAGTAACGCACCCAGCCGATCTGGTGGGATGTGCCAACCGTCTGCTCGGCCTTCTCGGGGGCGTCCAGATTCTCCTGGCGGGCCGCAGCGGCGAATCCGGTTACCTCCGTCTCGCTCCAGCCGGCCAGCAGTTGCGCTGCCCAGGCATCGGAGGGCTGCATGCGGCGATGATTGAAGTTGCCGAATGCTGTTGCCCCTGAGCGGGTCTCGCGGTTGGTGTAGACCGACACCAGCTCGTCCGCACATCCAGCGTTGGCGCCGGTGGGCAACGGCTGGCCGGGATCGGCGAGTTCGCCACAGGCGGCGGCCAGCGAAGCGGCGGCTCGCGGTGTGAGGTATGCGCTGGTGGTGGTCCAGTCCCGGTTGGCGGGTTGACGGATTTTGGAGTTGCGCACCATCCAGAAGAATGTCGCGTTGCCGATGTCGTTTCGCACCATCGTGTTGTCCCAGTCGAACAACGCCAAAGGGGCGCCGTTGGTGACGGATCCGGCCTTACCGCAGGTGCCCAGTTGCCTAATCATGGCGTCAATCCGGTCTCGATTATCGCCATACCATCCGGGATCGGCGGCCAGGATCGGGCATCCGGGGCCGGGCCTGGTTGCACCTGGACGTCCGTCGGTGCATCCCGTGAGCGCCAGGAGGCCACCAATCACAGCAACGAGCGTCCGCAATGGCAGCAGTGTCATGTGCCAATCTTCAGGGATTGATGGTGTTGTCGCCTACCTGGCGGCCCCACACGTAGTCGTTGACGACCGGTGAACCGACTTCAAAGTGGTTGTACGGTGCCAAGCTCACGCCGACGTCCATTACCAGAAACGGAGCGGGCCACAAGTCGCGAGTGATCTTTTGCCAGCATCCTGGTCGCCCACCGGGTCCCCCATGTGCGTTCATCCGGGGCAAGTTTTCCGGCCATATATAAGGATTAGGCGCGCCCGAGATGGCGCCCGACGAGGCTGCCCCCAGCGCATATCCGTTAAAGCCGAGTGCCTTGCGTATCCTAGGCGCCACTTCGTCGTAGTTGCGGATGGTGCAGACAATCTCGGGACTGTACTCGTCCAGCAGCTGGCCGGTGGGAACGAGATCGGCCGCCCCCCGCGCCAGATATGGCCCGGCCCGCCCGAAGACATCGGAGCCGGTATTGCCCAATCCGGCCGCCGCCAGCAACGCCGCGTCCAAATCATCCCGCTGGCGGTTGACGGACTGTGCCGTGGGCACCGCGTGGTTCAGCGCATCCCACAGGTCGGGTGCGGCGTAGGCGTAGATGTCGCCCAGAGCCGCTAGCTGCGCTATGTCGTGGCGGACTTGCGGCATCCGCGGGTTCACTTCATCAAGGGTCACGTTGCCGTTAAGCAGGGCGGTGCCGAACTTGTCGCCCAGCCCGCTGAGGGCCTGAGCGGCCGCGCTGAGCGTCAAATTGACCTTGACCGGATCGACTTTCTCGGCGATCGAGGTCAGCGTCTGGAACAACGTATTGAACTCCGTTGTCACCCTTGTCGCATCGATCGTCGTCGACGATGTGACGTGTTGTGGTGCAGGGTTTTCCGGGGATTTCAGGGACACATATTTGTTGCCGAAGACGGTGGTGGCCTTGATTTCGCCGACCACATTGGTCGGAATCGAGCTGAGGTACTTCGGATCCACATCCAGCACCAGTTGAGCCATTGGCACGCCGTCGGGCGCAATCTCCGAAATGCTGGCCACCCGGCCGATCTGCACGCCGTTGTAGGTGACCTTCGCGCCCGGATCCGTCACCAAACCAGCCCGCGGAGCTCTCATCGTCAATTTCGTCTTCGGGGTGAAGTTCCCCCGAAACTGCCAGTACAACGCCGTACCGGCGAGCAGCAACACCATCAGCGCAATCAGCCCGATGGTTCGGTACGGTGGCCGACTTCGCAGACGGCGACGCTCCATGATTCTGAGACCCTAAGCTATGGGCACCCGCAATAAGACCGATCCGGCAACCACTCGCCAGTCCGTGTTGGCAATCGCGGACTGGCTGCGCGACGAAAAGTCTCCGGCGCCCGACCGGGACGCTCTGGCGACGGCGGTGCGGCTCACCGCGCGCAGTCTCGCTGCGCTGGCCCCCGGCGCCAGCGTGGAAGTCCGAATTCCGCCGTTTGTCGCGGTGCAGTGCGTGTTCGGGCCAAGGCACACCCGCGGCACCCCGCCCAATGTCGTGGAAACCGATCCGCGGACGTGGCTGTTGCTAGCCACCGGCCTGCTGCGGCTGGCTGAGGCGACGCAGACGGGGGCGTTGACCCTTTCCGGGTCCCGAGCCCGCGAAATCCAGCATTGGTTGCCGCTTGTGGATCTGACCTGAAATAGGGGGTTGAACTGCGGTTTTGTGGGCAATGGGCAGTTGTCCGGTGCTAACACGCGCGTTTGATTCGGCGACGGGGCCATGGTGCCCGTAGACTCCATATCGTCACCAATCGCGCCCCAGGGAGCCGCCAAACCGTGACCGTCCAGCAGCCCGAGCAGGACCTGAACTCACCCCGGGAAGAGTGTGGTGTATTCGGGGTCTGGGCCCCCGGTGAAGATGTCGCCAAGCTCACCTACTACGGCCTGTACGCGTTGCAGCATCGCGGCCAGGAAGCCGCGGGAATCGCGGTCGCCGACGGATCCCAGGTGTTGGTCTTCAAAGATCTCGGCCTGGTCAGCCAGGTGTTCGATGAGCAGACTTTGGCGGCCATGCAGGGCCACGTCGCCATCGGACACTGCCGGTACTCGACGACAGGCGACACGACGTGGGAAAACGCCCAACCCGTATTCCGCAACACCGCCGCCGGCACCGGGGTTGCGTTGGGACACAACGGGAATCTGGTCAACGCGGCTGCGCTAGCGGCCCGCGCACGCGATGCGGGTTTGATCGCCACGCGCTGCCCGGCCCCGGCGACAACTGACTCTGACATCCTCGGCGCGCTGCTGGCCCATGGGGCCGCCGATTCCACGCTGGAGCAGGCGGCGCTGGATTTGTTGCCGACGGTTCGCGGAGCGTTCTGCCTGACGTTCATGGACGAAAACACGTTGTATGCCTGCCGCGATCCGCATGGGGTCCGGCCGCTGTCGCTGGGACGGCTGGATCGCGGCTGGGTGGTGGCCTCCGAAACGGCCGCGCTCGACATCGTCGGCGCTTCGTTTGTTCGTGACATCGAGCCCGGAGAGTTGCTCGCGATCGATGCCGACGGGGTGCGTTCCACGCGGTTCGCTAACCCCACGCCGAAAGGCTGCGTCTTCGAATACGTTTACCTGGCCCGGCCCGACAGCACGATCGCCGGCCGGTCGGTGCACGCCTCTCGGCTGGAGATCGGTCGTCGGTTGGCTCGTGAATGCCCGGTGGATGCCGACCTGGTGATCGGCGTGCCGGAGTCTGGCACCCCGGCCGCGGTTGGATACGCGCAGGAGTCCGGCATTCCCTATGGGCAGGGCTTGATGAAGAACGCCTATGTCGGACGCACATTCATCCAGCCGTCACAGACGATCCGGCAGCTCGGCATCCGGCTGAAGCTGAACCCGCTCAAAGAGGTGATCCGCGGCAAGCGGCTCATCGTCGTCGACGACTCGATCGTGCGGGGCAACACCCAGCGCGCCCTGCTGCGAATGCTGCGCGAGGCCGGTGCCCTCGAAGTGCATGTGCGAATCGCTTCACCGCCGGTGAAGTGGCCATGCTTCTACGGCATCGACTTCCCGTCGCCGGCTGAGTTGATCGCCAACGCAGTCGAAGACGAGGGGGAGATGCTCGAGGCGGTCCGGCATGCCATAAACGCCGACTCGTTGGGCTACATTTCGCTGCGTGGTCTGATCGCCGCGACCGAGCAACCCGCCTCACGGTTATGCACGGCCTGCTTCGACGGCGCGTACCCGATCGAGCTGCCCGGCGAGACCGCACTGGGCAAGAACGTCATCGAGCACATGCTCGCTAATGCGGCTCGCGGCGCCGCGCTGGGTGATCTGGCTGCCGATGAAGTCCCAGTTCGGCACTGACGAACGGCTGCCGTAAGCGGTCGGTATGACTGCAGCGGCTGCTGATACCGGCGGTGCGCGCGGCCCGGTAGCCTTTATCGCGATGATGGAACCCCTAGATAGCTCTGAAACCTCCGGACGAAGTTCGAGCAACCAGGGCATCACCTACGCCTCTGCCGGGGTGGATATCGAAGCCGGTGACCGCGCTGTCGAGTTGTTCAAGCCGCTAGCCACCAAGGCCACCAGACCTGAGGTGCGCGGCGGGCTAGGCGGATTCGCCGGATTGTTCGCCCTGCGCGGTGGCTACCGCGAACCCGTGCTGGCAGCCTCCACTGACGGTGTTGGCACGAAGCTCGCGGTGGCGCAAGCGATGGACAAGCATGACACCGTCGGCCTCGACCTGGTCGCTATGGTGGTCGATGATCTGGTGGTTTGCGGCGCCGAGCCGCTGTTCTTACAGGACTACATCGCCGTCGGCCGAACGGTGCCCGAGCGACTAAGCGCGATCGTCAGCGGCATCGCCGAGGGCTGCGTGCGCGCCGGCTGCGCATTGCTGGGCGGCGAGACCGCTGAACACCCTGGCTTGATGGAACCGGACCATTACGACCTCTCGGCCACCGGCGTCGGCGTGGTCGAGGCCGACAACATCCTCGGGCCCGACCGCGTCAAGCCCGGTGACGTCATCCTCGCGATGGGGTCGTCCGGTCTCCATTCCAACGGCTACTCGCTGGCCCGCGCGGTTCTGCTGGAGATCGACCGGATGAACCTGGCTGGATACGTGGAGGAGTTCGGTCGCACCCTGGGCGAAGAACTACTGGAGCCCACCAGGATCTACGCGAAGGACTGTTTGGCGCTGGCCGCCGAGACGCATGTCCGTACGTTTTGTCACGTCACCGGCGGTGGGCTGGCCGGCAACTTGGAGCGTGTCATCCCGCACGGGCTGGTCGCCGAGGTAGACCGCGGCACCTGGACACCCGCCCCGGTGTTCGCCATGATTGCGCAGCGTGGCCGGGTCACGCGGGCCGAGATGGAAAAGACGTTCAATATGGGCGTCGGCATGATCGCTGTGGTCGCCCCCGAAGACACCGACCGCGCCTTGGCGATACTGACCGCGCGGCACCTGAACTGCTGGGTTCTGGGGACCGTTTGCAAGGGCGGAAAGGCAGGCCCGCGGGCCAAGCTGGTCGGGCAGCACCCGAGATTCTAAGAACCGGCCCTAAAGTGGGCAAACAGTTCTAACGGCGCCAGTCGTCCTCGTCGTACCAAGCATCGTCGGGGTTGTCGCCGTCCACCCGGTCTGATTCGTCGGTGCTCGTCCCTGACAGCTCGCGTTGAAGCCGCTGGAAGTCGGTCTGGGGGGAGCTGTATTTCAGTTCTCGAGCAACCTTGGTCTGCTTTGCCTTAGCCCGGCCGCGGCCCATGGGGGAACCCCCTCGCGAAATAACGGAGCGGCCTACGAGGAGGCGGCTCCGATCTCTTAGTGTCGTTATTGTCCTGTCGCTAGTTTACCGTGCCTTGTGGGTGGGCGTGGGTGCGGCCTGCCTGCCGTGTGGACGCTATCGGGTTTGTCCGCGCAACCGCTCGACGGCCAGCCGTCCGGCGCCCACGTCGTCGGCGGGTGGCACCGACTCGATGTCGATCACCGCGGCGACGTCGGCTTCCGGACCCGTCACCAACGCGGTGTCCGCCGGCAAGCCCCTCTTGACCAGGGCCAATGCCACCGGACCCAGGTCGATGTGCTCGACCACCGTTCCCAGCCGTCCGACTGTGCGACCGCCGGCCAGGACCGCGTCACCGGTGGACGGCCGATCGGCGGACCCATCGAGATGCAGCAACACCAGCATTCGGGGCGGCCTGCCAAGATTGTGCACCCGGGCGACGGTCTCCTGCCCGCGATAGCAACCCTTGTCGAGATGGACGGCGCCTTCACCCGGACCGCCGATCCAACCCACTTCGTGGGGAATGGTGCGTTCGTCGGTGTCCACGCCCAGTCGCGGCCGCAGGGCCGATACCCGGTGCGCTTCGTAGGTCCACACACCGGCCGGCCGCGCGCCTGCCCGCGTCAGCCGTTGCTGCCAGTCGGTCGACTCTTTGCGGGACACCAGCAAGTCCAGTTCTATTTGGCCGGCAGGCGAGCCCGGCATCCGGCGCACAAAACCACCATCCAGTGGCACGGCCGTCGTCTCCGTGGGCAGTGCAGCCAAGCCCAGTGCGTCAAGCAGGGGCCGGTCCGCCAACCGCGGGCCCAGGAGCGACAGCACCGCAATGTCCGCGCTGCCTGGGGTGACGTCGGACCAGAACACCATCTTGCGGAGGTAGTCCAGCAGCGGTTCACCCCGCCACGGCTCGGTATCGAGATAGGTGGTGCCCCCTAGCTCGGTCTGTACCCAGTGGTCCTCGACTCGGCCCTGGCCGTCGAGACTGAGATTCTGTGTGCTGGCGCCGTCCGGCAGTGCGCTGACGTGTTGTGTGGAGATGCTGTGCAGCCAGGTCTGCCGGTCGCTACCGGTCAGCGTGAGTACGGCTCGATGCGAGCGGTCCACCAGCACGACATCGGTGTCTGCCGCCCGTTGCTCGCCCAGGGGATCGCCGTAATGCCAGATCGCACCCGCGTCGGGTCCGGGATTCGGGGCAGGAACTGCTGTCATTTGCGCCGCTTCTCCTCACCGATTTTGTCGCTGCGCGCCATATCGTCGCCGGCGGGGGTCACACAACAACTCTACGGAGCTGCGCACCACGTCCGGCGGTCACGGCCGGCCATTAGGCTCGTCATTCATGGCTGGTGTGGTGGTCACGCTCGACGGCGACATCCTCGAGTCGGGAACGCCTTTGCTGTACGCCGACGACCTGGCCGCGGTGCGCGGCGATGGTGTCTTCGAGACGCTGCTGGTGCGCGACGGCGCCGCCTGCCTGGTGGAGCCGCACCTGCAGCGGCTGACTCAATCAGCCAAACTGATGGATCTGCCGGAACCGGACCTCCGAAGCTGGCGGCACGCGATCGACGTGGCCGCACGGCGCTGGGTAAGGGGTACCAATGACGAAGGTGCGATGCGACTGATCTACAGCCGCGGCCGCGAGAGCGGTTCGGCGCCGACGGCGTACGTGATGGTCAGCCCGGTCCCCGAGCGGGTGGCTACCGTCCGGCGCGATGGCATATCGGCGATCACGCTGAATCGCGGGTTGCCGGCCGTCGGGGTCGACTCGATGCCCTGGTTGATGGCCGGCGCCAAGACACTGTCCTACGCGGTGAACATGGCCGTGCTGCGCCACGCCGCCCGACGGGGCGCCGGCGACGTGATTTTCGTCAGCTCGGACGGCTACATACTGGAAGGCCCACGTTCGACGGTGGTGATCGCCACCGACAGCGACGACCGGGCGGGCGGCAACCCCTGCCTACTGACCCCGCCGCCGTGGTACCCGATTCTGCGGGGCACCACACAACAGGCGCTGTTCGAGGTCGCCCGCGCCAAGGGCTACGACTGCGACTACCGAGCGCTACGGATCGCGGATCTCCTTGAGGCCCAGGGAATCTGGTTGATCTCGAGCATGACCCTAGCTGCCCGCGTGCATACGCTTGACGGCCGGCGATTGCCGCCTGCCCCGATCGCCGCGGCGTTCGCCGAACTGGTGGACGCCGCCATCGTCAGCGATCGCTGAGACTGCAGCCACGCTGGGCCGTTCCATGTCTGCACGACCGACGGCGGCTACTTCTTGGCCTTGTTGCCCATCTGCTCGGCAATCTTGCCGGCTCCGTCGGTGATATCCGGCCCGCAGGCCTGGACGTCAATGACGACATCATCCACCGCGCTCAGCGCATGCTGGCAGGTCCGGCCGCTGCCATCGGCCAGTGTGCGCACTTGCGTGATCGTCGGTGCGCCCCCGGTTACCTCCCCGACGTTCCACTCGGCCGCTTTGCCCGAGCTGCTGAACCTGACGGTCTGGTTGGCGCACGCCCGCCATTTTTCCGCCGACGCCTCGACGAACGCACGAGCCTTCTCGGCCGACGGGAAGATCGCCGCGGCTTCGACCACCCGGTGACCCGCGTCGCTTCCCGCCGTCTTGAGCACCTCGCTGCGCACCGAGGTGGGCCCGTAGGGCCGATACAGGCTCTCCTCGAGCGGCTCGAAAGTCCCCAGACAGTCGGGGTTTGACAGCGTTCCCTGCTGCGCGCGCAGCTGATCGCCGCGTCCTGAGGATTCCATGTTCGGGTCGCCCAAAATGGTGCCGATCTCGTCCGCGCCGAGCAGGACCGACTCGATGCGCGATGACGAGGCCGGCGCCGCGGCCGCCGAGCCGCCGGCCTTTGCAGCCGGCTTCTGCCCGCCCCCTCCCTGAGTGGCGAAGACCGCGACCAGCACGATCGCCACGACGGCGGCCAGGGCGGCACCGCCGATGATCAGCAGCCGCTTATTCAATCCACCGCCGGCCGTGGCACTTGGCGGCGTGGGCGAGAGGCGTTGCCCCGCGGGTGGGCGCGGCGGCGTCGCCGGCGCGGTGCCTGCGCCCGCGGGCGGCTGCGGTTCTGTCTTGGCGGCGGGAGTTGGCGACGGGCCCGCTGTCGGTTTGTCTTTGGCGTCGATCTCGGCCAGCACGTTGTCGATTTCGCTCCGAGTGCGGTAGGTGACATCGTGCCGCATGCGCAGCATGCGCAGCAGCTGGGCGATGTCGCTTCGCGCGCTGGGGTCGTCGCCGTCCTCATCGAGCCCGGATCGCAGCTCCACCAACAATTGGAGCTGCTGCTGCGGGCTGAGTTCCTTCTCCGACAGGGTGTTGCCCAACCGCATGATGTAGCCGAACGGCACCGGTGGCTCATCCGGCAGCGGCGACGGAAGCGGCCCAGCCTTGTCGCGTAGCGCATGGATCGCAGTGACCAGTTGAATGCCGGCATCAACGGTCGGTTTCTGGTAGTCAATGATCTGCAGCGTCGAGACGGGGTTAACCCGAACGCTGTCGACCGGTCCCACCTTGACGGGAAGGATCGGCCGATTCAGGGCCTGCGCGTAGCGCAACTCCGCCTGACTGGGCTTGGACTGTAGCCAGTTGTTAGACAGCGCGACGATGAATACCTCACAGGACCGGATCTGCTCCAGGATCGCGTTCCACCACGCGTCGCCACCGCCCAACTCTTGGTCGAACCAGACCTGTTGCTGAGCACGCTTCAGCGCGGTCGTCAGGGCTTCGAGCGACGACCTGTCTTGGCTCGAGTAGCTGATGAATATGGCCATTCTTGGTCTCCTCAACTGAGACGCAGGAGCTAACACGGCAAATCCGTGCTGCGACGGTAGCGCATGGTGTTATCCGCAGCAATCGGGTCAGCCGCCGTCGGCGGCGTGGGCGTCCGCGGGCGGGTGAAATTCCGCGTAACGCTCGGCGAACTCTTTACCGGGAACCGGCCATTGTTCGCCGTCAACGCCGCGCACCACCCAGTCGCCATCGGCTGCGACCGTGGGACCCTCCAGCGTGTTGATCGTTTCGCCCGCAAGCGCTGGCCGCGCTTGGACCCGCCCTTTTCTGCGCCATTTCCCGTCGCCGACCGGCTCGTAGGTGTCGCGGAAGATATCGTCGCGCACCGACCAAACTTTTCCGTCTACCTGGACCGCCCAGTCTCCGGCGTCGGCTTTCATGGTGTGACCGGAATCCGACTCCCACGTCCACGGAACGTTTCGTTGTTCCGCGACAACGGTTCCCACCCTGGTGAACGATTGCCATAGGGGACGTGATCGATAGCCGAGTTGACGCAGGCTCCACAGCGTGGCTGCCAAGCTGCGTATCGCGGCGTTGAGCAGATCCGGATTGCTTTCAACCACGGACCAATCCACCAGCTTGTCGTGAATCTTGCGCGAGTCATCGCGGGGCGTACCGTATTTCCAGCCGTTGCGGCGGTAGTAGCGACACCAGTCCTCGTGTTCTGCCTTCGCCATGCTCAGCGCGGAGTAGTGGTCGAAGCCCATCAGAGCCAGCTGCTCCAGCGGCGGCGAATCCGCCATGTCGCTCCCAGACAGTTGCGCCGGGGGGCTGCCCCAGGTGTTCCAGGTATGTCCGGCGATCTGTTCGACCATCCACAGCGCATTGCGCACCTGACGCCGGTTCGACCCGCGATAGAACTCGTCGAGTTCGGTCCACGGCACCGCCGCCGGGCCCCGCGGCCAACTCGGGTCGACCGTCGCGACATAACGCTCATGGATCAGCCTGGCCGCGCGCTCCCACGCATCCTGGATCTGGCCTTCGCGGGTGTCCAGCGCCAGGCTGTAGGTCTGCAGCAGGCCGACGATCTGCGACGAATCCTCGTCGGCCGCATGGGCGTTGAGATCCCAGGCGTAGACCGGCATGTCGGGGAAGCGCGCGGCCAACCTGGTACCCGTCGTTGAGGCGTTGCTGTCGACCAGAATCACGGCGCTGGTTAGCGGGTCAACATCGCCGAGCAGACGCAGCATGGTCGGGACCGTCGGCGCTTCCGTCACCGCGTCGATCGTCGGTCCATCCGACACGAATCCCGCTTGCTGCCGGTAAAACTCGTGATCTTCCAGGTACTCGTCGGCATTTCGTTCGACCAGGGTGAGCGCCGGCAACGGGGGCTGTCCGGGTGGGCTGTAGAAATCACGTTCCAGGGCGCGACGGGTTAGATCCGCACACAAAGCAAGCGTCAATTGCGAAGTGCCGCATACGAACACACGTTGAATGGTCCTTGCCGCGATGATGCTGTCGAGCAGCCGGCCGGCGGTTATCTCGTACTTGCCGACCACATCGGCCGCCCACCGGGTGTCGGATCCGCCGAATTGTTGGGCACGCCACGCCTCGGCCAACCACGGGTCATCGATGCGCACGATGAGGGGTAACCGCTGTTTGGTGCCGACCTCGGCCAGTCGACGGCTGATCAGGTCTAGCCACAACAGGTTGGTCGCCGGGTCGGGCGCCATCAGATACAAACGTCCGAGGTGGCGCCACAGCCGTAGCGACACCAGGCTCGACGGCGTGTTGAAATCCACCAACACCACCCGGGCACCCTGCCGGCGCGCCCGCTGTACGCGGTCGTCGCCGGCGCTGGTGATGACGACCAACGTGCTGCGTCGGTCCAGCGTGTGTGCGACGCCACTGACTATTGCTTGGGTGTCGTTGTCGATACCCACGATGGCGGTGACGGAGTCGGCAAGGTTGGCCCGGAGCCGGTCCACCTGGGACCGGAAGACGCCCACCACGACACCGCCCAAGCCGGTGAAGATTGCCGACAACGCCGCTATCCGTGCCAGCTCCAGACCGACCGGGGTTGGGTTGGGACAGGTTCGTCCGCTCAGCGAATAGTCGCCAATGCCACCCTTGACCAGCTGGGCGGTTGCCATCAGCGGGGTGAAAAACGCCGGATGGTTTGCGTCGTGACACGACCAATACGAGCTAAGGCCCAGCACCGCGCTCATAGTGATGAGGACTGCAATCACGGTGAACGAAACACCCACCAATCGGTGGCTGCCGTCCGACCGAAAGGTCAGCACACACACCGCGATAAGCACGACCACCACAATCCCGAGCGTTGGCATCGACCCCGGGCGCCCGAACCACGCCAGCCACGGCGGCAGCACGTCGAGGATTCGGGGTTGTAGCGCCAGCGCGGCCAAGTAGCCGAGCAACACCAGCCCAATTGCGGACACGGTCCACCGCGCCACGGGCGGAGTTGTCCTGGTACGCGGCATCCGTCGACTTCCTTTCGTCGGACATCGGCTGCTCGGACGTCGAACAGTAGGCAGAATCACCGGCCGAAGGCAACATCGGCCGGGCTACTCCGGCTATCCGACGAACCGCGACAGCCGCGCCGATAGGTGCGGCACCAATCCGCCGTCGGCATCGACGCGTTCCTCGACATAGGCGAGGTCTCCGCCCTCGACGATGCCGTAGAGCCGTTTGGCCCCGCCGACCAGCACGCCTGACCGACTCCGGGCCAGCGCGTCGGTCACTAGCTCCCACGACGACTGGGTCCGCGGCCGCCCGTAGAACAATTCGACATAACCGGCCGAATGCGCTAACAGCAACTCGATCGCCTGGGACTCGCTCGGGTCGTCGGGATCGCTGACGAAACGCCAGTAGCCCGTCTCGCGTAGACCCGGTTCTTGATAGTCGCCCGACTCGTTGAGCCGCCAGGACCGGGCTTCCCAGTTCAGATAGTCGCCGCCGTCGTGCGACACGACGATCTGTTGGCCGAATCGGTAGTCGCCGTCGGGGCCGCGGCCCTCGCCTTCGCCGCGCCATACACCCACCAGCGGCAGCAGTGCCAGCAGCGCGTCGTTCAGGTTGGCGCCTTCGCGCAGGTTCGCGGTGTCGGTGGGGACCGGCAAGTCGTCGAAGGCGGGGATATTGCGGGTTGCGGTTATCTTGGCGCGTTCGGCGGCAGCGGCGACTGCACGATCGCCGGAACCCGGGGGGTCGTCAGGGGTCACGACTCGTCGGTAATAAGCCGATACAGCGCATACAGCGCAAACCACGCGATGACCACGGTCGCTAGGACCAGCATGATCTCGAAGAACAGCACCACGGCGACGAGTCTATTCGCCGGAGATGGCTTCCGGGGACCGGCCGGACTTAGCCTGTCAGGCGATCTTGACGTCTACCTCGTGGATGCCAGCGCCCGACGGCTTCACCACGGCGTCACCGTTGCCGGCCGCCGACAGCGCGCGCAGCGTCCAAGATCCCGGCGCGGCGAAGAACCGGAAATCACCGGTGGCCGACGCGACGACCTCCGCGGTGAACTCGTCGGACGAGTCCAACAGGCGCACGAACGCGCCGCCGACGGCTTGCCCGTCGCGATCCACCACGCGGCCGGTGATCACCGTTTCCTTCTCCAAGTCGACGCTGGCGGGCAACGTCAGTCCTTGCTTTGGCGCAGAGCACATATCAGCTTCCCAACTCGATCGGGGCACCCACGAGGGAGCCGTATTCCGTCCAACTGCCGTCGTAGTTCTTGACATTCCTATGCCCGAGCAGCTCCTGCAAAACGAACCAGGTGTGCGATGACCGTTCCCCGATTCGACAGTAGGCAATCGTTTCCTTGGTGCCATCCAGACCGGCGTCGGCGTAGAGCTTGGCCAGCTCCTCGTCGGACTTGAAGGTGCCGTCTTCGTTGGCGGCCTTGCTCCACGGCACGTTGATCGCGCCTGGGATGTGCCCGGGTCGCTGGCTTTGTTCCTGCGGCAGGTGCGCGGGCGCCAGGATCTTGCCGGAGAACTCGTCGGGGGAGCGCACGTCGACCAGGTTCTTGACGTTGATGGCGGCGATGACTTCGTCGCGGAACGCCCTAATCGAGTTGTCCGGTGCGGCCGCGGTGTAGGAGGTCGCGGGCCGGCTGACGGGGTCGCTGGACAGCGGGCGTCCGTCGAGCTCCCATTTCTTGCGGCCGCCGTCGAGCAGCTTGACCTTGTGATGGCCGTACAGCTTGAAATACCAGTAGGCGTAGGCCGCGAACCAGTTGTTGTTGCCGCCGTACAGGATCACGGTGTCGTCGTTGGAGATGCCGCGGTCGCTGAGCAGCTTGGAGAATTGCTGGGCGTCGACAAAGTCGCGTTTGACCGGGTCCTGCAAATCGGTGCGCCAGTCCAGCTTGATCGCGCCGGTGATGTGGCTGCCTTCGTAGGCGCTCGTGTCCTCGTCCACCTCAACGAAGACGACATTGGCGGCGTCGAGGTTGCTCTCAGCCCAGTCGGCGGAGACCAGGACATCGGAGCGTGCCATGGTTTTGGTCCTTTCGATTCGTCTGGCTAAAGCGTGTGAATGCGCCTGTTACACGGAACGGGAAACACGTCAGGATAGGCTCCGAGTGCTGCGTGGATGGGCGCGGCTAATCAGCGGCTACAGCAACAGCAACAACAACAGCCCGCGATGCGACACAAATCCGCTGTGCGGCGCTTGGTGCGCAGGGGCTGAGTGCGAGCTGACACGTCGGTCAGCTTACCCAATGACATAGTGATCAAGCCAACAGCGGGCTACTGCTGCGGCCCTCATGACTGCTTGAACCCGTCGAGCGAGATCGTGACTCCGTAGGTGATGCCCTCGATGATGACATCCGAGCCCCGCGCACCCACCGTGTTCGGAGCCACCGCGAACGGCAGCTTTTGGTTCGGTAGCCGGCCGGCGAAGGCGTGCACCACGGCGTCCCGTTTGTCAGCCGGAACGGGTTGGTCTGCGGTGTCCGGCCCGGTCACCACGCCGGTGGGGGTCACCACCAAGGTGGTCTGGTCGTCGGGAGCCATTGACAGGTCTACCGAGACGCTGACCCGGCGATCGAAGTTCGCCGATTTCGGAGTGCCGCTGAATACCAGGCCGTTGCTGCCCGATATCCCTGATTCGGTCGTGCCGCCGGTGGCGTCGTTGCTCTCCTGAGGCGGTGCCTGCACCATCAGGTCGCTAATCCCCAGGTAGCGCCCCAGGTGCGTGGAGTCGATGATGATGCGGCTCTCCAGTTCGCGCATCGACAGCTTTGCATCGGGGCCGATGAGCCAGGACGAATTGGTCAGATCGATTGAGTGCATGGTGGCCTCGAGGGTGGCGCTGCCGACCGTCGCGTGCTCGACGGCGAAGGCCTTGATTTCCAGCTCGTCGTAGTGATCACGCATCGCCTGCGGGATGAACGGAAATCCAAGGATTGCGACGAAGGGGTCCGACCCCAGATTTGCCGCCTTGCGCACGCTGATCGAGAGCCGGTATTCGGCGTAGATGCTGGCGCCGAAGTCGACTCCGACGGCGCCGAGGATGACGACGACGGCGACGATCGTCGCGGCGGTCACACCGATCAGCACCTTGCGCATCCGCATATTGTGGCCTATCAGCGGGCTGGGTCGGCGCTTACTGATTTGAGTGTGCGCTGATGGCTTTGAGCGTGCGTCTAGGGAGGAGGAATCGCGGATTTTCCACCCTGTGTGCACACTCAAAGCCGCCGGTTCACAGTCAGCGTTCCGTTGCGGAACGCATCGTCACCGGGCCCAGCTTGATTGCCCGGTTCCTCAGCGTTCCGTTGCGGAACGCATCGTCACCGGGCCAAAGACCAGGTGGCACGTTATCGTTAGATCAGCTGGCCGCTAACGTCACGTGGCGCGATGAATCTGGGAGATGCCTTTCCCACGACGCTGGAGGGGCTTGTTGGAGTTATTACTGCTGACCTCGGAGCTGTATCCCGAGCCGGTCTTGCCCTCGCTGTCGCTGCTTCCTCACACTGTGCGGACAGCGCCTGCGGAGGCTTCCTCACTGCTGGAGGCGGGAAACGCCGACGCGGTGCTTGTCGACGCGCGCCATGACCTCTCGGCCGCGCGCGGTCTATGCCGTCTGTTGAGCACAGCGGGCCGGTCAGCCCCGGTATTGGCGGTGGTGAGCGAAGGCGGTCTGGTGGCGGTCAGCGCGGACTGGGGGCTCGACGAGATATTGCTGCCGACTACCGGGCCCGCCGAGATCGACGCCAGGCTGCGGCTGGTGGTCGGGCGCCGTGGAGGCTTAGCTGACCAAGAAAGCGTGGGCAAGGTGAGCCTGGGCGAGTTGGTGATCGATGAAGGCACCTACACCGCCCGGCTGCGCGGCCGTCCCCTCGACCTCACATACAAAGAGTTCGAGCTGTTGAAATACCTGGCGCAGCACGCCGGCCGCGTGTTCACTCGCGCGCAGCTGCTGCACGAGGTATGGGGATATGACTTCTTCGGCGGCACAAGGACCGTCGACGTCCACGTACGACGACTGCGTGCCAAACTCGGGCCCGAACATGAAGCGTTGATCGGCACCGTACGCAACGTCGGATATAAGGCGGTTCGGCCAGCGCGCGGTCGAGCTCCAGTATCAGAACCCGACACCGACGATGACAACGAACCCGAGCGAGATGATCTCCATGACCCGCTGGTCGACCCGTTGCGCAGTCAGTGACAACGCCTGGCTGGCGCTCCGCATTGACCGCCGATGAGCAGCAAGGCGTGCGCGAGCTGATCACGGCGGCAACCGAATTCGATGGGGTAGCGCCTGTGGGGGAACAGGTGCTGCGGGAATTGGGTCACGAACGCACCGGGCATCTGCTGGCCGCTGACTCCGACAACGCAATCATCGGCTACCTCAACCTCGGTCCAGGTGGCTCGATGGCGGAGTTAGTGGTGCTGCCGCAGGCCAGACGTCGTGGTATCGGCGCCGGGATGGTACGAGCGGCCTTGGCCAAGTCCGGCGGGCACAACCAGTTCTGGGCGCACGGCACGCTGCCCCCCGCCCAGGCGACCGCGTCCGCGCTGGGTCTGATCCCCGTCCGCGAACTGATGCAAATGCGACGCCCCTTGCGTGATATCTCCGAACCGGCGATCCCCGACGGTCTGCGGGTCCGCACTTACGCGGGCGCATCGGATGACGCCGAGCTGCTGCGGGTCAACGACGCCGCCTTCGCACATCACCCAGAACAGGGTGGCTGGGATGAAGTTCAGCTGGCCGAGCGGCGCAGCGAACCGTGGTTCGACCCGGCGGGTTTGTTCCTGGCTTTCGACGACAGGTCCGGCGAACCCGCCAGGCTGCTGGGCTTCCACTGGACCAAAGTGCACCGCGACCACCCGGGTCTGGGTGAGGTTTACGTCCTAGGTGTCGACCCATCGGCACAGGGTCGCGGCCTGGGGCAGTTGTTGACGTCGATTGGGCTCGCGTCGCTGGCACGACGGCTGGCCGATGCAGCCAAACCCACCGTGATGCTCTACGTGGAATCCGACAATGCAGCCGCGGTGCGGACCTACCAACGCCTGGGTTTCACGACCTACAGCGTCGACACGGCCTACGCGCTGGCTGCGACGGATACCTGACCGAAACCAGTCGATGTCTGCAACCGGGCATACTTCTACTGTGACCTGGCAATCTCCCTGTGGGAGACGGCCAGCAGCGCCGGCAACCGTCGAGAATGGGTTCGGAAGCGAGATCGGGTGAGGCTCGACACGGTGGGCAGGGCAATGGCGGTGGTTGTTGCGGCGATATGCGGAGGGGTTCTCGCCGCCTGCGGCGGTGATGACCACCATGGGAGCGGCTCCGCGGTGATGTCGCCAGCAGCCCCCCGCCCGGCTGCCTGTGGGGGTAAGAATTCGTTGACGGCTGAGGGCTCAACCGCTCAACTGAACGCCATCGCGTTGTTCAACCAGGTGTGGGGCCAGCTGTGTCCGGGCAAAAAGGTGTCGTACAACCCGACCGGGTCGGGCGTCGGGCGCGAGCAGTTCATCGCCGGCCATGTCGATTTCGCCGGCTCGGACTCGCCACTGGTCGCTGCGCAGCTTGACCCGGCCGCCAAGCGGTGCAACGGCAACGCAGCGTGGGATCTTCCGTTGGTGTTTGGGCCAATTGCATTGGTATACAACGTGGCTGGCGTTCAAACGTTGATCGTTGATGCTGACGCGGTGGCCAAGATCTTCAGCGGCGCGATTCGAATGTGGAACGATCCGGTACTGGCCGCACTCAATCCTGGTGTGGCGCTACCCGACACTAAGATCACACCCATCTACCGCAACGACTCGTCGGGAACCACCGACAACTTTCAGAAGTATCTGACCGCCGCCGCGCCGCAGAGTTGGACCAAGGGTGTTGGCACCGAGTTTCGCGGCGGCGTCGGCGAAGGTGTGCAACGGTCAGCTGGGGTGATCCAGGCGGTGCAGACCACCTCGGGCGCGATCGGATACATCGAAAAGGGCTTCGCCGATCACGCCCGCGTGCCATTCGCGCAACTCAACACCGGCGGTGGCGTGGTCCCGCTTACCGATGAAACCGCCCGCAATGCCGTCGACGCCGTCTCGTTCGCGGCCAGTGGCCATGATCTCGTACTGGAGCTGAACTCGATCTACGGCTTGCGGGAGCCCAATACCTACCCCTTGGTGCTGGCCACCTACGAGATCGTGTGCTCCGGGGGATACGAGCCGGACACCGCAGCCGCGATCAAGGCATTCCTCACCACCGCCGTCAACGACGGCCAAGCCGGCCTCTCTTCGGCCGGTTACGTTCCGTTGCCGGATAAAGTCAAGGCGCGCCTGGTCGCCGCGATCAACGCGATGCACTGACTTGTTTGACCAACCGGATGGCCTCGGCAGACGACAATATCGACGGGATCACAGTGACAACGCCCAACCCAGCAAACGCGGGTGCGGTGAACTTGTGGCTGCGCGCTGCGCTGACTTTGATCTTGGTCGTCGCAACCACCAATATCGGAGCCATGGCGGTCGCGAAGATATTCGCCCGTAAGAAGTCGTCGGCAGGAGCGTAAGTGGCCAAACGGTTGGACCTCAAGGAGGTCAACATCTACTACGGGTCGTTTCACGCGGTCGCCGATGTGTCACTGTCGGTTCTGCCGCGCAGCGTGACGGCATTCATTGGCGCTTCGGGCTGCGGCAAAACTACGGTGCTTCGCACGCTGAACCGGATGCATGAGGTGATCCCCGGCGCTCGCGTCGAAGGCACGGTGCTGCTCGACGATGAAAATATATACGCGCCGGGCATTGACCCCGTCGGGGTGCGTCGGGCAATCGGGATGGTGTTTCAACGACCTAATCCGTTCCCCGCGATGTCAATTCGCGACAATGTGGTGGCCGGCCTGAAGCTGCAGGGTGTCCGCAATCGCCAAGTGCTCGACGACACGGCCGAATACTCCCTGCGCGGCGCCAATCTCTGGGACGAGGTCAAGGACAGGTTGGACAAGCCCGGCGGCGGATTGTCCGGTGGGCAGCAGCAGCGATTGTGTATCGCTCGGGCCATCGCGGTGCAACCTGATGTGTTGCTCATGGACGAGCCATGCTCGGCGCTGGACCCCATCT
Organism: Mycobacterium riyadhense; assembly: GCF_963853645.1. NCBI lineage: Bacteria > Bacillati > Actinomycetota > Actinomycetes > Mycobacteriales > Mycobacteriaceae > Mycobacterium > Mycobacterium riyadhense. The sequence goes on along the minus strand of NZ_OY970456.1, from coordinate 5,375,137 downwards.
CGACGATGGCGATCGAAGAGCTGATCAGTGAACTGAAGCAGGACTACACCATCGTCATCGTGACTCACAACATGCAGCAGGCTGCGCGGGTGAGTGACCAGACGGCATTCTTCAACCTCGAAGGCGCGGGAAAGCCCGGCCGCCTGGTCGAGATCGACGACACCGAGAAGATCTTCTCCAATCCCACGCAGAAGGCTACTGAGGATTACATCTCCGGCCGCTTTGGCTAGGTGAGGCTCCAACCGGGCGGGTTGCGGGCGCTGCTACCCACCGGAGGGCGGTTCTCGCTCGCGTGGATGGAGGCCGGCGAAGGCGAGATCGTCGAGCGCAGCACCACGCACGACACGATACTCCTCGTATTCCGTGGCGCTGCACGCCTTCTCGGCGGCCGCTTCATCAAGGCGGGAGATGCCGTCAGCATCCCAGCAAATAGTGTCTACCGGCTCGCTGTCGCCGCCCGCGATGGTCTGGACGCGTTGGCCATTACGCTCGGTCGAACCGCCGCCAAAAACGATGACTCCGAAGGGGTTTCGTCTCTCGCCGAGCTCATTGAGCGCAACGAAGAACGGATGCGCATCGCCAGTCAAGGAGCGATATTTCAGCTGGTCGACGACGGCACATTGAATGACCCGGCCAAACGGGCGGCCTTCCTGCGCCAGATCCGGCCCCTCTCGGATACGTTCCAGAAGACCATGATCGCGCGACAGGCCACCTGTTCCGACCAAGCGTATGAGCCGACGTTCCTTGACCACTTCAAGGAAGAGTTTGGTCACAACACGCTGCTTCCCTGCGACGGGCCCGCCGCTGCGCCCGATCCTGTCGTGAGCGCAACGCTGGTCTGGTTCACCCACCAGCGGGTGAGTCGTTCTGGCTACAGGGCTCCTGGGGAGCACTGGTCACCGTGGGGCCGCAGCCATCCTTCCGGCATCGAAACTGAAACCTGGGCGGGCCTTCTCGGCGTGTCGTCGCCCTGGTTTCAGTGTCGAGGTCGTCAAGCTGAAGTACCGTATTGCCAGGCGTTTGCTCTGGCCGCGTTCATGTTTCGACTTTCGTGCTACCCGCTCCCGCTCTGACTCGTCCGGGTATGCACGTTAACAGGCGAATTTCGCAAGTCGGTGGCAGCGACACGCTGTAGTTTCTGTCTACAGAGATCCGCAACAATCACCCATCGGCCCAGCTCACACCGCAAATCAACTTCGCGGGACACCGTAACTTCGTCCTAGAGGGAAGCCGCCGAGGCGTTCTTTTTCAAGGCGGAACGCCCCCGGCTTCGCGAAGCTCCTCGACCTCGAGATGCTGGTCTTGTACAACGGCGGACGCGAACGAACCCGCGCCGAAATCGAGAAGCTCTTCTCGGCCGCCGGCTTTCGACTGCTGCGTGTCGTTCCGACGCACTCGCCCACGCATGTGATCGAGGCAGAGCGGCTGTAGAACGTCAGCTCGACGAAGAGGGCGGCGTATCGTCCTCGGGGAATCTGCCGGTCGCCTGGAAGATGACGCGGCGTGCCACCTCGACGGCATGGTCGGCGAAGCGTTCGTAGAACCGGCCCAGCAACGTAACGTCGACGGCGGCCGCCACACCGTGCTTCCACTCCCGATCCATCAGCACCGTGAACAAATGCCGGTGCAGATCGTCCATCGCGTCGTCTTCTTCGCGGATCCGCGCGGCCTTCTCCGGGTCGCGAGACAGCACCACCTCTTGCGCGCTGCTGCCCAATTCGACTGCGACCCTGCCCATTTCGGCAAAATAGCCGTTGACCTCTTCTGGCAATGCATGTTGGGGATGTCGCCGGCGGGCGATCTTGGCGACGTGTAGGGCCAGCGCACCCATGCGGTCTATGTCGGCCACCATCTGGATGGCGCTGACGATAGATCTGAGGTCACCGGCGACCGGTGCCTGTAAGGCCAACAGGACGAAGGCGCTCTCCTCGGCGCGGGTGCTCAGGCTCGCGATCTTCTCATGGTCGGAGATCACCTGTTCGGCCAACACCAGATCGGCCTGCAACAACGCTTGTGTTGCCCGCTCCATGGCGATCCCTGCCAGCCCGCACATCTCGCCGAGCCGCTCGGACAATTCCGAGAGTTGCTCATGGTAGGCGGTCCGCATGGAACAAAGCCTACGTTCTCGATACGGGAAACGCCGCCGCGCTTCCCAGGCTTTACTCGCAGGTAGTGTCGGCGGCGTTAGTGACCGTCAGATCTTCGGGGAGTCTGGTGGGAGTGGCGGTGGAGTTGCGGCTTATCTGAACGCTGACCGAGGAGCCGCTGGGCGGGGGCGTGGTCACCGAGCTGAAGTCTGGGCCCAGGACGACCTGAACCACCTGTCCGATTCCGGTAACCCGCTCGACCTTTGAACCGCCGAACGCCGCGGCCACAGTGGCGGCGGCCTGCTCGTTGCCCGGCGCGAAGAACACCGTCGTGGCCTTTAGCGAACTCGGGTAGTCGTCCGGCGTCATCACGTTGAAGCCGTTGCGTTTCAGTTGATTAGCGGCGGCGGTGGCCAGGCCGGCGGTGCTGGTGCCATTGGAGACCTGAACCGTGACCTCTTGCGGAGAGGTCGTTGTCACCTGCTCGCGCTGAGTCTCATTCGTCGCGCCAGGGGGCGCCTTCTTGGTGGTGGGCGGGGTAGTCGGCCCCGAGGTTGGGGAGGTTCCCAACATCTGGGCGTTGTTATCGTTTTCCAATGGCAGCGGATCATCGTTGATGATCGCGGTGAAAAGCGCCTTCATGTCGGACGTGCGCGCGGGCTCGTCGCCGTTCTGGTCTGTCACACCGGTGGGCACCGTGACGAACGTGACGTGCCCGGCCGCCATGTGCTGCAGCGACCGACCGAGCTCGACCAGGTCTTTGGTCTTGACGTTATCGACGTAGCTGTTACCGATAAACATGTTGACGACGTTGTTGAGCTTGTTCAGGTTCAACAAGGTGTCCGCGGAGATCATCGAACGCAGCAGCGACGACAAGAACAACTGCTGGCGTTTGATGCGCCCGTAGTCGCCGTTGCTCTCGGTGGTGACCTGGCGGGCCCGCACATAATTCAGCGCGGTCGGCCCGTCGATGACCTGGCGTCCGGCGTGATCTAACACCGTGCCCAATTCGTAGTCCCGCAACGGGGTGGTGGAGCACACCTCGACGCCGCCAAGCGCCTCGACCATACGCGCGAAACCGACAAAGTCGACCGCGATGAACCGGTTGATGCTCAACCCCGACAGCTTTTGAATGACCTTCACCAAACACTTCGGACCACCGAAGGAGAACGCCGAGTTCAGCTTGGTCTCGGTGTAAACCATCCTGGGACCCATGGTTCCGGTCTTCTCGTCGTAGATGGGTCCGTACTTGCCGGTCTCAGGGTTCCAGGCTTCGCACTTGATCGGGTTGATGGCAAGGTCACGCGGGAACGACACCGCGACCACTCGTTGGCGATTCGCTGGAATGTTGACCAGCATTACGGTGTCCGACCGCGCGCCACCCGCATCCTCGGTGTCGCCGGCGCCGATATTGGCGTTCGCACCCAAGCGAGAGTCCATTCCGACGATCAAGAAGTTCTCATCGCCGTACTGCGCGTTGGGGTCGACAATGTCGCCCGAACTCGGGTCGAGCGCGCTCACGATGTTCAGCCGGCTGTTCTTCGACGCGCTCCACTGCCAAGCCCCGCCAGTCAGGGCCAGAGCCAGCAGGGCAACCAACGCCGCCAGCGAGCGTCCGGCCAGCAACAGCGGGCGGCGCCGCGACGTTGGCTTTGACTTGCGGGTTTTCGGCGCCCTGGACGTCTTCGTTCGACGGATGCGCGTGGCCTTGGTGGGCTGTTCGGCGTTGACGTGGATCTCGTCGTCAGCGCGATGGTGGGTAGCTCCGAGGTCGGGAAGCTCCGATTGGAGCTCGAGAGCGTAGGCCGGGATGGGGATGACCTGAGTGTCCAGTTGGTCGTCGGCGTCGGACGGCTCAGGGCCTGGTTCAGGGTCCGGGGCGACGCGATGGTGAGTGGGATGGGCAGGAACAGGAGCGCCGAGTTTTGCGATCAGTTCGGCCACACTGACCCCACCGCCGACGTGACTTCCGACTCTCGACGTGTCCTCGGGCTGTTTTGGTTCTTCGGGTTCCTCGGGTGGCGGAGCCGACCGTCGGCTGCGATCTATATCGACCGCCGGCGCAGAGAACCGTTCCCACGGCGCGGCGCCTGGCGTTTGCCGCGCTTGTGCGGTATGCCATTCAGCATCGGCACGGGCCCCGAAGGCGCGCCGAAGGCCACGAGTGGCGTCGTGTTCGCCGTCACTCATGTCCTACCGGCCTCCGAAGGTCTGATGCGGACGTCAGGTGTGCTGTGCACAAGCGCGAGCGCAGCGCTACCTGATCAGCGCTGCGCAGTTCCGTAAGGCTCACATCGTACTGACATATCGGCGAAGACGCGATTTCAAGGGGTGTGCGACAGATTTATAGGTAATCGAAGTTGATCTTGAGTTGAACCGTTGGCCTGCTGGTCATGCGGTGGCGTGGGCGGCGATCTGGTTGTGCGGCTGGGTCCAGATGCGGTCGAAGCGACCGCTGGCCTGTTGGCAGCGCAGGGTGAGGATGCCGGTGGCGCCGGGGATGTTCCAGCGCATGCCGGACAGTTTCAGTCGCTGGCCGACGAGGGATTTGCAGCCGGCCTCGACGACTCCGGAGCCGACGAACATGCCGTGTGCGCGGAAGTAGGCGTAGCGCATCCGGTGGGCGTTGGTCTTGAAGTACGGCAGTGCTCTTGCCGTCTGGTGGGCGGTGTCGTCTGGTAGTTGCGGCAGGAGCCGCTCGGTTTGGGTGACCAGGGTTTCGATGTCGCCGGCGTCGAGGTCGGCCAGGCGGGCGGCCAACCAGTCCAGGTGCTCATCGCCGAGGACGCCGGTGAGGTGCGCGGCGAGGGCGTGCAGGTGTTCGCGGGCGTGGTAGAGGTCCACGATCGGGGTGGCCGCGGGCAGGATCGCGGTGGCCAGGTTCCAGATCCAGGGCGCGCCGTCGCCGAGGACGACCAGTTGGCGGATGGCATCGGCGCCGCGGCGGCGGGCCTCGGCCGCCACCAGGGTGGTGAATTCGGCCACGGGGGCGAAGCTGGCCAGGTAGCTGGTGGAGTCCGGGTCGCGCACTGGCCGGCCGTCGGTGTCGACGGTGGTCTGGGTGAACAGGGCGGCGAGTTTGACCTCGCGGGTGCGGGCCCGCCCGTCGGGGGCCTTGCCGGCACGCCCGGTGGTGGCGGCGGGCACCATCGGCACGCCGGTGCCGTCGATGGCGAGGTAGAGCTTGTCGGGCAGCACCGCCGGTGGCAGCACGCGCACCCGGCGGGCCGCGATGGCGGCCGACTCGGCGGCGATGCGCGCCGCGACGGCGGCACCGTCGTTTTCGGCGCTGCGTTCGATCCGCTTGGGGTTCAACCGGATTCCGGCCAGCTCAGCGAGCAGGTCGGACGCGGTGGCGAACGGTTGCGCGGCCCCGGCGCGGGCCACCATCCGGCGCAGTCCCGGCGACAGCGACGCCCCGGTAACACCGAGCACGTCGTCACGCGGAACGAGGCCGCGCCCGCACCCGCCGCAGTGGTAGTAGGCGCGGCGCAGTTCGACCGGCCCCAGCACGGTCTGGATCGTCTTGGTCCGGTAGCCGACGAACTCGGCCGCATGACCTGCACTGCAGTCGATCCGGGGTCCGCGGTGGCCGGTGTCGGCGGCCAGCAATCGGCCTAGCAGCGAGGCACCGAGCCGGGTCATCGCGGTGCGGATCGCCAGCTCCACGGCCTCCAAATCCTCCCCTGAGGTACCCAGCGACCGCACGGCCAGCGCGGCCAGCCGGTCTACCTCGGCCGCGAACTCCGCTTCGAGCGCCTCTCGGAGCCCCCTTTTTCGGCCTGCGTGTCGACCGTGGACGAAACCGTGCCGGCCGCACCGGGCGGGCGCGCCTCACAGATGGCTTCGTTGACCGCCACGATCTGCTCGCTCACCGCCGCGAAGCGGTGGTAATTGGCCAGCTCGGCGCGCACCTTGTCCACCTCCTCGGCCGACAACTGCCGCCCCTTGGTACCGCGCCCGGCCACGGTGCGCGTCCACAGATACCGCGGCCCGTGCCCGGGGTGATCCGGTTGCGCGCACGCGCAGTTGGGTTTCCCGCAGCGACGGTAGTTCTCGCTGATCGAGCCGCGCCGGAAATCGCCCGTCGCGGCCAGCTGCTCGTAGAGCCTGGTCCGCTGCCCCTCCAGATCGTCCAACGACGGATCCACCATCCACGCTCCTAGTCTGGTTGTTTATACCACAACCAGACTATCGCGCCACCAGCCGCAATCCCGAGCACCTACATTCGTGTCGCACACCCGATTTCAAGAGCGTCTCGGTTCAACCACCCGAATGCATGACGTCGGCCCCTTCGGGCACATGGCAGTCATCGGGATCGTTCAGCCAACCGTCGGGCAGGGCAACCCGGGCGGGTGAACCCTGGCGACCACGCGGGCCGGTGGCGGCGTCCGGGAACGGGACATTGCCGTCCAGCCGATCCAGCAGACAGTCAAGTTCGTCCAACGTCTTGACCAGCGCTAACGCTCGCCGCAAGGCAGAGCCGGCCGGAAAGCCATGTAGATACCAACCGACGTGCTTGCGGATATCGCGCATGCCCTTGTCTTCGCCGAAATGCGCGGCAAGCAGGGCGCCGTGCCGGCGGATGATGTCGGCGACCTCGCCGAGCGTCGGCGGGATGGGTGGTGGGTTGCCGGTGAACGCGGCCGATAACTCGGCAAAAAGCCATGGCCGGCCCAGGCAGCCGCGGCCAATGACAACGCCGTCGCACCCGGTGGTAGCCATCATTGCCAGCGCATCGCTGGCGTCGTAGATGTCGCCGTTGCCCAATACTGGAATCGTCCGAACCTGCTGTTTGAGCCGGGCGATCTGCTCCCAATCGGCCGTGCCGGAATAGCGCTGTGCCGCCGTCCGGGCGTGCAGGCCGACCGCGGCAGCACCTTCGGCTTCAGCGATACGGCCGGCGTCCAGGTGCGTGTGGTGAGCGTCGTCGATGCCGATGCGGAACTTGACGGTCACCGGAATATTGGTGCCTTCGGTGCCACGGACCGCCGCGGCGACGATCTGGCCGAACAGCCGCCGCTTGAACGGCAGCGCCGCGCCGCCGCCGCGCTTGGTCACCTTGGGGACCGGGCAGCCGAAATTCATGTCGATGTGATCGGCAAGGCCCTCGTCGGCGATCAGGCGGGCCGCCGCGTAGGTGGTTTCGGGATCGACGGTGTAGAGCTGCAGCGAGCGTGGGGACTCATCCGGGGAGAACGTCGTCATGTGCATGGTCACCGGATGGCGCTCGACGAGCGCGCGTGCGGTCACCATCTCGCAGACGTACAGTCCGCTGACCGTGCCGACCCTCGACTGCTCTAACTCACGACACAGCGTGCGGAATGCGACGTTCGTCACGCCGGCCATCGGGGCCAGCACAACCGGGCTGGCGAGCGGAATCGGACCGATGCGCAACGCCGGGTTGGGTTGGATTGCCCGCCTCTCCGCCTCGCCGCTTCGCGGCTGGGGGTACCCCCACCTCATCGCGCTGCGCGCTCTGCATCGTCGCCGGGCTGGGTTGGATTGCCCGCCTCTTCCTCATCGCGCTGCGCGCTCTGCATCGTCGCCGGGCTACCGACGGCTCATCGCCAGTTTGCCTGCGGTTTTATGCAGCTCGTGGGCGGTGACCCTCTTACCGGTACGGGCTTCCCGCTCGATGTGGCGCTGCTTGGACACCTCGAACTTGTCGCAGGCCATCTCGAGTTCCTTGATCAGCCGGCCAAGATCATCGCGCAACTTGGCTCCTTCGCCGGTGAAGTCCTCGCGCTCGAAGATGCGCCATTTCTTCAGCACCGGCATGACGACCTCGTCGAGGTGGATACGCGGGTCGTAGACCCCCCCTACGGCGATGACCACGGCTTTGCGTCGGAACTCCGGTACCTGGAAGCCGGGCATCTGGAAATGGCTCAGAATCAGGTGCAGCGACTTCATCGCCTGGTTGGGAACGAGGTCGAACGCGGCCTCGCTGACGTCGCGGTAGAAGATCATGTGCAGGTTCTCGTCGGCCGAGATCTTAGCCATTAGCTGATCGGCGACGGGGTCGTTACAGGCCTTGCCGGTATTGCGGTGCGAAATCCGCGTGGCCAGTTCCTGGAAGCTGACGTAGAGGACGGAGTCGGTGACGCTCTCGGCAAAGTATTGACCCTGGTGGTTCTGGCCCGGGCTGAAGCCCCGGTTGACTACCTCTATGCGAAGCTTCTCCAGCTCGACCGGGTCGACGGAACGAGTCACCACCAGGTAGTCGCGCAACGCGATGCCGTGCCGGTTTTCCTCGGCGGTCCAGCGGTTGACCCACTGGCCCCAGGCGCCGTCCATGCCCATGTTCATCGCGATCTCGCGGTGGTAAGACGGCAGGTTGTCCTCGGTGACGAGGTTCTGCACCATTGCCACCTGGGCAACGTCGGAAAGCTTGCTCTGTTCGGGATCCCAGTCCTGGCCGCCGAGAGCATAGAAGTTTTTGCCGTCCGACCATGGGATGTAGTCGTGCGGGTTCCAGGGCTTGTGCATGCTCAGGTGCCGGTTGAGCTTCTCCTCGACCAGCGGCTCAAGTTCGTGCAGCAGCTGTAGGTCGGTCAGCGTGGCTGACATGATCCCTCCAGTTATCTGTGTCTATGGGTTGCACTCAATATATCTGTGTCTCCCAGTAGCATCAAGTTTGCGTCCCGGCGTGGCACGTCAGGCGCAATCGCGGACACGGCGAAGCTGGGGTCGCCAAGGTCTCGCTCGCGACCTGGATCAGTCGTGTGGCCCGGCCGCAGCCCGGACCTCGGCCTCGCCGTGCTCGCGCCGCGGTACATAGGTCGCAGCCGTGCTGAGCAGCATGTCGACGCAGTAGTCAATGAATTGCGCGCGGCTCGCTCCCAACTGGCCGTTCAAATACGCGGTGAACAGCCCCGTTAGGGCGCCGATCAAGCTGGTGGCCACCAATTTCTGCAGAACAGGATCAACGATTCGGGACAGCTTGCGCTGCAGCAACTCGATGAAGTTGGGCATCCACTCCGCCCCAGACCGGGTCAGGACTGGTTCTACCGCCGGTGCCAATAACAACACGCGCCCGCGCACCGGATCGTCGACCATCAGCGCAACAAATTGCTCGACCGCTTCGCGTGGGGTCTTGGCGGACGTGAGGGTCGCCATCGCGCGGGTACAGACGTCGTCGTAGACCGCGCGCACGAATTGTTCCCGGTCGGCGAAGCTCTCGTAGAAGTAGCGTTCGGTCAGCGCGGCCTTGCGGCAGACGGCACGCACCGTCAGCGCGGGGCCGCCTTCCCCGCCGAGCAACTGCACGCCGGCAGCGATGAGATTGTCGCGACGAAGCGCGTTGCGATCCTCGAGGGGGACACCGGACCAGCGGCCCCGTCTTTGACCCGTCTGCACGTCGCTCCTAAACTCTCAAAGTGACAACGCGTGTAGTCAGAACTGCTGACGCTGACGCTGAGGGCAGGGGAAAATCACAGTGACTCAAGATACGTCGGCGCAATGCCCGCTGACCAGCACCAAGGTGGGCTCAATTGCGGGCGGCGATGGCGAGGTTGCAATGCCGCGGGGGTCTGACGCGGTGGCCGGCGGCTGTCCAGTGTCGTCGTTGGGCTACGAGGCCCCGCCGGCGCCGCTAGGCCCCGATTCCTTGACGTGGCGGTACTTCGGGGACTGGCGCGGCATGCTACAAGGCCCGTGGGCTGGATCCATGCAGAACATGCACCCGCAGTTGGGTGCGGCGGTTGAGGACCACTCGACATTCTTCCGGGAGCGCTGGCCGCGCCTGATGCGGTCGTTGTACCCGATCGCCGGCGTTGTTTTCGACGGCGACCGGGCACCGATCACCGGAGCGGAGGTGCGCGACTACCACGTCACCATCAAGGGTGTCGACTCCGCCGGCCGTCGCTACCACGCACTGAACCCCGACGTCTTCTACTGGGCGCACGCGACGTTCTTTGTGGGCACTATCCATGTGGCCGAACGCTTCTGTGGCGGGCTGACCGATGCGCAGAAGCGTCAGTTGTTCGACGAACACATCGACTGGTATCGGATGTACGGCATGAGCATGCGGCCGGTCCCCGCTTCCTGGGAGGAATTCCAGGTCTATTGGGACCACATGTGCCGCAACGTGTTGGAGAACAACTACGCCGCACGTGCCGTGCTGGATCTTACCGAACTGCCCAAGCCTCCGTTCGCTCAACGGATCCCGGATCGGTTATGGGCCGCGCAGCGCAAGTTGCTGGCGCCGTTTATCGTTTGGCTGACGGTGGGCCTCTACGATCGGCCGGTCCGCGAGCTGATGGGCTATGGATGGTCGCGGCATGACGAATGGCTGCACCGACGCTTCGGCGACATTGTCCGTCTGATCTTCGCCTTGGTGCCTCGCCGATACCGCAAGCACCCGCGGGCCCGTGCCGGCTTGGACCGCGCCACCGCACGCATCCCGGCCGACGCACCTCTGGTGCAGACGCCCGCGCGCAATCTGCCGCCGCTAGACGAGCGTGACAACCCGATGCATTACTGCCCTACGGTCTGACCCTGGTTGTCTCGCCTTGCGGGAAATATGTTGTGTTGCTATTAGATTCGCTTAGCCGGCATCGTCGGCGACCGCTTTCAGTCCAGCATCGGCGCGGTGGTGACGGGGCACCCCGGGACCGGCGTGCTCGGCGTTGAACACGGCGTCGATGACTAGCTGGCGCACATGTTCGTTCTCCAGGCTGTAGAAGATCGTGGTTCCGTCCCGGCGGGTTCGCACGAGGCGTGCCATCCGCAACTTCGCAAGGTGCTGGGAGACCGACGGCGCCGGCTTGCCCACGTGCTCGGCGAGTTCATTGACCGACATCTCGTGATTTGTCAGCGACCACAGAATCTGCACGCGGGTGGCGTCGGCCAGCATCCGGAACACCTCGACCACCAGGCCGACCTGGTCATCCGGCAACCGATGAGGTCTATTATCTGCATGCATACGCAGACAATAGCGCGATGCGCTGTCGGCCGCTGTGCCGATGCGATGGCGCGCTACCCGGCCGGGATGACGGTCGCGGTGCGGCTACCGCCGTTGCGCTCTTGCCAGAACCGGTAGACGTCTACTGCGGCGGGTCGGGGTTCGTAGCGCATCGGGAGGCGTCGGTCCCGCCACTCCTTGGCGAACTCGGCGTAGAACGTGGCGAGCTCGAAATACTTGCGGTCGTCGACGTAGTGCGGCTCGTACGCGTCGCGCGACGTGAGAAACACGACTTCGTCGGGGGAGCAGTAATAAAGCGATCCCAGGCACATCGGGCAGGGATGAGCCAGCACATAGATGGTGCTACCAACGAGATGCTCGGTGCCCAGCTTGGTGCACGCCTGACGAATGGCCAGGATTTCGGCGTGAGCGGTCGGGTCGTTGGTTTGAGCAACCTTATTGGCGCTCTCGGCGAGTACCTCGCCATCTTTGACGATGACCGTCGCGAACGGGCGGCCGCCATCGGCGACGTTCTGGCGCGCAAGATCGATGGTCCGTTGGGCGAAGTCGGTCACCCTCGAAAGGGTAGTCGGCGGTGTCGTCGGGAGACCTGGGATACTAACTAGGTTATCTATATAGAGGAGCAGCATGGTGCGCACCGATCGTGATAGCTGGGATCTGGCGACCAGTGTCGGAGCTACGGCAACGATGGTCGCCGCGCAGCGGGCGCTGGCTTCTGACCCGGAATATTCGTTCATCGATGACCCGTACGCGGCACCGCTGGTGCGAGCGGTGGGTATGGACGTTTACGTTCGGTTGGTGGACGGGCAGATTCCCGTCGAGGAGGACTCCGAGTTCGATCCGGCGCGGATGGCCAGGGGCATGGCCTGTCGGACCAGGTTCTACGACCAGTTCTTTCTTGACGCCACCAAGCGCGGAATTTGCCAGGCGGTGATTCTCGCGTCCGGTCTCGACGCGCGCGCCTACCGATTGCCGTGGCCGGCCGGCACCGTCGTCTACGAGGTCGACATGCCGGAGGTGATCGAGTTCAAGACCTCGACGCTGAGCGGTCTCGGCGCCGAGCCGACCGCCGAGCGACGGACGGTTGCTGTCGACTTGCGCGATGACTGGGCAGCGGCCTTGCGGGCGGCAGGATTTGACCCGAAATCTCCGGCCGTATGGAGCGCCGAGGGCCTGCTCGTCTATTTGCCCGACGAAGCACAGGACGGGCTATTCGACAACATCACCGCTTTGAGTGCTCAAGACAGCCGGCTGGCGTTTGAATTCGTGCCTGACACAGCGATTTTCGCCGATGAGCGATGGCGCTCACACCATGACCGGATGAGTGAACTCGGGTTCGAGGTCGACTTCAACGATCTCGTTTACCACGGCAAGCGCAGCCACATCATCGACCATCTGGCTCGCAACGGCTGGCAGACTTCGTCCCACACGGTCAAGGAGCTGCACGAGGCAAACGGCTTTGTCTACCCCGACGATGAACTCGCTGAGGCCTTTGCCGATGTCACCTACAGCAGCGGGGTGTTCGCGCCTAGACCTTCCGGGGCCTGACCGGACCTATTGGCGTAGCAGCTCGTCTTTCAGGCGGCTGGTGATCATGTCCTGGAACACCACACGCGCCGGGCCATACAAGTCCTGGAATGTCGAGATCAACGCCTCTCGGTTGTATTCGGGTATGGAACCGCTTGGTGGAGTCCAGAAGCTGTCGATGTCCATGAGGAAGAATGGCCCGGTTTGGGTCGGCGTGGTGCGGCGCAGGTGGTAACTGGGATCGAGGGCCTGGCCGACACCGGGGCCGTAGCGCACGATGAGCGACTTCCCAGGTTGCGCCTCGCGGAAGACCGCGGCACCCTGCCACTCCGTCAAGGCTAGGCCGCCGGGAGTGAAGCGCTGCGGTCCCAGCAGTTGTTCGTCGATCCAGTTGCTCCATTCGACGCGGCCGTCGAAACCCGTTGGGACTCGGATTTCAAGGACGTAGCGCAGACCGATGCGCTCGACCCCAACGATTGACGAGACTTGCGCACGGGCGTCGGCGACCCGCAACACAAGGTCGCTAAAAGTCTCAAAGCTGCTGTAGGCGCTGGTCTCGACGACCACGGCCTGGTTCTTCAGGGAGGCGGCAGCCGTGTTGTCCCGGTTGACGTAGCGGACGAAGCGATCCGCAACGGGCGTCGGGGGCGCACCTGGCGTTGTCATGCCCCAACTGAGGTCCTGCGCCTGCCGTTCGATCGGCAAGTCATTGATGAGCAGCTGCTTAAACTCCCGGCTCGCCGATTCGCTGAGGGAATCCGTTGCCGGGTGACGGATTTCCATGGTCACCAGGGCGACGGGCGCGTTGGGTTGGATTCCATCCTGATTTGTGTCGGGAAGCATGTCGCGAGCATAGCCAAGCGGTGTGAGCGTCCGAACGCCACCTGACCGTGCATTCGGCAGGCGTCCTATCGGTCGGTGCTTTCAGATTTGCAACGTGGCTGAGGAGACGCCTGGTCGCGCAACCGCAGGAACGCGACAGCCCGTGCTCGGCGCCCCTGCTCAGTGCCCCCACCAGGACTCGAACCTGGGACCTGCGGATTAAAAGTCCGTAGCTCTACCAACTGAGCTATAGGGGCCGCGGAGGTTCAGAATACTGCGTAGTCACACGGAGCTCGTTTGAGGATTGGGCCCGGGGTGACCTAAGCTGACGTGGCTCCCAACGGTTACCACGTTGCGAGTGCCCCGGAGAGATTCGGTTCTGGCCCCCTTCGTCTAGACGGCCTAGGACGCCGCCCTTTCAAGGCGGTAACGCGGGTTCGAATCCCGTAGGGGGTACTCTGCTACGCGGTGCTGCTGGTACAGCACAGCAAGGCCCTGTGGCGCAGTTGGTTAGCGCGCCGCCCTGTCACGGCGGAGGTCGCGGGTTCAAGTCCCGTCAGGGTCGCCAATGCGGCGAGGCACATGCTGCCTTCCGGCCAGGTAGCTCAGTCGGTATGAGCGTCCGCCTGAAAAGCGGAAGGTCGGCGGTTCGATCCCGCCCCTGGCCACTAGGGTTGAATTCGCTGGTCAACCTATATTTTCCGGACTCGAATGGGCTCGGACGTCGGGCATGGTCGGGCCGAAAATCCGCCAAGTATCCGCCGGGAACCGGAAGGTCGGCGGTTCGATCACGACCCTGGCCACGAGGATGTGCGCAGTTCAAGGGTGTTTTGGTGGGGCTGACTACAGCTGGCGGTTGCATTTCATCCGCCGAAATCCGCCACACGTTGGGACCTTCCGCTCGCATATCTGAAGGTCCTCGTTGGAACCGCACGGCTCTGATATGCGGTTCCTCGGCACGGGCCGGTAAGCGGTTGAGTCAGGTCTTGCGACGGCGGCAGGGGCGTCGAGAAGGGATTGGTGAACAAGACGCGGCGAAATCCGCCGGCATAGCGCCGACGGGTCGGGCGCCTGGCGAATCAGCGAGAACCACTAAAAGCCAAGTGGAATAACGTATTTCGTGATAGGCGGTTGTCGGTGCCACGTTGAAGCGACGACCGTGTTGCCAGTCGAGGGACTACCGGTGTTTCTGATCCGGTGGGTGAACATGGTCCAGACGCCCGGTCGATAATGCTGTTGGCCCACGGCGGATTGTCGGCGTGTGGGACCGATTTCCGCGTTAGGCGAGATCGGCGACGCGCCGGGTGGCCAGTCGCGGAATGAGTTGGCGGATATCGGCAATCTCGGCCTCAATCGCAAACTCGCACGCGTGTGCTGGTGGGCGAGTGCGCCCGAATCTGTCGGTGGGATTCCATAAGCTTTGCTGGTGGAATACGCAACGATTGACGCACTGCGGGAGCGGCATCCCGCTTGGCGACTGCTGCGTGCCGGCAACTCCACGCTGATTTTGTCCTTCCTTGGGATGTTTTTCGTCGAGGGCAACCGTGGCGCCTGCCCAGTGAGCCAGGTCGCGGCCGCGTTGGACGACCACATGTACGCGCTGAACATCGAGATCTCGACCGAGAACGGGCAGGAACGGTTCCCGAAAGACGCTCGGTCCTATTTGGAGGACTGGGCGGCCACCGGCACGGGGTATCTGCGGCGGTTCTACCCAACCGGCGATGACGAAGTCCACTACGAGGTCACACCGGCGTTCGAGAAGGCATACGCGTGGGTCATTGGCCTCAAAGGCAGGTCGTTCGTGGGGACCGAGTCCAGGTTGCACACCGTGGTCGATCTGCTGCGACAGATCGTGCACGGAACCGAAGTTGAACCCGATGTCCGGCTGGCCGAATTGCGGCGCCGCCGCGACGAACTCGACGCCGAGATGGCGGCCGTCGAGGCCGGGGTTGTTCAGGTGCTGGACGCGACCGGAGTCCGCGACCGCTACCAACAGCTCGCCACCACCGCGCGGGAACTGCTCTCGGACTTTCGCGAGGTTGAAGAGAATTTCCGCGGCCTGGACCGTGCCGCGCGAGAGAAGATCGCGGCCTGGGAGGGGTCCAAGGGCGAACTGCTCGCCGAGCTGGTCGGAAGCCGCTCCGAGATCACAGGCTCAGACCAGGGTCGGAGCTTCCAAGCGTTCTACGACTTCCTTCTCTCCGAGTCGCGCCAGGCCGAACTTGCCGATCTCCTGGCCAAGGTTTCTACCCTCGAGACCATCGAAGCCGACGATCGGATTCGCGGTATTCACCACGATTGGTCTGAAGCTGCCGATCGAGCGCAGCGCACTGTCCGGCAGATATCCGAACAACTGCGCCGCTTCCTCGATGACCAGGTTTGGCTGGAGAACCGGCGTGTCGTCGACTTGGTCCGGGCAGTAGAGAGTGTTGCTCTGGAACTGCGCGACAACCCGCCGACCTTCGGGCTTGAACTCGATCAGCCAGGCATCGAGATCGCGCTTCCTTTTGAGCGTCCGCTCTATCAGCCGCCCGCGGCGGTCGCGGTGGAGAGCGTCATCCCATCGGCGTCCGAGGAGGTCGACACCGACCTTCTCTTCACGCAGACCTTCATCGACCAGGCACGCTTGATCGAGACCATCCGCGATGTTCTGCCTGAGAACTCTTCGGCTCTCTTGTCCGACGTGGTCGCGGTACACCCCATCGAGCAGGGTGCGGCAGAGATCGTCGGCTACCTCGCACTCAACGACGAGGACGTGGCGGTCGACATGGACGACGCCGGTGAGACGCTCCTGGAGTACTCCGACCCCGCCGACCCGGATTGCACCAAGCGAGCGAGGCTGCCGAAGGTGACGGTGCGGCGACGATGAGCAACGAGCATGCAATCGCCAGCGCCATCATCCGGTTGATGCAAGGGGTCGTCTACCGCGAGTCGGACGAGGACACCTGGCTGACGCTGGAACGTTCGGGCGCTGGCGTGCGAGACCATTTCGGCACCATCGGCGTCGACGTGGTGGTCGATGACGCCGAGGGCTACGCCTATCTTCGCTCCCGGCCGTCCGAAGACGGCGATGAGGTGCTGCCGCGTCTGGTGCGCAGGCGGGCACTGACGTACAACGTCAGCCTGCTCCTGGTGCTGTTGCGCAAACGGCTCGTCGAGTTCGAGACGACAGGCGGTGAGGGTCGATTGGTTCTCACCACCGACCAGATCGTTGAGATGCTGCGGCTTTTCCAGGCTGAGTCCACGAACGACGCACGAGTCGTGGAGCAGGCGGAGGCGACGGTCAAGAAGGCCGCCGAACTCGGCTTCTTGCGTCAGTTGCGCGGTCAACGCGACCAGTGGGAGGTACGGCGAATCCTCAAGGCGTACGTCGACGCCCAGACCCTGTCAGACTTTTCGGCCAAGCTGCGCGAGTACGCGGGAGCGGTGGCCAACGATGAGTGAAACACCCTCTTCCACGGTCGAACTCGGTGATACGCGACGGGCGGGCTACCGCTTGCAGGGCGCGGAGGTGTTGAACTGGGGCACGTTCGACTCCCAGGTCTGGCGGTTCACTCCCAACACCGATACCGCGCTGCTAACCGGTGACATCGGCTCGGGCAAGTCGACGATCGTCGACGCAATCACCACGTTATTGGTGCCGTCCCACAGGGCCGCCTATAACAAGGCCGCCGGTGCCGACGCCAGGGAACGCACCCTGCGCTCGTACGTTGAGGGCCACTACAAGTCGGAGCGAAACGAGGCCACCGGGAAATCCCGCGCCAAGGGGCTGCGCGAGAACGGGCGAACATACTCGGTGATTCTCGGGGTCTTCACCAACCATGGCTACGACGAGACGGTCACCTTGGCCCAGGTTTTCCAGCAGCGCGAGAGCACCGGACAGCCCTACCGGTTCTTCGTCACCGCTACAAAAGAACTGTCGATCGCGTCGGACTTCGCCGACTTTGGTTCCGATCTGCGTGATCTGCGTAAGCGGCTGCGTGCCGCCGGAGCGGACATCTTCGACGAATTCCCCAAGTACGCAACCTCGTTGCGTCGGCTACTTGGAATCCGATCGGAGCAAGCACTCGAGCTGTTCCACCAAACCGTCTCGATGAAGTCGGTTGGCAACCTCAACGACTTCGTGCGTGACCACATGCTGGAACCGAGCGATTCGACCGACCGTGTCCGCGACATCATTGCCCACTTCGAGGACCTCACCAAGGCACACGATGCGGTCAAGCGGGCGCGGGAGCAACTCGACGCTCTTGAGCCCGTAGTACAGACGGCGGCGAAGTACGACGCGGCGCTCGCCGAGCGCGACACTCGAGAGCGCGAGCGATCCGCCGCCCGGCTCTATATCGCAGAGCTTCGGTCGAAGCTGCTTGCCGGCGAGATCGAACGGCTTGAGACGCAAGGATCTGCCCTGTGGCGGGAGCAGGACGCCGCCGAAGCCAAACAACAGAAGCTCAACCATGAACGCGAATCCCTCATCGAGGAGCGCGCCAAGGCCGGCGGGGATCGGATCGGGGAGCTGGAGCGACTTGCCACTGAGGCCCGAGTCCAGGCCGAAACACGCCGTCGCACACGGACGTTGTTCGACGCCGCGGTCTCCGACGCAGGGCTGGATCCGGTCGCTGACAGCGAGGAGTTCGCGGCGCTGTCGGCGCTGGTGTCCGCCGAACGCTCGCGGCTTGCCGCCGCCAAACGAGATGTGGACGCAGCCTCTGCCGACGCGATCGGGCGTGAGCGGGAGCTACAACGGAAGTGCGACGTCATCGCCGAGGAACTCGCGAGCCTGGAGCAACGCACCAGCAACCTGCCCGTCGAGCAGGTGGAGGTGCGCGCAGAGCTGTGCGCGGCACTGCGGCTGACACCCGAGGACCTGCCTTACGCGGGCGAACTCCTCGACGTATTCGATGAGCACTCCGATTGGCGGGGCGCAGCCGAACGAGTGCTGCGTGGGTTCGCCCTCTCGCTCTTGGTGCCACAGCAGCACTACGACGCTGTCGCCGCGTGGGTGAACGGTCGACGGCTTACATTTCACGGCCGCGGTGGCAAGGTGATCGGAGCTAAGCTGGTCTACGAAAGGGTTTCCCGGCAACGGGTTCGCCTCCAGCCGCCGGAGCATGACGGGCTGCTACTAGCTGAGTGCGTCGACGTCAAGGACGGCCCGTTCCGCGAATACCTCGTTAATGAACTCACGAAACGGGCCGACTTCCGTTGTACAGCAAGTCTTGAGGAGTTCCGCAGTCAGCGGCGGGCTGTCACCCGTGAGGGTCAAGTGCGCTCCGGCGAGCGCCACGAGAAAGACGACCGCCATCGTGTCGACGACCCCCGGCGGTGGGTCCTCGGCTGGGCCAACGAACGAAAGATCGCCGCGCTGCGTACCGAGCTCGCCGAGCTAGAGGTAGAGCGCGAAACGGCCGAGACTCAGCTCGCGAGGCTCACCGAGCAGGGACAGGCTCTGCAGGGAAAACTGGACGCGCTTCTTCGTGTCGAAGGATTTCGCTCCTGGCTCGACCTTGACGTTGACGAGGCCGAGACGCGCGCGAGCGAACATGACGCCGAACGGATTCGGCTACAGACTGGCTCATCGCGACTGGAGGAGATCACCCACGCACTGAACCGCAACGCCGAGCAGGCTGTCGCCGTAGCGGAGCTGATTAAGAAACTCACTGGCAGGCTCGCCACCACGGCCGCGGAGAAAACCCAAGCAGAGCAAGACAAAAGGCGCGACGACGAATTTATTGAAGCGCAGCCGGAGCAAGAGCTGGTAACTGCCCGCGCGTCGTATGCGGCCCTCGATGAACGCCTCGGGCAACACCGTCCGACGCGCGCGGCGGACTGCGCCGAGACCGAGACGAGCTTGTCTGCCGATCTCCATCGGCGTATCGAGAAACTCACCCGGGAACTCGGCGGCTACGGACAAAACCTGGGTCAGTACATGGCTGAAGTCCTGCGCCGGTGGCCTGAGTTGCGCGCGGACATGGACGCCAATGTCGAGGCCCGCCATGACTTCCTGGCGTTCCGCGAACGTGTCGCGACCGACGATCTGCCGCGGTTCGAGAGCGAGTTCAAAGAACAGCTCAACAAGAACGCCATCCAGGAGCTGGCGGGGTTCAACAACTGGCTCAACCGGCAGGCGTCAGTGATCGACGAACGGGTCCACCGCATCAACGAGGCGCTCGGCGCGGTGCCCTACAACCCCGGTCATTTCATCAAACTGGAGAAGGAACCCACCACGAATCAGGATGTCGCCCAGTTCCGTTCAGACTTGCGCAACCTGACCAATGACAGCCTTGCAGTTGACGGCGACCAGTACTCTGAGCAGCGTTTCCTCGACGTGAAGCGGATCATCGAGCGCTTCCGCGGCCGCGATGGCTACGCCGAAGCCGACAAGAACTGGACCCGAAGGGTCACCGACGTGCGTAACTGGTTCGTCTTCTCGGCCTCCGAGCGCGACGTCGAGACCGACCTCGAGTGGGAGCACTACAGCGACTCCGACGGCAAGTCCGGGGGCCAGAAGGAGAAGCTCGCCTACACGATCCTGGCGGCGTCGCTTGCCTACCAGTTTGGGCTCGAGTGGGGTGCCGAGCAGTCACGCGACTTCCGGTTCGCGGTCATCGACGAAGCATTCGGGCGCGGTTCGGATGTCTCGACGCGCTACGCACTGGACCTCTTCGCGACGCTCGGACTGCAACTTCTCATCATCACGCCGTTGCAGAAGGTTCACGTCATCGAGCCGTACGTGAAGGCGATCGGATTCGTCGACAATCCGACCGGAACTTACTCGCGTCTGCAGACGATGACGATCGAGGAGTACCGGAAACGACGTGACGGACGGCGGCCATGAGCGCCGGGTGGACGACACCAGATGACATTGCTGCCAGGGTCAGACGGCGGTGGGATGACGGGTCGCTATTGCGTGCGTACGCCGACGGTGATGCGTTTGAGCCGATCGAGGTGCCGCTTCGTGGCCCCAAGCCGTCGCAGGTCGGTGACGACATCGCCGCGGCGCGCGACTGGGTGGCTGCGCTTGACGCCGGCCGTCGTGACGACGGCCGATACTCACTTCAGTGGCAATCGATCGGTGGCAGGCAGATCGGCCGTAATCGGCTGCCTGTTCGCGCGGTGGTGTCTTCCATCGAGCAGGCTTGGGCGCTGTTGGGCGTGGGGAGCTTGGTCCGTCGTTTCGACGAGCTTCTGGTTCTCGCAGATCAACATCCGCGGGTTCGAGAGTGGGTCGTTGAGCATCCGCATCGCGCGCTTAGCCTCGGACCTGAGATGTCACAGCTGATCGCTGCCTACGTTTGGCTCGACGGTCACCGGCAATCGAATCGGTATCTGCGCGAGATCAGTGCGCCCGGCGTTGACACTAAGTTCGCCGAGAGGCACCGACCGGTTTTGGCGGCGATGCTTGGCGTTTCGTCGACAGCATCGGGATTCGTTGCGGGTCTGGGTCTTCGGTCGAAGCCGGGATTGGTTCGGCTGCGGCCCTCGCCCTCGCTGGGTTTCCCCGGCCCGACGCTCTCTGAGTTGGCGGTGCGTTCCGAAGAGTTGGCACAGCTCACGGTCGACCCGCGGGTCGCGGTCATCGTCGAGAACGAGATCAGCTATCTGAGTGTCGAGGTCCCTGAAGACGGCGTCGTGATTTGGGGCAAAGGGTTCGAAGTCGACGGGGTCGGGCGGCTGCGACTGCTGACAGGAGCCGACATCCTGTACTGGGGAGACATCGATACCCACGGATTCGCCATTCTCGACCGTCTACGGGCGTGGCTCCCACGAGCGCGCTCGGTGCTGATGGACCGTGAGACGCTGCTCGACCATCGCGACCGATGGGTGACCGAAGATCGTCCGGCCAAGTCGGTCCTCACGCGACTGACGCCTGACGAGCGGGACCTTTATTCGGAACTGGTCGGGGACGGATTGGGGGAACGAGTTCGCCTCGAACAGGAGCGAATCGACTGGCATTGGGTCGAGCAACGGCTACCAGGTGTTTTCGCTGGTCACCGGGTATTCGGCAATGGTGCAGACGGGTAGTATCCCTGTTGATTTCCGCTACCTCGGGGTGAAGTTTGTCGGTCGATTCGCGCACTATGGATGTCATGACAGGCGCGACAATGTGCGACAAACGCGACACACCAGGTGCAACACTGGTGACATCGTGCTGGCTACTGGTTGGAGAGGTCAGATGACGAGGATTGCGGCGCTGTCCGACGACGAACTTCGAGCCCGCCGGGATCTGATCCTTGAGAAGCTGGGTATGACGTTGGCGGAGGTACGCGACCGGGCCATGAATTACGCACTCGTCGGCGACGAACATGACGCGTGGGAGCAGCTTGAATCAATCGCGTTTCTCTTGGGCGAGACAAGTTCCTAAGCAGCGATGGCGCTGACGCATGACGCTTTCAATGATGAGGTAGATGCATTCGTCGACGACGTCGCGAATGCTGCCAATTGCTTCCCAACGGGATGGACGATCGACCTCACAATGGCCTCGGCGGATCGGCTGCGTTCTGTCGTGGATGCCACCCTGCCGCTGCGGGGCCCTGGCGATGGTCTGGAGGGTGGTTTGGCCGAACTATCAGCGAACTACAAGCTCTGTGTGGACTCGTACGGTACTCACATCGCGGTGGAGCACTCGTCGTTCGTCCTGAAGGCCAAGGTGGACCGGGCTCCGATCATCCGGTGGGACTACGACCGTGACGCGCGGAGCAAGCCGAGGTCACATGTTCAGTTGACGGCACACCGTGGTGCACTGTCGCATATCTTGTCTCGCCTCGACCACAAGACACCACACAGCATCGAGTCGCTACACATCCCGATGGGCGGTGAGAGGTTCCGCCCGTGCCTGGAGGACATCATCGAGTTCTTGATTTGTGATTGCGGCTTCGAAGGCGGTGAAGGGTGGGAGGAATCGATCCGTGAGGGCCGGGCAAGGTGGCGACGTATCCAGACTCGCGCTGTGGTGCGTGACTCGCCCGGTTGCGCTGTGGCCGAACTCGAGTCGCTGGGCTATACGATTACCGCTCCTGCCGATGGTGAACGGGAGGAGAGAACGAGCCGATTGACAGCGTGGTGAAGACGGTGCCGATGACGCCGATAGGCGCATGCCGTCTACGGGAATTCGGTGAAGTCGTCTTCGTAACAGCCGAATGGCGCGCCGCCGGGCGTGTAGTCGACGACAAACATTCGACGGTCGCCGACCCAGACCCAGTCCATTTCAGCGTCGTTGACCTCATCGGTGCGCCGGCGTTTGCGCGGTACCGGGGGTGGTCGCTGCGCCCATTTCTGGGCGCTGGCCGGAAGCGGAAACCCGATTGCGTTGAGTTCGTCATAGGCGGTGTATCGGTCGACGCCATAACGTCTCGCGTATGTTCCAACGGTGATCCGGGACCCAGAGCGAACCCACTGCCGCGCAGAGTCCAAGCGGACCGGCTTGCGCATTCGATGACGGCGCGGCCGCACGTTCACCATTCCTCGGATTGTGGCAGCTGCCGAACGGCAGCGGCGATCACGACGCGGTGAATCGGCTACGAAGCTACTAGAGCCTTGATAAGGCGAGCAATGCCGCGACTCGCGGTGCGACTCCGGTCTATGGACCCTTGCCCGCGATGATTGGTGGCCGAACCTGTGTTTGCTGTAAGGCAAGTGGGCATGCGGGTTACCGGTTGGAGAGGGATTGTCCGTTCCAGAGGAGATTGATGGGTAGAGCCATCAACCGGTCGCCGAACGGCAGGGCCCGGGCACCGGTGTAGAAGACAACGCCGGTGATGAATTCGTCGCCGAGTCGGTCGCGCGCGAAGGACAAGTGTCGGAAATCATGGGCGTTCACTGTCGCCGAGGCCTTGACTTCGGCACCGACGACGCGACCGTCTGGTGTCTGGAGGATGCAGTCGATTTCCCGTCCGTCTCGATCGCGAAAGTGATACAGGTCAACCTCGAGATCGGCCACCGCACGTAGCTTCATCAGCTCGTTGATCACGAATGTTTCCATGATCGGCCCCGCGCCCTCGGCGGTTGGCCTGGCCAGGGAGTCGGGGCGTTGCCCGCGTAACCAGGCCGCGAAGCCGCTGTCGACGACGTGGATCTTGGACCGCTTCTTGATCTTTGCGGTCAGATTCCGAGACCAGGCGGGAAGGCGATGTACCAGATAGACCGTCTCGAACAACGCGAGATCCGAACGGATCGTCCCCGCGTCGACCCCGATGACCCGCGCCGCTTCGGCCACGTTCAGCTCCTGCGCTGTGATGGCGGCCAGGTAGCGCATGAACCGCGGCAGGCGCTCCGTCTGCTCGATCTGCTTCAGCTCACGCACGTCGCGCTGCGTCACCGTGCGCAGATAATCCGAGAACCACCGGCTGCGGGCGCGACCCGCCGGCCGCTGCACAACTTCCGGAAAGCCACCCGTGCAGGCCAGCTGCAGGTACTCATGTCGCGTGACGGGGGCGGGCTCCATGCCCAGGACCACTTGGGGTTCGGTGAGCAGTTGCGCAATGATCTCCGCCCGGACACCTGCACGCTCAGCGACAGACGGCGGCCAGAGGTCGAGGATCGCGACGCGTCCGGCCAGTGATTCCGAGATCGTCGGCACCGTCAGGAATCGGGTCGACCCCGACAGGAAGAACTGTGCGGGCCGACGGTCACGATCGGTCGCCGCCTTGATCGCCAGGATCAACGGATCCCCGGCGCGCTGGACCTCGTCTATGAACGTCGGGCGCGGCGCGGATATGACGTACCCGTCCGGATCGGCTCGCGCCGACGCGCGTTCGACGTCAACATCCAACGAACGCAGCCATCCGCCCAGCTCAGCGTGGAGCTGTTGAAGGAGCGTCGTCTTACCAGCCTGCCGTGGACCATTGACCAGTACGATACGTGTGTACTCTGCGACCTCGCGCAACTGTTCCAGCATGTGCCGCTCGATCAGCTCGTGACCAGCATCATCATGCACCACACCGTCACTGTACTCCTGTTTTGTCGTATACTGGATCCTGATTTGTCGACTTGTTTATCCTGTTTTGTCGATCATCAGATCTGGTTTTGTCGGAGCTGCGGTCTTGATCTGTCGACCATCATCCGGCTTGTGGCTACTCGACCATGTGGCCGCCGGCTGCTCAGGGCTGGCTGTGGTGTGGTGGTAGGCGGCATGCCAAATGTCGGACGAGCGGTGAGCGCGGCGCTCCGTCGGGTCATTCCGATACGCACACCGCGATGGTGCAGCGTGTCGAGGCCCTCGATAAGAGTCGAAATCTATCCGCCGGCTATCCGCCGTCAGTCTCAGAACCAGTGGTTGAACGACCGCTCGCTGGTCCAGCTGGTCCTGCCGGCCAGCGCGGACGAGCTTGTCCCGCAATTCATTCCATCTGAAGAGCGGAAGGTCGGCGGTTCGATCCCGCCCCTGGCCACCGGGTTCGGTCTACCAGCTATGGCGACCCGTTCTTCCCCGGCGTGCCGCCAAACTGGCCGGCGCTGCCACCGGTGCCGCCGGTTCCGCCGTTGACGCCGTTGCCACCGTTGCCGCCGTCGCCGTATAGCGACGGGTTGAACTTGCCGTTGATAACTAGCCCGGCGTTACCGCCGTTGCCGCCGTCGGCAGCTCCGACGCCGGTACCGGCGTTGCCGCCGTTCCCACCCGCCCCGATCAATCCGAGGGCGCCGCCGCCGGCACCGCCGTCGCCGCCGGTACCAGTGGGGGCGGCGCCGCCGGCACCGCCGGCACCGGCCACGGAGAGCCCAACCAGTTCGGCCTTGCCGCCGTCGCCGCCGTTGCCGCCGGTACCGCCGGTCCCGGTGGCGGCACCACCATCCCCGCCGGCGCCGCTGACGCCCGCGCCCCAGATCGCGGCGCTGAACCCGCCACCGCCGCCGGCCCCGCCGGTACCGCCGTCCCCGGTGGCGGTCCCACCAGCCCCGCCGACGCCGCCGTGGAGCACGGCGAACCCGACAAGATCGGCGGGGGCAAGGGCGACGCCCCCAAAACCGCCGGCCCCGCCGGTGCCGCCGGTCCCGGTGGCGGTCCCACCAGCCCCGGCGGCGCCGCCAAGGCCTAAGCCGAGTGAAGCGTATCCGAAGGAAACGCTGGCGCCGCCGTGGCCGCCAGCACCGCCAGCAGTGCCGCCGGCGCCGCCCTGCCCCCCGGCACCGCCGATGGCGATGTTGATCCCGAAGGGGCTGCGGGCGCTGCCCGTGCCGCCGACACCGGCGGTACCGCCGATACCCGTGGAAGCGTCGCCGCCAGCGGCGCCGGCACCGCCCATGCCAAAGATCAGGCCTTCCGCGCTGCCGCCACCACCGCCGAACCCGCCGGTTCCACTGGTAGCGGCGCCGGCGGCGCCGCCGCCTCCGCCGATTGCCGCGAATGCGCCGTAGGCCGTGCCGCCGTTGCCGCCATTGCCACCATTAACCCCGACGCCGGTGCCGGCGTTGCCGCCGTTCCCGCCGGTGCCGACGAACCCTAGGCCGGTGCCGCCGCCACCGCCATTGCCGCCGGTACCAGCGGGAGCGGCGCCGCCGTGCCCGCCGGCACCGCCCACGCCGCCCAGCAGCCCGTAGCCGTGGCCACCGGCGCCGCCGCTGCCGCCGGTCTCGGTGGCGGCCCCGCCAACCCCGCCGGCGCCGCCGATGCCCGCGCCCACCGCCGCGAGGCCGATGCCGCCACCGCCACCGGCCCCCGCGGTGCCGCCGACCCCGGTGGCGGCACCGCCAACCCCACCGGCGCCGCCGTAGGCCACGCCGAACCCGATGACGTCGGGGGCAACAGCGAGGCCGCCAACACCGCCGGCCCCGCCGATCCCAGTGGTAGCTGCGCCGCCATTGCCGCCGGCGCCGGCCCAGATCAAGTCGAGCGCAAAAACGGTGCCCGAGGAACCCGCGAGGCCGCCGGCGCCGCCGGCGCCGCCAGTAGTACCGGCGCCACCGTGCCCGCCGGCACCGCCGATGGCGATGTCGATCCCGAAGGGGCTGCTGGCGCCGCCCGAGCCGCCGGCACCGCCGGCGCCGCCGGTTCCCGTGGAGGCGTTGCCGCCGTGCCCGCCGGCCCCGCCCAGACCAAAGAACACGCCCAACGCGTCGCGGCCGGCACCTCCGGCGCCGCCGGTTCCGCTGGTAGCGGCCCCGCCCGCACCGCCGGCCCCACCGATAGCTACCAGTGCACCGCCCGCGCCGCCGACGCCGCCGGCCCCGCCGTTCCCGGTTCCGCTGGCGGCCCCGCCGGGTCCGCCGTTGCCGCCAATGCCGAACATCAGCGCGTTGCCACCCGGCCCACCGGACCCCCCGCCGAAGCCGCCGGCCCCGCCGGTCCCACCACTACCCCACAGCCACCCACCCGCACCGCCAATGCCACCCGACGCGCCGGCACCTCCGGCACCTCCGGCCCCGCCGTTGCCGATCAATCCGGCGGCACCACCGGCACCCCCGGCCTGGCCGGGGGCACCTGAGCCACCGTTGCCGCCGTTGCCCAACAACAACCCGCCAGGCCCACCGGCCTCCCCGGTCCCCGGGGCCCCGTTGGTGCCGTTGCCGATCCAAGGGCGGCCCAACAACGCGGCGGCGGGCGCATTGATCGCACCCAGCATGCCTTGCTCGAGGGCATTAGCCGCCTCAGCGGTCGCATACGCGCCCACGGCCCCGGTCAGCGCCTGCACAAACCGGCTATGAAACGCTGCCGCCTCAGCACTCAGCGTTTGATACTGCTGGGCGTGGCTGGAAAACAACGCCGCAATGGCCGCCGACACGTCATCCCCAGCGGCGGCTAGCAGCCCGCTTGTCGGGACCGCGGCCGCCGCATTGGCCACCGTCAGCGACGAACCAATACCCGCGAGATTCTCTGCCGCCATCGCCACCACGTCTGACGCTGCAAATACAAACGACATCTGACGCCTCCACAGAGCCCGTGTGATCTCATTGTCGTCTGGCATTACCGATAGGCGGATCGTAGCGCCCCGGCAGGGAATTCGACACTATCCGTAGATCTTTGGCATGCCTGAAAGGCACGGTTGGGCGCCGAGATTTGATCGTTGAACGAACTCTCAGGCCCCAGGAGACGACCGCCGCCGACGGCTCCGATCGATCACATCTGGGTACCCGGGGAAGCTTGGTCGCATCCGCACACTCGCGCATTTCGCGGACCGCGACAGGCCGGCATTCTGGTCTAAATATGTGGTGTTGCAACGTGATTCGCGGTCCACGCACCTGGCCCTTACGGAGGGGAAGTCTGCGTGAGGTCACAGGGCAACAATCGCATTTCCGGGGAGGCGATGTTGGCGCCTTGAGAATAGCTCAGAACATTGACAGTATTTCCAGCAGCAAGTTGCTGTTGGATCCCGTTGTTTCAGGATCGTGACCCCCGGGCTATTGACATGTGCTTGACGCGTCGCCGGTACCGCGATCCGGATATTCCCGTGCTGCCATAGGCCGGGCTTGGATAAGGCCAACAGGGAAATTCGGCGTAAGGTACTTGCTGACAAAGTTGGCCGCGTACTCCGGCGAACGTGTCGCCGTTCCGCGACCGGACATGACCCAATTGAGGTATGGGGTCCGCCAGCGCCGGCTTGCCGGTTAGCGCCCCGGGTTCGCAGCCCGCGGCTGCGCGAGCACGTACCCCATGGGGCCATCCGTACCGCGGCGCGTCCTGGTCATGTCCAACTGGCGTCGGCGACACCGGTAGCCCCCGCCAGGCTCGAGGGTGCTTGGATCTGCGAATTTGGCGAAACCGTGTATGCCCATCGCGAACCTCGCTACAGTGTGACAAGTGTCAACTTGACACTTGTCAACTAACCTGCGGGCTGTCGCGCCTTGCCTAGTACATCGATGGCGATCGGATAGTCCCGCGGTCGCGGCGGCCTGTCCGAGGAGGTCTGGGATGTCTTTTGTTTTCGCGGTGCCAGACATGTTGGGGGCGGCGGCCACGGATTTGGCCAGGCTGGGTTCGACGCTGAGTGCGGCCAATGCGGCCGCGGAAGCGCAGACGACGGCGTTATTGGCCGCGGGCGAGGATGAGGTGTCGGCGGCGCTTGCGGCCCTGTTTTCCGCCCACGGTCAGGGTTATCAGGTCCTTAGCGTGCAGGCGGCGGGATTCCATGACCAGTTTGTCCGGGCCTTGACCGCAGGTGCGGGGGCCTATGCCAGTGCCGATGCCGCGAACGCCTCGCCGTTGGCGGGCTTGGTTGAGGCGCTCAACGCGCAGTCGCAAGTGCTGACCGGGCGTCCGGTGATCGGCAACGGGGCCAATGGGGCGCCGGGGACGGGGCAGGACGGCGCGCCGGGCGGGTGGTTGCTCGGTGATGGTGGGGCTGGCGGCTCGGGAGCGCCCGGGCAGAACGGCGGTAGTGGTGGGGCTGCCGGGTTGTTGGGAACCGGGGGCACGGGCGGTGCCGGCGGCGGCATCTCGACTGGCCCCGGTGGGACCGGGGGGACGGGCGGTGCTGGTGGCTGGTTATGGGGTAACGGCGGGGTCGGTGGCCGTGGTGGTATCGGCGGGACGTCGGCCAGCGCTGGCGCCGGGGGGACCGGTGGGGCCGGCGGGCTGTTCGGGGCTGGCGGAGCCGGCGGCGCGGGCGGCGACGGCCTCGTCTTTAGCGGCACCGGTGGGGCCGGCGGGGCTGGCGGCACCGGAGGGTTGCTGAGCGGGCTGGTCGGCGCGGGCGGCGGTAACGGGGGGATCGGCGGACCCGGCATAGTCGGCGGTGACGGCGGGGCCGGCGGCAACGCTGGCCTGCTGGCCGGCCCCGGCGGTGCCGGTGGTGCCGGTGGGGCCGGCGTCGGCGGCAACGGGGGTGCTGGTGCGATCGGCGGCAACGCCGGCCTCCTGTTCGGCAACGGCGGCGCCGGCGGCGCCGGCGGATCCAGCAATGGTGAATTTAGCTTGAGCCGCGCCGGCGGGGCTGGTGGGCACGGCGGCAACGCCGGACTGCTGGCTTCTAGCGGCGGTGCCGGCGGGGCCGGCGGATCCAGCGTGCTTGGTGTCGGTGGGGTGGGCGGTGCCGGCGGCGACGCGAGCCTGCTGGGGTCCGGTGGGGCCGGCGGGGCCGGCGGCACCGGCCTTATCGGCGAGGCTGGCGGGTTGGGTGGCCAGGCAGGGCAGCTGATTGGCAATGGTGGCGTTGGCGGCGCCGGCGGTGTGGGCGTCCTTAGCAGTGGTCCCGGCGGGTCTGGCGGCGATGCCGTGCTAATCGGCAACGGCGGCAACGCCGGCGTCGGCGGGATCGACCCCAGCATGCCTATCGGGGGTACCAGTGGGCTGCTGTTGGGCCTGGACGGATTCAACGCTCCGGCCAGCTCGTCACCTTGGCACACTCTGCAGCAACAGGCGCTCAACGCGATCAACGAGCCCGTCCAGGCGGCTACCGGCCGCCCGCTAATCGGCAATGGCGCGCCTGGGTCATCCGGCACCGGACAAGACGGGGCGCCTGGCGGCTGGTTGCTGGGTGATGGGGGGGCTGGAGGCTCGGGTGCGCCCGGCCAGCAGGGCGGCCATGGTGGGGCTGCTGGGTTGTTGGGCGCCGGCGGCGCCGGCGGCAGTGCCGGCGCAGCCAGTGGTAACGCGGAGGCCGGCGGGACCGGGGGAGCCGGCGGGTGGCTATTGGGCGACGGCGGCGCCGGTGGTATCGGCGGGTACGCAGGTGGCAGCAGCGGTGCCGGCGGAACCGGCGGTATCGGCGGGGCTGGCGGTTTGTTCGGAGCCGGCGGTCCCGGCGGGCCCGGCGGCGTGGGCAGTAATGGTCTCGGCGGCGACGGCGGGATGGGTGGAGCCGGTGGTCTGCTCGGCGGTTTGGTCGGAGCCGGCGGCGGTGACGGCGGGGGCGGCGGCTTGGGCCTGGACGGCGGCGGCGACGGCGGGGCCGGCGGCAATGCGGGCCTGTTGTTCGGTAACGGCGGGTCCGGCGGGGCAGGTGGTTCGTTCGGCGGGTTCCTCGGCTTCCTCGACCCCGGCGGCGGTGACGGCGGGGCCGGCGGCAATGGCGGCCTGCTGTTCGGCAACGGCGGGTCCGGTGGGGTCGGCGGGTACGGCGGGTTCGGCGCGTTCGGCGGGTCGGGCGGGGCCGGCGGCAATGGCGGCCTGCTGATCGCCAACGGCGGTAACGGCGGGGCCGGCGGCACCGACGCACTCGATGTTGGAACTCCGGGAGGAGCCGGCGGCAATGCCGGCCTGCTGTTCGGCAACGGCGGGATCGGGGGGGACGGCGGCCCCGGCACAACCGTTGGAGGTCCGGGCGGTGCCGGCGGCAAGGCTGGACGGCTGCTGGGCAATGGCGGTGCCGGCGGCATGGGCGGCGACGGCTTTTTCGGAGGGCCCGGCGGTGTCGGCGGGGCGGGCGGCAACGCCGTGCTGATCGGCAACGGCGGCAACGGCGGCAACGGCGGGACCGGCGGATCACTGGGCGGCCGGGGCACCGGCGGCAGTGGGGGAGAATGGTTGGGGCTCAACGGAATCGACGGCTTGCCCTAACCGCTGCGCCGCCCCGACCCGAAACACCGACCGCGGAATGTCCTTTTGCAGGTAGGCGGGCCCTGGAATAGCGTGGTCGCGTGTTGGCGACGGTCGCGGTGGAGAACTACCGCTCGCTGCGCCAGCTCGTCGTTCCGTTGGGGCAGCTCAATGCCGTTACCGGTCCCAACGGCAGCGGCAAATCCAACCTCTATCGAGCGTTGCGTCTGCTCGCCGACTCGGCTCGCAACGGAGCGGTGGCGGCGCTAGCCCGCGAGGGTGGGTTGAGCTCAACGATGTGGGCCGGGCCTGCGGTGATCGGCAAGTCGGTGCGGCAGGGGCGTCATCAGGTTCAAGGAACGGTGCGCACCGGCCCGGCCAGCTTGCGGCTTGGCTTTGCCGGAGACGATTTCGGCTATGCGATGGACTTTGGGCTTCCCGTTACAACGAACACCGCGTTCGGGCTCGATCCTGAGGTCAAGGTGGAGGCGCTGTGGGTCGGGCCAGTGTGGCGCAAAGCCGCGGTGATAGCGGAGCGCGGTGGCCCCACTGCGCGGGTGCGGGACGGCGACGGTAACTGGCATGTGATCGCCGACGTGCTGCGGCCGTTTGATTCCATGCTCAGTGAGCTGGCAGATCCGGTACGCGCACCGGAGCTGATCCAGATGCGCGAGCGCACCCGTTATTGGCGCTTCTACGATCATTTGCGCACCGACGCCGACGCGCCCGCCCGGCAGATCCGAATCGGCACGCGTACACCGGTGCTGGGCCACGACGGCGCTGATTTGGCCGCTGCCATACAAACGATTCGCGAGATTGGCGACGATGTCGCGCTCAGCGAAGCCATTGACCGTGCGTTCGAGGGCTGCCGAATCGAAATCCGGAACATGGATACTCGTTTCGAACTGGTTTTGCACCAGCCCGGAATGCTGCGCCCCTTAGCCGCGGCCGAGCTCTCCGACGGCACGCTGCGCTATCTGCTTTGGACCGCGGCCCTGCTGACACCGCGCCCACCACAGTTGCTCGTGCTCAATGAACCCGAGACCAGCTTGCATCCCGAGCTGTTGCCGGCGTTGGCCTCGCTGGTCGCCACGGCCGCCAACCGCAGCCAGATCATCGTCGTCACCCACTCCGAGTCCCTGGTCGCAGCCCTGCAAGCGGCCGCCGACGTGCACACCGTGCGCTTGACAAAAGAGCTTGGTGAGACTCGGATCGCGGGCCAGAACCTCCTTGACCAGCCGTCGTGGCATTGGCCACCAAGATGAGCACGCGCCCCTAAGATATTGACCATGGCGTCGACGATGAAGCCAAACGCCGGCAGATTTGCGGTCATTGCATGCTGCGCATTGGTCACGATCACGGCGTGCTCGCATAGCGGCACGTCGGCCCAGCCGAGTTCCCCACCCGTGTCACGTGCCGATGCATTGATCGTCAGTGTCGAAGATGTACGGCGCATCGCCAACTTTGAGGAGCTCACCGCACATTCACACGCGGACTTACGTCAGCCACCACAAGGAGACCTGAACGCTCCGGGACCCTGTCGGGCGGCGGGAACCAGCGATGTCACCTTCGGCAGCGGTTGGTCAGAGTTCCGCAGCGCCGGGTACCACGGCATCACCGACGATCTCAAGCCAGGCGGGCCCGCCATGATCCAATCCGTGAGTCAGGCCGTCGCCGTGTACCCCGACTCGCATACCGCGCGCGGTGCGCTGCATCAGCTGGAGTCGTCCCTGCAAGCGTGCATTGACTTGCACGACGCCGACTACGACTTCGCGTTGGACAAGCCGGATCCGTCCACCCTGCGGATCACCGCCGAAGCTTGGAGCCATGTGTATCGGGAGAAATCGTCGGTGTTGATATCCGTCGGTGTGGTGGGTCTGGAGCCAGCGGAGCGGATCGCAACCGCCATCCTTCAGACGACCACGGACCGCCTCGGCTAGTACTCCTCATCCAAATCGACTCTGGCGGAGCCAATTTCGATCAACCGCAAGGGTGATGGCGCCCGCGATATCAGTCCAGCACCGGAATCAGTAGCCGCGAGGATGAGCGGACGGTGTTCAGGCTGCTGGTCCCCACGCTGGCATGACGGAACTTCATTATCGCTGGCGCCGACGCGTGCTGGTCATCGCTGGTGAGCACCAATCGAATGCGGTGGCCGCTCTTGAACCGTCGAGCGTTGGGAACCAACGGGATTCGGTAGAAGACATCTTCGCCCAACGGCACTGCCAGCGCATTGCGGCACGGCAACACCGGTGCGCCGGGGCGGCTGGCCGCCTCGTCGACCTCGCGCATGCTGGCACGCAACCAGCCCGCGGTCACGTCAGTGGTCCGCCCGTCCGGCGCCACGTCCTGCAGCGTCGCCATCCATGCGGTGTCAATCGCGGTCGCCGATGCGACCAGCCGCAGCTCACTCTCGCCCACGACATCCAGATCCTCGCTCAGCGCCGCGCTGGTCCAGGTCAGCACTGACGGCGGATCGATCGGGCTGGGCTTAACGCGGCCTAAACCCGATCCCAGCACCATGAATTCGCGAGCGCCCGGCTTACCCTCGTCGGCCTCCAACAATCCGTCGGCCCGCAGGGCGAGTTCGCGGTGCGGAGCGGCCGAGGGCGGCCACGAGTCCGCAGTGCGCCACTCGTCGGCGCCGGGCAGGAAGTAGCGGATCGGCGGGCCGTCGGTGATCCCGGTGTCGCGGCCCTTGAGCCAATGGTCATACCAGGCCAGGGCCTCGGTGTGCAGGCTCTCCCAGGGCCAGGTCAGGCCGAACTTGCCGAGCAGGCTCATTCGCACAGATGCGTTGTCCGACAGCTCTTTCCACGTGTAGAACGTCGACGGCAAGTGTAGTGGCACGTTCTCCCAGTCGCATCCGAGGTACACCGGAATATCGATTTCTTTCAGCAGTGGCAACAGATTTCGCTCGTCCCACCATTCGTCGCGGGTTGGATGCTTGACCACCGATTCCAGCCACAACTCGTCCCATGGGTGTGGGTCGTGCGGCAGCCTGATGAGTTGGCGCAGCATGGTCACCGCCGCTTCCCCGTTGGCCGTCGCGAATTTCTTATGCAGCCGTGGGCTGTTCAGCACGCGGCGGGCCACACCGACGGGCTTGCTGCGCCACAGCTTGTCGCTGCGCTCGGAGGTCAGCCCGATCATCGCGAGGAAGGGTGTGACGAACGACGAGCTCAACAGGCCGTGGTGGTTGGCGGCCTCATACGCGTCCGCCGTCACGGCAAGAGGGAAGATCGCCTTGAGGTGGGGCGGGCGTTCGACCGCCGCGGCGAGTTGGGTCATCGCGAAGTAGCTGATGCCGATCATGCCGACGTTGCCGTCGCACCAGGGTTGGGCGGCGACCCACTCAACGAGGTCGTACATGTCCCGGCGTTCCTGCGCGTCGAAGAAGCCGAAGGTGCCGCCGGATCCGCAGGTGCCGCGCACGTTGGCGATGACGTGCACATATCCACGCGACACCCAGAAGTCCGTCGCGCCGGCCTCGATGAATCCGGCCGGGGCGCCGAGATCCTGCATCTGCCTGGGGTAGGGCGAGGCGGCGATCAGCGCGGGGAAGCGGCCGTCCGAATCGGGGCGGTGGACGTCGGCCAACAGGTTGGTGCCGTCGCGCATGGTGACCGTGGCATTGATGTCGCTGCGCTTCGCGTAGCGCGGTTCGCTGAGGTTGCGGTATTGCCGACCGGTGGTCTGCGGACCATTGAGTGTCGTGTGCATAGTTTCACGGTATGTTGAAACTAGTTTCAACGCAAGATGAAATTGCACGGTATGGTGGCGTCTGTGGCGAGACGATCGATCACCCCGGGTCCACGCGACGAACGCGGCGTGTTGGCGGCGCGCATCCTGGCCGCGGCGCGCGAGGAATTCGCCGAACACGGCTGGGCCGGAACGGCAATCCGCGCCGTCGCCCGCGCCGCCGACGTTGACCCCGCGCTCATTTATCACTACTTCGGCTCTAAGGAAGGCCTGCTCGACGCGGCGACCGCGCCGCCACAGCAGTTTCTCGACTCGGTCGTCAAGACGTGG
Source organism: Mycobacterium riyadhense (assembly GCF_963853645.1). Lineage (NCBI taxonomy): Bacteria > Bacillati > Actinomycetota > Actinomycetes > Mycobacteriales > Mycobacteriaceae > Mycobacterium > Mycobacterium riyadhense. The sequence continues at coordinate 5,340,336 of NZ_OY970456.1, read as the reverse complement.
GCGACGCCCAAGGCCGATCTGGGCAGGCAACTGATCCGCAATGTGCTGGACATCTGGACGGATGAGGAAGTCGGTCCGGCCCTGCGGGCGGTGGTGCTGACCGCCGCACATGAAACCAAGACCCGCGAAAAGCTCCGGCTGCTCGTCGAGCGCAGCTTGATTGGCGAGTCGACCCTCGGTGACGACGAGGATGAACGGCTGCGTCGCAGCGGTTTGATCTCCAGTCAGCTGATCGGGTTCGCGCTGTTGCGGTACGTCTGGAAGATCGAACCGATTGCGTCGATGCCCGATGACGCGGTGGTGGCGGCGATGGCGCCCAACCTGCAGCGTTACGTCGACGGCGACATCAGCTGACCGAGCGCCGGCGCCGGCTAGATGACCGGGACAATAAGCACATGCGTCGAAGGGTGCGGTTAGCACTGCTCGCGGCCGCTGCCGGAATGGTCGCGGCTGCCGTTGCCGGCTGCCAAGTCGACCGCACGGGTTCGCCGGTCGCGGGGACGGTCACCCTGCGCCCTGCCGGTACCACCGCCCCGTCGACTCCCGGCGTGCCGCCGGTCAGTGACGCGGCGCGCGCGGCCGGGTTCGTCGATGTTCGGAGTGTTGTTGCCGACGCGGTGATCGACCTGCGCTATGCAACCACCAACAATTTCACCCATACGCGGTTGTATCCCGCCGACGCCAGGTGTCTCGTGCACGAATCGATGGCGCGCGGCCTGGCGGCGGCTGCGTCGGCGTTGCGCGCGCACGGACAGTTGCTGGTCTTCTGGGATTGCTACCGCCCGCACGACGTTCAGGTTCGGATGTTCAACGTGGTCCCCGACCCGGTATGGGTGGCACGCCCGGGCCAATATGCGACCAGTCATGAGGCGGGCCGTTCGGTTGATGTGACGTTTACCAGCCCACAGCAGCCGTGCCCGTCGGAGCGCCGCGCGGCCGGGTTCTGTCTGGCCGATATGGGCACCGACTTCGACGACTTTTCCTCGCGGGCAAAGGCTTTCGCAACCCAGGACGTCAGTGCCGAAGCACAGGCGAACCGGGCCCGGTTGCGCGATGCCATGAAGTATGGCGGTTTGACCGTCTACCCCAGTGAGTGGTGGCATTTCGACGGTCCGGGCGCCGGGGTAAGCCGCCCAATTCTCAACGTGCCGGTCAACTAAGCGCCATGAACGACGCCGACTTAGACGTGCGTCGAGGCCCGCACAACTAGCGGTATTGGCATTCTCTTTTTTTGCAAGTACGTTATTCACGTATGGATAATGCAGATCCGGTAGTTCGTGGAGGAGCCGTGCGCATCGGAGTGATGGTCGGACCCGAACGCGGGGATTCCGCGCGCAAGGTCACCCGGATGCTGGCCGACATTGACTGGGCCGAAAGTGCCGGCCTCGACAGCGCGTGGATCCCGCAGATCCCCAATGACTTCGACGCGCTGCTGGCGGTGGCCTTGATGGGGATGCGTACCAGCCGGATCGAACTGGGCACCGCGGTTGTGCCGCTGCAAGCGCAGCACCCAATTGCGTTGGCCCGTCAGGCGTTATCGGCGCATGCCGCCACGGGTGGTCGACTGGTGCTGGGGGTGGGACCCTCGCACCACTGGATCGTGGACGACATGCTCGGCCTTCCCTACGAGCGGCCCGCCGCGTTCACCCGGGATTACCTTGAGGTGCTGCACGCCGCGTTCGCCAACCCCGGGCCGGTGGACGTGGCGAACGCCACCTTCCGGGTGCATAACCCGCTCGACCTGGCGCCGGTGGCACCGCTGCCGGTGTTGGTAGCCGCGCTCGGACCGGTGATGCTGACGCTGGCCGGTGAGCGCGCTGACGGCACCGTGTTGTGGATGGCCGACGAACGCGCGGTGGCCGAGCACGTCGTCCCGAGGATCACCAAGGCCGCAGACAATGCCGGCCGACCGGCGCCTCGGATCGTCGCGGGCATTCCCGTATGCCTATGCAGCGCAGGAGAAGTCGAGGCAGCCCGCGAGCGCGCCAACCGGGTCCTCGGAGAGGCCGAGGTTTCGCCGAACTATCAGCGGTTGCTCGGCTACGGCGACGCCCACGACGTCGGCGATATCTGCGCGGCCGGAGACGAGGAGGCGATCCTGGCCAGGTTCCGGCGCTTCGCGGACGCGGGCGTGACCGATCTATCGGTGCGGCTGTTGCCCATCGGCGAGAACCGGGACGAACTCGTCGCCTCCAAGCGTCGCACCCGCGAGATGATCGCTGCACTCGCGAGACAGGTGCGCTGAGCGCTAGGGGTGGTATTCGCTCGTCACCTCGAGCAGGCGCATGACCGGCGGCGGATCGAATTGCAGAGCATCGGACATATGTAGGTTCCGCGCATTGTCGAGCATGTTCTGTAGCACGGTCTGCAGATCGTCGGCCTCGATTTCGTAGAGAGCGACGTAGGGCCCGTCGCCGTCGACGGGTCGCAGCCGGCGCGCCGAGACGAAGCCGTCGAGCGCCACGAGTTCGGGTATGTGGACCTCGTCGTACCAGGTGTTGTATTCCTGGTCGCGATCTGGCGAACTGGGTCGACTCTCGACGTGAATGATCCCTTTAGCCATGGCCGCTTCTTCCTTGTGGTCGCTTGTGACTTATTCGTAGCGCACGGTGATCGACGCCGTTTCGGGTATGCCCTGGCAGGTCAGAATGTAACCTTCGGCCACTTCGTCGTCGTCGAGAGCGTCGTTGGCTCGCATGGTTGCGCTGCCCTCGGTGATCCTGGCCATGCAGGTCGCGCAGTTGCCGGCCTCGCAATTGAAGGGCGGGTCGAGCCCGGCCCGGCGGGCGCTTTCCAGCAGCGTCTCGCCGGGCACCAGCGGAACGCACACCTTCTTGCGCTCCAGGTAGATCGTCACCGTGCCAGGCTCCGTCATGACCACCCTCTTGTACAGGCTTTACACTTGCGTTCTTCACTATAGAGAATACTATTCTCACAAGACGATAGGATCTTCTCGCGACCGCACGAAAGGGAAGCGCGACGTGACCGAGCCGGGCGCGCTCGTGTACGAGGAACGCCAATTCAGCCTGCCTGACCTCGGCGCACTGGCCGGCGGGCTTGCCGCGGTGCTGACCAAGCTGGGTGTCAGCGCCGGCGGTCGGGTCGCGGTCATGGCGTCCAACCGGCCCGAATTCGTCGCGGCGCTGAGTGCGATCTGGCAACTGGGTGCGTCAGCCGTGCTTATCGGCACCGCCTGGAAGCGCGACGAGGTCGAGCATGCGCTGGCGGTGACCAATCCGGAGCACGCAGTCGGTGACCATCCGGTGCTGGCTGGTCTGATGCCGATGCTGCATTTGGATGAACCGATCCGTGCGGCAGATCCGGTGCGCGGCCTGCCGGCGCCCGAGCATGACGCGCTGCTGGTGTTCAGCTCCGGCACTACCGGCCTGCCCAAAGCCGTTCGCCACACCCACGCTTCGTTGGACGCGGCAATCCGACACTGGCGCAATGCATTGCAGCTGACGCGCCGCGACCGCATCCAGGTTGCCACGCCACCAGCACACATCCTCGGCTTGCTCAACATCCTCACGGCGCTGCGCACCGGAGCCAGGGTGCGGCTGCATCCGCGATTCGATATCGACGCGATGCTGCGCCACATCGAAAACGACCGCATCACAATCGAAATGGCGGTCGCCCCGATAGCGCTGGCCATCGCCTCGCACCCGAAGCTGGAGTCCTACGACCTGTCGTCGCTGCGGTTCATCATGTGGGGCGCCACGCCGGTCACGGCCAGCATCGCCGAGACCGTGACCCGGCGCACCGGCATCGGGTGGGTCCCCGCGTATGGCACCACGGAATTGCCCGTGATCGCCTGCAATCCGCTCGACGGGGTGCGGCTCGACGCCGTCGGGCGCCCGGTGCCGGGTGTGCAGCTGCGGGTCGTGTCGCTGGACACCGGCGAGCCGGTCGGGCCAGGGGAGGCGGGTGAGATTCAGGCACGGTCGAATTCGTTGATGGCCGGCTACCTGCCGGCCGCGGCGACCGCCGACGTGTTCTGTGACGGCTGGTACCGGACCGGGGACGTGGGCTGGCTCGACGCCGACGGTTGGTTGCGGATCACCGACCGCTGCAAAGAGATGATCAAAGTGCGCGGGTTTCAGGTCGCGCCTGCCGAGATCGAGACGGTGCTGCACGGTCATCCGGCGGTCAAAGACTGCGCGGTATTCGGTGTTCCCGACGGTGTCAATGGGGAGGCGGTCGTTGCCGCGGTCGCGACCCACACCCCGGGCAACCCCGCCGTCGCCGCCGAGCTCGCCGCCCGGGTGGACGCGAAGCTAGCTGGCTATAAGCGACTGAGCCAGGTCGTATTCGTGCCCGACGTTCCTCGCCTGCCGTCGGGAAAGGTGCTGCGCCGAGAGCTGAAGGAGTGCTATGGATGTACGCCTGACGGCTGAACAGCACCAGCTACGGGACGCCGCCGCCAAGCTTGCCGATGATCTCGGGCCCGCGGCGGTGCAAGATCTGGCTGACGAGAAGCGAATCGCGCGTCTGGACAAGCAGATTCATACGACGAGCTGGCGGTCGTTGCGTTCCGACGGAGCGTCCGGCGTCGAAGTAGCTATTGTCGCAGAGGAATTCGGGCGCAGGCTGGTCGATGCGCCGTTCCTCGGGCCGATCCTGGCCGACGACCTGGCTCGCCACCTCGACGCCGACGTCGGCGACGTCACCATCGCGGTCGGCGAAATCGCCATCGATGCCCGTGGATACCGGCGGGCATTGTTGTTGTCGGGGACGACGGTTCTGACGGCCGAGCTGGACGGCATCCCCGCCGGCGCGGATCTGACCAGAACCAGCACGCGCATTGCGGGATCGCCGGTGGCTCTGGGCGAGGTGACGGCCGAAGCCGCCGGACGGTGGCAGGCGCTGGCTCTGGTGGGCACGTCGGCGGACCTGGTCGGAGATGCGCGCGGTGCGCACGCGGTCGCCTGCGACTACGCGAAAGTGCGTGAACAGTACGGTAAACAGATCGGTTCATATCAAGCCATCGCCCACTTGTTGGCCGAAAGCCTTGCGCTGATTGAAGGCTCGGTGAGCGTGCTACGGCATGCCGCCTGGGCGGTTGACGAACTCGAACCGGCGCAAGCCATCCGGGCCGCTCAGATCGCGAAGGTCTACTGCGCGCGCGCTACCCGGACCGTCTGCGAGACCGCGGTGCAGGTGCACGGCGGGATTGGCAATACCTGGGACTGCCTGGTGCATGTGTACCTGCGCCGGGCGCTGACCTCGACCGAGCTGTGGCCGGCAAGGTGGGAGGAGATCGACCTTGGACTTTCGTGACTCGCCGCAAGAGGCCGCCTTCCGGGAACGCCTTCGATCCTGGCTTTCGTTGCACGCCAAGGAGTTTTCCGGCTCTGGTGACGAGTACTGGACCCGTCAGGCCGACTGGCATCGGGCCCTCTACCGAGAGGGCTTCTTCGGGTTGTCGTGGCCCCGCGAGTACGGCGGCCAGGCGCTGCCTGCGGTGTACGACGTCGTCGTCGACGAAGAGCTGGCGCGCGCCGGCGCCCCGCCGCGCCCCAGCGTCGGCTACCTGGTCTACGGAATCGGCAGGCACGGCAGCGACGCACTTCGGCGACGCTTCCTGCCCGGCATCATCGATGGCACCGAGCGGTGGTGCCAGGGATTCAGTGAACCCGGCGCAGGTTCGGATCTGGCGTCGCTGACCACCACCGCCACCCGCGAGGGCGACAACTATGTGGTGCGCGGGCACAAGATCTGGACCAGCTACTCGGATGTGGCCGATTGGTGTCTACTGCTGGCTCGCACCGACCCGTCAGCCAAACGACACCGCGGCCTATCGGCGTTCGTCATCGCCATGAAACAGCCTGGCGTGCAACAACGTCCGCTGCAAATGATGAATGGCGTCAGCAACGAATTCGGACAGGTGTTTTTCGACGGTGCGACGGTCCCGGCCGACCGGATGGTCGGCGCCCCTGGCGACGGCTGGGCAGTGGCCATGACCGTCGTCGGCCACGAGCGTGAGCCGTCCACACTGGGCTACGCGGCCAGATACAACAAGCTCGTCCGAACTCTGTTGGCGCGCCACGACGGTCAGGTAACCGAAGAGCTCGCATGGGCAGCCATCCAGGCCGAAATGCTGACCCACCACGTCCGGCGCCGCCTGTCCGAACAGCTCGACGGAGTTTCGCACGGCCCCGAAGGATCGCTGGACAAGCTGCTGATGACCTGGGTCGAACAGTCCGTGGGACATGCCGCCTTGGCCGTCGGCGGCACCGGCGACCCAGACCTGTTCAACGCCTACCTGTATAGCCGCGCCCAGAGCGTGATGGGCGGTACCTCGCAGATACAGAAGAACATCATCGCTTCACGAATCTTGGGACTGGGAGTCTGACGTGTACGACCTGCCGACCGAAATCGACGTGCGCGCCGATGGCGCGCTGCGGATCATCACGCTGAACCGTCCGGATGCCCTGAACGCGGTCAACGACAATCTGCACGTCGGCCTCGCGCAGCTGTGGCCCCGATTGAGCGACGACCGCACGGCCCGCGCGGCGGTACTCACCGGCGCCGGCAAGACGTTTTCAGCCGGCGGCGACTTCTCGTACCTCGCCGAACTGGCCCAAGACGCCGATCTGCGGGCCAAAACCATCGCGCACGGACGCGACATCGTGCTCGGCATGGCGCGCTGCCGAATTCCGGTGGTGGCGGCCGTCAATGGCCCGGCCGTCGGGCTTGGCTGCAGCCTGGTCGCGCTGAGCGACATCGTCTACATGGCCAAGGACGCCTTCCTCGCCGACCCCCATGTGCAAGTCGGGTTGGTGGCCGCCGACGGCGGACCGCTGACGTGGCCGCTGCATATCAGTCTGATGCTGGCCAAGGAGTACGCCCTGACCGGAACCAAGATTCGCGCCGAACGGGCCGTCGAGCTCGGCTTGGCCAACCACGTTGCCGACGACCCGGTCGCCGAAGCGCTGGCCTGTGCGAAACGCATCATGGAGCTGCCCCAGCAAGCGGTCGAAAGTACCAAGCGGGTGCTCAACATTCACTTGGAGCGCGCCGTGCTGGCCAGTCTGGACTACGCGCTTTCGGCCGAGCACCAGTCGTTTACCACCGAGGACTTCCAGACGATCGTCGCCAAGCTGGCGGCCGGCGAGAACTCCACTGGTAGCTCCACTACGAGGCCATGAGCACCCGTCGCCGATCCATCGGGTCGGCGAGGCGGCGGTAGGGTGGGACGGCGTCAACTGCGGCACCACCGGCGAGGACGGTGGATCCTTCTGGAGGCGGCCTTGTTCGAGGATGTGGACGAGAATGTGACTACCGCAGTGCTTGCCGCGATGACATCGGTGATCGAGTCGCTGGGTGGCAAGTCGGGGCGCACCTGCGGGCAACAGCTCGTCGATGCGACGGCGGCGGTCCTGTTCGGTTGGCCGATCGGTCCGGGAGATGGCGGGGTCGACGGCTTGGCCGCGGTCGCGCCGGATCAGCTGGCGGCAATCATCGGCGGGCGCCGCGACGTTGCGGATATCAGCGCGGAACTCATCGCTGTCGCGGCACTCGCAGACGGGCAGCTGGATGCGGAGCGGGTGTTGGCGGCATTGACCTACGCATCCCACTTGGGCGTCGAGGCGTCCTGGGTTGCCGATCTGGGTGACATCGTTGAGGGGCGCCTCGACGAGGCGATGCAGGACATGGTCGTGCGCAATGCAGCAACCTTTCCCGGTCTGGCGGAACCAGGGGACGAGCCCCGGATGCAGCCTTACGACGGGCAGAGCGACGCCGACAAACGCTTGTACGCGCGCTACCAGGAGCTTGAGGGATATCCGCCGGGCAGCTTCGGGCGGGCGCTCTGGGTGCACTTTCGTCAGCATGGATTCCGCTTCCCGGGCCAGCAGGGCGCATTCCACGAGGCATTCGCGATCCCGCACGATTCGCTGCACGTGCTCTCAGGCTATGACACCTCGATGCAGGGTGAGTTGCTCGTCAGCACCTACACCGGGCGCATGCACGCCCAGGATGCCTTCACCGCTCACCTGCTCCCGGTCATTTTGCAATGGCACATCGGGCGGGAAGTGAACGGGATCGGCGCACAGCATGGTGCATTGGACCCGTGGAAGTTTCTCGTGGCCTGGCGGCGCGGAGAGCAGACCACCATCGACGTTCTGGACCCGGGGTGGCACTTCTTCGACGTGGCGCGAGAGCCGCTGATCGAGCTCCGGAGCCGCTATGGCATCCCCGAACTCCCCGATCGATACCGGCCCACCGGACCTGAGGTCAATTTCACCTCGGAGGCAGATCCTACGGTGTGCTGACCGGGTAGCCTGCTATCGGCTCAGGGGTCGACACGCAGCGGTGGGCGGCAGGCTCGAGCCGGCCGAAACACACGATCAAACATCATCAAACGCCATCGTGAAGCCGCAAAAAGCCGCGCATCACGTGATCGAACCGGTCGGGCTCTTCGATGAACGGCAGGTGAGCGCTCGATTCGAAGAGCTCAAACCGCGAGCCGGCGATTCGCTTATGCATTTCCCACATATGGTCGGGGGAGAATTCGTCGAATCTGGCGGCAAGCAGCAGTGTCGGTGTCGTGATCTCGGCCAAACGGTCGACCACGTCCCACTCTCGGATTGTGCCGACGATGCGAAATACGCTGGGCCCAAACATTGTTGCGAAGATGTCGGTACCCGAATTCCTAAATGCGTCTTCGAGTTCGTCGGGCCACGGGCGACTGCGGCATAGATGCGTGTCGTTCCAGGTCCGGATCGCGGCTTGGTACTCGGCGGAAGAGGTTGTGCCCGCAGTTTCGTGATCGTCGATGGCGGATTGAGTGGTCGTGTCCAAGCCAGACTTCAACGCGGTTACGTATTCGGCAAACTGGGGTATCGACGCGGCGCTGTTCGAGACGGTCAGGCTGGTGACGCCCGCCGGCGAGTCGAGCACGTACTGTTGGGCCAGCATCCCACCCCATGAGTTGCCAAAGATGTGGAAGCGGGTCAGGCGAAGGGCCTGCACCACGGTCTGCATCTCGGCCACCGAGCGTTGCATTGTCCAGAGGTCGGTGTCGGTAGGGCGTTCGGAATTCCCGCAGCCCAGCTGATCCCAGTAAATGACATCGCGGTCGTCGGCTAGGCGTTGCAGCGAGCCCAGGTAGTTGTGGGGTAGACCCGGCCCGCCGTGTACGACCAGCAGGGGAGGGCCTGGGCCGCCGCCAACCCGCTTGAACCAGACAGTTCCGCCTGGGACCGCGATCGTCCCCGTCGCGTGCGCCACAGCAGGAGTGTAGGGGGCACCAGTGTTGCCGAGCAGACGCAAAAGCGCCCTGGAACGCTCGTTCCAGGGCGCTTTTGCGTCTGCTCGCGCGGAAGGGCGACCCTCCTTGCAACTCGTACTCTCAAACTGAGAGAATAAGATTCTCATGATTGCGTACCGCCGGAGTGGAGAAGACCTGTGCCTGAAGCCGTGATCGTGTCCGCCTTGCGCACTCCCATCGGGACGGCCGGGAAAGGAACCCTGCGCGACACCACCGCTTTTGACCTGGCCCACCACGTGGTCAGCGAAGCCGCGGCGGAACTGGATCCAACACAGATAGACGACGTGATCCTCGGCGAGGGTCTCTACGGCGGTGGCGTGATCGCGCGCCATGCGGCTATTACCGCTGGCCTCACCCAGGTACCGGGATTAGCCAACAATCGGCACTGTGCGGCTGGCCAGGCGGCGGTGCAGAGTGCGGCGGCCAGCGTGCGAGCGGGCATGGACCAACTGGTCATTGCCGGCGGTGTGAACTCGGCATCTACGTCGCCGCGGTCCCGGTTGCCGGTGGACGGCGATTGGGTCGACTGGTTCCCGCCGACCCACCCCAACCAGCCGGATGCGCCCAACCTGGACATGTCCATCACCGTCGGCTGGAACGCCGCGGTCAAAGCCGGCATCAGTCGTGAGGAGATGGACGCATGGGCGCTGCGGTCGCACCGCAACGCGATCGCCGCCATCGACGAGGGTCGCTTCAAAGAGGAAATCGTGCCCATCGAGACACCGCACGGGCTCTTCTCGGTCGACGAACATCCGCGCCGCGACACCAGCATGGAGAAGTTGGCCGCACTCAAGCCGCTGCACCCGGAGATCGAGGGCTTTTCTATCACCGCGGGCAACGCTTGCGGAGCCAACGACGGCGCCGCGGCATTGACCATCGCCAGCGACCGGCTGGGCTTGCCCGCGCTGGGCAGAGTGGTGTCCTGGGCCTCGGTTGGCGTCGACCCCGCGGCGACCGGGCTGGCTCCGGTCGAGGCAATCCCGAAGGCGCTTGCGCGCGCTCAGCTATCGATTTCCGACGTGGATCTGTTCGAAATCAACGAGGCTTTCGCGTCGATGTGCGTGGCCACCGTGAAGATACTCGAGCTGGATCCGGACCGGGTCAATGTCAGCGGCAGCGGCTGCTCACTGGGCCATCCCGTGGCCGCGACCGGGGCTCGGATGCTGGTGACGCTGGTGCACGAACTGCGTCGGCGCGGCGGCGGGGTGGGGGTCGCAGCGATGTGTGCGGGTGGCGGCATGGGTTCGGCGACGGTCATCGAGGTCCCGGCACCCTGACCGGAGGTCATCGCCCCAGGTGGCGGACACAAACCTCCCTCGATCGGTGGACAGTGTGAATCATCCCTGACGGTGACCGCTCGGCCGACAGACATCATCGTGTCTTGGCGGCACTGTTGTGGCTATGTCATTCGTGACCAACCAACCGGAAATGCTGATCGCCGCGGCGGGCAACCTGCAGACGATCGGCAGCGCGATGAACGCGAGCAACGCGGCCGCGGTGGCTCCGATCACCAGCGTCGTTCCGGCTGCCGCAGACGAAGTGTCGGCCCTGACGGCTGCACAGTTCGCCGCTCACGGTGCCCTTTACCAGGCGGTCAGCCAGCAGGCCGCAGCGATTCACGAAATGTTCGTGACCACCCTGCAGACCAGTGGTGGTTCCTACGCGGCGACCGAGGCGGCAAACGCGATCGCAGCCCGCTGAGAGGGATCGGCGGCGATGGTATACGGGGCGTTACCCCCGGAGATCAACTCGGGGCGAATGTACGCCGGCCCGGGAGCCGGATCGATGCTAGCCGCGGCTGCCGCCTGGGATGGTCTGGCCATCGACTTGACCTCCACTGCGATCGCCGTCGACTCGGCGATCACCGGGTTGATCGGCGGTCCGTGGTTAGGTGCCACCGCGATCACGATGGCGGCCGCTGCCGCGCCCTATGTGACATGGCTGAACGCGACCGCAGCCCAAGCCGAGCAGGCTGCCAGCCAGGCCAAAGCGGCGGCCGCGGCCCACGAGGCGGCCCACGCGATGACGGTGCACCCGGCGTTGGTCGCGGCCAACCGCACGCAGCTGATGACCCTGATCGCCACCAATATCCTTGGCCAAAACACGCCGGCCATCGCGGCCACCGAGGCCCAATACGGGGAGATGTGGGCCCAGGACGCGGCCGCGATGTACGGCTATGTCGCCGGCTCGGCCGCCGCTACCAGGTTGATGCCCTTCACCCAACCGCCGCAGCCGGTCAACCCGGCGGGACCGGCCAGCCAGGCCGCCGCCGTCGCCCAGGCCACCGGCTACGCCGTGGCGACCAACATCACCACACTGTTGTCCGAGCTGACCTCGGCCGCGTTGGGTGACGGTGGGTCAGTGCTCCCTGGCTGGATCCAGGATCTGGACACGGTGATGAGCATCTTCGGCACTCCATTCTTTGTCTGCACCTCGTCGGCCGGATTGATGATGTCGGCGATGTCGACGATCAAGGGTCTGTTCCCGGCGGCGGCTGCGATCGGCAGCGAGATCGCGACCTCACTGGGCTCGGCTGCGACGGGAGCGCTGAGTTCGGTAGGCCTGACCGGTGCGGTGTCAGCCGGTTTGGGTGAGGCGTCAACGGTCGGGTTGCTGTCGGTGCCGCCGGCCTGGGCCGCATCCGCCCCGACGCTGAGCCATGCAGCGGTGGCGGCGTTACCGGCTGCCGTTACGAATGCCGCCCCTTCGCTTGGATCGGCTGCTCCGGGCCTGTTGGGCGGGATGCCGCTATCGAGTGCGGCTGGCCGTGCCGATGCGGCTGCCAACGCCGCGCAAGATGGCATCACGCCGCTGCGGGTGCTGCCGGACTTGGTCGGCTAGCCTCCTCGAATAGCAGCCGGAAGTGTCCCCCGATCAGCGGACGAACATCCGCCGCCATTCGGGCCGATCGGTGGAGTTACCGAAATGTAATCGTCCCTAACGTTCCGGTTGTGACGACAACGACGGCCACCCCGGACTGTGACGTCGACGTCCCGGCAGCCCCTGCGAACAAGATCACCGCGAGCTATCCGCCGGTGATTTGGTTGCTGGTCGGCGGCAGCATGGTGGTGCGCGCGGCGGGATTTGCGTATCCGTTCATGGCCTACCACGTGGCTGAGCACGGGCTCGGCGCGGGAGCCGTCGGCGCGGTTTTGGCCGCGTTTGGCGTCGGCTGGGCCATCGGCCAGCTGGTCTGCGGGTGGTTGGTGGACCGGGTTGGGGCCCGAGTGACGCTGGTGTCCACCATGCTGATCGCGGCTGCGGTCCTCATGCTGATGGCCGGGGCCCGCACCATGCCCGCATTACTGCTCGGTGCCTTGGTGACTGGCGTGGTCTATGACGCGGTGCGCCCGGTGTTGGGCGCCGCGATCGTGCAGCACATTCCGGATCCCCGACAGCGAGCGACAATCGACGGCTGGCGTTTCGGCTGGATCGTCGGTGTCGGACGCGCCATCACTGGCGGAGTGGGTGGTCTGCTTGTCGGCTGGTCGGGCGTGCCGCTGCTGTTTTGGATCAACGGTGTCGTCTGCGCGATCTTCGCGGTGGTGGCGGCCTACTGCGTCCCGGCCCGGACAAACCCTGTGAACCTGCACGCTCGGGCGGTGCGAAGGATCAAAGACGTCAGCTACCGGAAGGCATTTACAGACCGACGGCTGGTGTTGGTGTTCCTGTCAGGCCTGGCAACACTGACGGTGATCAGGGGGTTGTACGCGACCGTGCCGATGTTGATGGCCGATCGAGGGCTGGATGCCAGCCAATTCGGTGGAGCGCAGTTGGCCAGTGCCCTGACGGGTCTCGTCCTCACCCCGGCCCTGACGCCGTGGCTTAGCAAGATCGTCGGCCGCGCTAACCCGAGGCTCGACATTCTGGCCATTGCCAGCGTGTGGTCGGCCCTGTGCATGGGGGCCGCCGCGCTCGCTCGCACGACGCCCGGTTTCATCGTGGCCACGGCCTTGTGCACGCCGGGCGAGATTGCCTGTTTGGTGATTGCCGCGGGAGTCGTCCACCAGATTTCGCCCGCCGGCAGCGGGGGCCGGTACCACGGAATCTGGTCGATGGCGCTGGCCATTGCGTCAGTGATCGCTCCAATTGTGGCTTCCTACAGTCTGACCCATGGCGGTCACCTCTTGGTCGCGGTTGTCACGGTGGTGATTGGCTTGATCGGAGCAGCCTTGTGCCTGCCGTTGGCGCGCGCGCTAGGGAGTACCGCTCAAAGTCCATTCCAACTACTACAAGCGGAGCGGAGTCAATCATCTTGAACGTTGACCACATTCGACGCAAGACGGCCGGACGGTTGCCGACCGACTCGGATGCGAAGGTCGAGCTGGCTGATCTGCATTCGCTACCGGTTCGGTTGCAAGACAACGTCTTCGCCCAATCGGAAGGCAACGTCGCGCACGCGATCGTCCACGACTTCGCCGACAGAAATCCAAAGATGGCTGCCCGGAACGGGATTCGGACGTGGCAGAAGCGTGCCGCCCAGGCTCTGGCGGCGGCCTGCGTCATCGCGGCGGTGTTGGCGCCGTCGGTGCTGTTACTCGTCTTGTTGGCGATCACAACGGGAATCGTGCTGGTGTCGTTTGTCGTCGCGATGGCAGGTATGCAACATCGCAACGGTCGCGGGCGGGCAGCGGCCCCGGAATTGGCGGACGAGGCACTGCCCACCTACACGGTGCTGGTCCCGGCCTACCGCGAGGAAGAGGTTATCGGCGATCTGGTCCGCTGCCTGGCCAAGCTGAACTATCCGGCGGATCGGCTTGAAGTGCTTTTCCTCGTCGAGCGCACCGACGTCGACACCCGGGCTGCCATCGCTGCTGCGAAGCCACCGGCATACATGCGTATAGTGCCGGTGCCGCCCGGACCGCCGCGCACCAAACCGCGGTCGTGCAACGCCGGATTGCTGGTCGCCAAGGGCGAATTGCTGGTGATCTTCGACGCCGAGGACCGACCGGAGCCCGATCAGCTCAGGAAGGCCGCCGCGGTATTCGCCACAAATTCCGGCCGGCTGGCTTGCGTTCAAGCGGTATTGCAAACCAGCAACGTGCGGACCAATCTTCTCGCGCACTGCTTCGGCGTGGAGTACGCACGACGTTTCCGGATGACGGTGCCGGGGCTGGCCGCGCTCGGCGCGCCATTCCCACTCGGCGGAACCAGCAACCACTTCCGCACGCGGGTACTGCGCGAAGTGGGCGGTTGGGATGCCTGGAACGTCTCCGAGGATGCGGATCTGGGAATGCGCCTGCACGCATTGGGCTATCGATCAGACGTGGTCGACTCCGTCACCTACGGGGATGCGCCGGACCGGCTGCGTGACTGGATCTCACAGCGCACCCGGTGGCACAAGGGATTTCTGCTGACCGCGCTTGTCCACACCCGGAACCCATTCGAGACGATTCGTCGATTCGGTCCCCACGGGCTATTTAGTCTCATCGTCTTCGTGCTCGGTATGCCGGCCCAATTCCTAGCTCAGACAATAATTTTCGGCCTAAGCATAGCCGACACGCTCGGCTACACCGGTCTGATCGGCGTGGAAGTCGATCCCATTGCGATAACGGGTGTCCAGCTGGTAAGCACGTTGACTTGGCTGTTCGCCACATATCTGGCATACGCCGAGCGACGCCGGAGCCATCTGCGCGCCGTCGCCGCTCTTCCGCTGTACTGGGTGGCCCACTGGGTCGCGGCATGGCGTGCTCTCTACCAACTGGTCACCGCGCCATTCCTGTGGGAGAAGACAGCGCATCGTGGCCCCGCCGCGGCCGTGCCAGCAATCGAGGCCGAGCGATTCCGCGTGACGCCCTATCAGGCGGCCTAAGTCGGCGATCATGATGAGTCGAAGCCAACGACGCACGCTCGACGCGTCGGCGTCCCCCGATCGGGGGACGGCTCGTTCGTCATGTTTGGCGACCGATCGGCGGTACTCGGCGCGGGCCAACGTCTCTAGCTTGAGTTTTGTGTCCAACGTGGCGGCCATCACAGTCATGGATCGGGTGCCCAGCAACGATCCCGCGGTGACGCCTGCCGAGTCGGTCCGGGTTGGCTATCCGGCGGTGATCCGGCTGCTGCTGGGCGGGTACCTGCTGGTGCGTTCGGCGGGGTTCGCCTATCCGTTCCTGGCTTACCACGTGGCGCAACGGGGCCACGCCGCAGGAGCCGTCGGCCTGGTCTTGGCGGTCTATGGATTGGGTTGGGCAGCAGGACAACTGCTGAGCGGGTGGCTGATCGACCGGTTCGGGGCACGGACGACGCTCATGTCAACCATGTCGGTGGCGGCCGTGGTGTTGGTGCTGATGGCTGGGGCGCACACCGTACCGGCCTTACTGGTGGCGGCCATGGTTGCCGGCCTGGTGTCCGACGCACCACGTCCGGTTCTGGGTGCGGCCATCGCGGAGATGGTTCCTGATCCGCGGCAGCGCGCAAAGCTCGACAGCTGGCGCTACGGATGGAGCCTGAATCTCGGCGCCGCCATCGCCGGTGGGGTCGGCGGCTTGATCGCGGGCTGGGTGGGCACTCCGGTGCTGTATTGGATCAACGGCATCGCGTGTGCGACCTTCGCGATGGTGGCGGCTCGCTGGATGCCTGCCCAGGTGCACAACACGACCAGGAAAGCCGGTTATCGGCAAGCATTCTCAGACAGCCGGCTGCTCCTGATGTGCATGTCAAGCGTGGCAACGCTGACGGCGGTGATGGGATTTTTCGCGGCTGTGCCGATGCTGATGCGCGATTGCGGGCTCGGCGCCGGCGCCTACGGCTGGGTGCAGATGAGCAATGCACTGGCGGTTATCGCACTCACCCCGTTGCTCACGCCATGGCTGAGCAGACGGTTAGCTCTTGGTCCCGGGCTGGATATCCTGGCCGGGGCGGGTGTGTGGGTGACGTTGTGCATGGCGGCCGCTGGGCTGGTGCACACCACCGCCGGTTTCAGTGCGGCTGTGGCCGTTGGTGCGCCCGGCGAGATCGCCTGGTTTGTGGTCGGCGCGGGTCTGGTGCATCGGATTACTCCGCGCGCCAATGGCGGTGTTTACCAAGGAATCTGGTCGATGACCACTGCGATTTCTTCGGTGATCGCGCCGCTGCTGACTTGCTGGAGCCTGGGGCATGGGGGGCGCGCCATGGTGGCTGTCGGCACGGTGGCCGTTGGTCTGCTGGGCGCGGCGCTGTGCTCGCCACTGGCACGTGTTCTGGCCTATACCAACGAGTTTCCTGCCGAGAGTTAGGAGCCGACGAATGACTTGCGCAAGTGTGCGGTCGGCTGTGTCGCTGCTTGATCACCTGGAGTTGTATCGCCGAATGTGGGTACTGCGCCTGCTTGACATGGCGTTGGAACAATTGCGCGGCGAAGGCCTGATCAGCCGACAGATGCAAACCGCGTTCGGCCAGGAGGCAGTGGCTATTGGTGCCACCGCAGGGCTGAACGAGGGTGACGTTGCCATCACCACCCATCGTCCGCACGCCCAGCACGTCGGTCGTGGTAATCAACTTGGCCCGTTGATCGCGGAAATGATGGGTCGCACCGGTGGCATGGACGGGCTTCCGTCGCCCCCACGCGTCGTGGAGCAATCGCCGTTGTTGGCGATCGGGTATGGCTACACGCAGTGGCTGGACGATAACGGCCGGGTCACGTTATGTGTCGCCGGAGATGGCGATGTGGACTCCGCCGCGTTCAACGATGCCGCCAACGTGGCAGTGGTGTGGCAACTTCCGGTAGTGATTCTCGTCGAGAACATCCGAGATGCGTTGAGCGTGCGATCGGGCAGCCATGCCCGAGATGCCCAGCTATACCGCAAGGCGGCAGGCTACGGGATGCCGGGGGTGTCGGTCGACGGCAACGATGTCCAAGCGGTCCGCGAAACTGTTGCCATAGCGGTGGACCGAGCCCGCACTGGCGGAGGCCCCACGTTAGTCCAAGCCATCACCTACCGGACGACCGATTTCTCGGGATCCGATCGTGGCGGCTATCGCGACCTTTCCGGGTCCGAGCAGTTCCTCGATCCATTGATCTTCACCCGAAGGCGGCTGATTGCCGCCGGCGCCACCCGTCGTCGGCTCGACGAGGTGGAGCGAACGGCGCGCCGCCTGGTGGCTGACGCAGTGGCGTACGCCAAGGCCAGGCCGCAGGCCGACCGCAATGACCTTGGTGGACTCAGCCGAACACCAGGCGAGCCGGATGGCCAGGCGGAGACCCGGTTCTAAAGCCGGACACGGTGGCCGCGGGCAGGTTCGTACCCCACCCCGGGGCGTCTCGAGCGGTCGTACCCTGGCCGGCCGCGGCGCGCCCGGCGGAAGACGCCATGAGTACGGTGTTCCCGTGGTGATCGCCAGCGACGTGGACCTAGATCGGGTGCGCAAGATTCACCAGTTGCGCTCCTATCGGATCGTTGCGGTGCTGCGCATCGGTGTTGTGGCGTTCATCGTGGGTGCGATGCTGGTCAGCTCACCGCGATACGAGTGGCCCAGCCAAATCGCTTTGGTCGCCTTCTACTCGTTCGCTGCGCTGGCTGCCCTGGTATTGGCATTTGCGCCGTTTCGTCTGATCGGGATGAGCCGTTGGATCGAGGTGGGCCGGTTGGAGCCATTCGTTTTCACCATCATCGACGTGGTGGTGCTGACGGGGTTTCAGTTGCTGTCCCGCGATGGGATCTATCCGTTGCTGATCATGACCCTGTTGCCGGTGCTGGTTGGCCTTGATGTGTCGTCGCGACGAGCGGCCGTGGTGCTGACCGTCACCGTCATTGGGTTCACTATCGCCGGGGTTCAGGACCGCCTGGTGGTGCGCGCGATTGGCTGGCCGGATACAGCCTTACTTTTTGGGCTCTATGCGTTCCTGTGCTGCATAGCGATGGTGGTGGTCCGCATCGAGGAGCGGCGTGTCCGATCCGTCGCGGACCTGAGCGCTATGCGAGAGGCGTTGCTTGCCCAAACGATGACGGCAACGGAGTTGCTGCAGCGCCGGATTTCGGAGGCCATTCACGACGGACCGCTGCAAGACGTGTTGCTCGCCCGCCAGGAGCTGGTCGAGTTGGATACCGCAGCCCCCGGCGATGAGCGAGTGGAACGCGCGTTGGTGGCCCTGCAGAGTGCGTCGGACCGGCTGCGACAGGCGACATTCGAGCTGCATCCGGCGGTTCTCGAGCAGGTTGGATTGGGCGCTGCGGTACAACAGCTGGCCGCATTTGGCGCGCAGCAGTCGGGCATCGACATCAATACCGATATCGATTACCCAATCCGCAGTGCGATCGACAACATCATGTTCGGTGTGGTGCGCGAGTTGCTGTCCAATGTGGTGCATCATTCGCAGGCCAAACATGCGTCCGTCACTCTCGGGATCGCCAATGGGAACTGCGTTTTGGATGTGGCCGACGACGGTGTGGGCATCGCCGGTGACATCATGGCGCGCCGATTGGGTGAGGGGCACATCGGCCTGGCATCGCAGCGGGCACGTGTCGACGCCGCCGGCGGAGCGTTCGTATTTCTGGATCCGCCCGCGGGCACCCATGTGTTGGTGGAATTGCCACTGAAGCGCTGAGCCTTCGGTGCATGCCGGCAAATCGTCGACCCTTTTCGTGTCCCCCAATCAGGGGTAGGGCCGTCCCCCCAATTTCGGACCGATCAGAGGTGGTTTGGCCAGCTAAACGTCCCTACTGTACGGCTCATTACCACAACGGCGATGATCGCTATCACGCGTCGGATGTCGGCCAACGCCCCACCGGTGCGTCGTCCTTGACGAGTCAGGAGCTGCGCAATGACATGTGCCAGTGCGGCGTCGGTAACAGTGGTGCCCGATCGGATGGAACTGTATCGCCGCATGTGGGTGTTGCGCCTGCTCGATGTGGCTCTGGAAGAGTTGCGTGTTGAGGGCTTGATCAAGGGACCCATGCACGTCGGGTTCGGTCAAGAGGCGGCGGGCATCGGGGCCACCGCGGCGTTGCGCAGGGGCGATGTCACCACCGCAACCCATCGCCCGCACGCCCAATACGTCGGTCTTGGGCTACCGCTGGGCCCGACCATCGCGGAGATGATGGGCCGAGCCGATGGCCAGTGCGGCGGCCGGGGTGGCCACATGCTCATCACCGATCCGGAGTACGGGCTGCTCGCCCCCTCGGGCATTGTCGGCCATTCACTGCTGCTTGCGGTCGGACACGCCTATTCGCAGTTGCTGGCCGAGGACGGCCGCGTCACGCTGTGTGTCACCGGGGATGGCGCGGTGAACTCGGGTGCCTTCAACGAGGCCGCGAACATGGCCGCGCTATGGCAGTTGCCGGTGGTGATCTTTGTGGAGAACAACCGGTATGCGCTCAGCGTGCGCCTGGACCAACACGTGCGAGAAACCCAGTTGTATCGACGCGCTTCTGGTTATGGGATGCCGGGCGTACAGGTCGACGGCAACGACGTCGAAGCGGTTCGGGACTGTGTCGGCGAAGCGGTGCAGCGAGCGCGCGCCGGAGGCGGGCCTACTTTGGTCGAAGCCGTCACCTACCGCAACGCGGTGTTCTCCGGCGCTGATCGGGGAGGGTACCGCGAGCCCGCCGAGGCTGACGAGTGGCCGGATCCCTTGGTAGTGACCCAACGACGCTTGATCGCTGCCGGCGTCCCCGCCGAGCAGGTGGATGAAGTCGAGCGGGAGGCACGGCGGCTGGTGGCGGAGGCGGTCGCCTTCGCCAAGGCCAGTCCGTGGCCGGATGCGGCGGAACTGGTTGAAACCGCACGCAAATGGGACGGATGAAGGAGTTCGTGACGTGAATCCGATGACACCCATGACCTATGCCGAAGCGCTCAACGACGCGCTACGCCAGGAGATGCGACGTGACGAACGGGTGGTCGTGCTCGGCGAAGACGTTGCGGTCTACGGTGGGATCTTCGGTGCGACCAAAGGATTGCTAGACGAATTCGGTCCCAGGCGGGTGGTCGACACCCCGATCTCAGAGAACGGAATTGTGGGTGCCGCAATCGGAATGGCCATGGCCGGACTGCGCCCGGTTGTGGAGATCATGTACAGCGACTTTCTCTGCCTGGCCCTCGACACCTTGGCCAACGCCGCGGCGGTGTATCCCTTCATCTCACGTGGAACCGTCAACGTTCCGCTGGTGGTGCGCACACAAGGCGGCCCGGGCAACGGTGCGGGTCCCCAGCACTCGAAATCACTGGAGCAGTGGACAGCCCACCTGCCCGGCGTCCACACCGTGCTGCCCAGCGACGCCGCCGACGCGAAAGGGTTGCTGACCGCGGCGATTCGATCCGACGATCCCGTTATGGTGTTTGAACACAAAGGTTTATACGGCACCGAAGACTTGGTTCCCGAAGGGGAGCATGTCACGCCGCTGGGAACCGCACGAGTGCTCCACGAAGGCGCCGATATCACCATCATCGCGATGTCGGGGATGGTGCGCCATGCCCTCGATGCTGCCGCCAGCCTCTCGGCGTGCGGCGTGCGCGCCGAAGTGGTCGATGTGCGCTCCCTGCGTCCGCTGGACACCGAGACACTGGTTGCCTCGGCCCGCAAGACGGGCCGCGTTGTGGTGGCCGCTGAGACCTGGCTGCGGTACGGGCCCACCGCCGAGATCGCCGCGGTCATCGCCGAGCAGGCATTCGATGACTTGCGCGCCCCAGTAGCGCGGGTCGGCGCGCTGGCCGTGCCGTATCCGGCCAGCCCGCACCTGGAGTCGGCGGTTCTGAGCCGCGGCGACACGATTGTGCGGGCCGCCCAGCAGCTGCTGGCGACGCAAATGAAGCGCTCCCGAATCGACGCGTGCGACCACACATGAGCAACCTTCATGCCGGCAAGGTCGTCCTGGTCACCGGTGGCGGCAGTGGCATAGGCCGGGCGACGGCCTGCCGATTCGCCCGAGAAGGTGCGGTGGTGATCGTCTCCGGACGCACGCTCGAACCCTTGCAGGAAACCGTGTCCCTCATCGCGACCCACGGGGGCAGGGCCGAAGCGCTCCAGGCCAACACCGTCCACGAAGAAGAGGTGGCGCGACTCGTCGCCACGATCGTTGATCGTCATGGCGCATTGAACGTCGCGTGCAACAACGCCGGGGTGCCGGGAGCCGGCCGGGCCAGCGACGGCTACTCACTCGACCAGTGGAAGCACATCGTCGATACCAACCTGCAGGGAGTGTGGCTGTCGATGAAGCACCAGATCGCCCACATGCGAACCGATTCCGGCGGAGCGATCGTCAACGTCGCATCGGTTGCTGGCGTCGTCGGCTATTACCAATCCGCGCCGTACACCGCCAGTAAGCACGGTGTGGTCGGGCTCACCCGCGCGGCCGCCATCGATCACGCGACCGAAGGGATCCGGGTCAACGCGGTCTGCCCGGGGCCCGTCCTGACTCCGATGTTGGTCCAAGCCAAGGCCGAGCGGGGACCTCAAGCCGACGAGTTCTACCTGTCCCACATCCCGATGGGAAGACTCGGCAACCCCGAGGATGTGGCCAACGCCGTGGTTTGGCTGGCCTCCGACGAAGCCGCGTACATCACCGGGCAAGCCCTTGCTGTCGACGGTGGGTGGACCGCGCAGTGAACCATCCACCGCACGAAAACACTAGGGGCTACGTCGTCTTGGTGGATACCTATGGGCCGTCGGCGTCACGGCTTGCGCCGGCGTTCCAGGCCGCCGGCTATCTCCCCATCAGGGTGCAGAGCACACCCGAGACGCCCAAGCTCTACCGCAATTGTCCGGATCCGTTTCCCTTCGAATTCGAGTTCATGTATCGCGGCTCGTTGGACGAAACGGTAAGCGACGTATTGCCGTTTCGTCCGGTCGCGGTCATCGCGGGCTGCGACCACGGCGTCGAATTCGCCGATGCACTCAGCGAGGCCCTGCACCCATTGACCGGGGCACCAACCAACGGCACCGCTCTTAGCGCGGCGCGGCGCGACAAATACCTCATGATCGAGCGGATCAAGGACTGCGGTCTGCGCGGAGCACGACAAATCAAAGTGCGCAGCGAAGACCAGCTTCGGGACTGGCACGCCCAACTGGGCGGCATGGCCATCCTCAAACCACTGCGCAGCGCGGCCAACGACGGAGTCACCTGGTGTCCCACGCCCGAGGACTCCCTCCTGGCCTTTCGCCGACTCAACGGCAGGGAGAACGTGGTCAACCTGCCCAATGACGGTGTGGTGGCGCAGGAATACTTGATCGGCGCGGAGTATCTGGTCAACACCGTGAGCCGCGATGGTCTGCACCACGTGTGCGACATCTGGAAGACACACCGCATCAGTGCCAACGGAGTGGCCGACCTCGTGGTGGCGTGCCAGATCCTGCCGTCCACCGGCGAAATCCAAGATCAGCTCGTCCCCTATGCCCTCGACGTGCTCGATGCCCTCGACATCCGGTACGGCGCAGGCCATATCGAAATCAAGATGACTCCCGACGGGCCCTGCCTGATCGAAGTCGGCGCGCGGGTCGCGGGTCAGGACCTGCCCGGCTACACCGCCATGGCAGTCGGTGAATCCCAGACCGAATGGATGGTGGATGCCTACATCAATCCCGACCGATTCAAGCAACGCCACGGCCGCCCCTATGAGCTTGCGCGCAATGTCGCCTGGGCGCTGATGGTCGCGCCGCGTAGCGGCGTGCTGGCCGGCTACCGGGGGCTGGAGGCCATCAAAGAATTGGAAAGCTTTTGCGACATGCGGCTTTTGGTCAAGCCCGGACAGCAACTTCACCGCACGATCGACGACAGCACCTACCCCATCTCGCTGACGTTGATGCATGCGATCGACGAAGTGTTGCTTCGCGACCTTGCAACGCTGCGCTACCTCGACGGCGAGGGCTTTTACGAACTCGCTGACGACGCCTGACAGCACCGCCGACCGTCCACCAACTGCAGTTCTCGCGCCGAAAGGATCACCATCGTGATCGTCATTTTGTCCGCATACCGTCCGCGGCTGGAGGATTTTTTTGCCACGCGTGGTGAACAGATCATCGCATTGATTCCAGAAAGCGTGCGCGAGCCGCGGGAGTCCACCAATCCCGGCTACCCGATCAGAACCGTCGATCACTTCGACGATTACACCGCGCTCGCCCGCCTCGCAGCCGAATTCGAGACGCTCAACGTGACCGCCGTCGCCACGATCGACGAGCCCTGCATCCGCGCCGCCGCTTTCCTCAGGGACCTGCTGGGCCTGCCCGGGCCGGATCACAAGACCGCGGTGGCGTGCACCGACAAATCGATAATGAAGAAGCGCCTGGCCGCGGCGGGTGTCCCGGTCGCCGAGCACCGCGTGGTCCACGACCTGCAGCAGATCCGGGATTTCCTATACGAAACGGACGACGACATCGTCGTCAAACCGCGTCACGGCTTCGGCACCATCAACACCCATCGGGTCAATCGGGGCAATTTCGACCAACTGGCGGCCGCCGGAGCCTTCGGCCCACCCGGAACTCTCCCGGAATGGATCCGATCGACCTCGCTTGCGGCCGACGGACAACGGGTTGGCTACCATGTCGAGCGCTTTGTCGACGTCGACGCCGAGTACCACTGCGAGCTGCTGCTCCATGAAGGCGCGGAAGTGCATTGCCTGGTTGGCCGCTACTTCAATCCGGTCCTCGCCAACCATGCTTACGGATCGGTGTTGCTGGATCCAAGTTCTGCCGAGGCGACCGCAGTAGGCGAACTGACCCGCGCGGCTGTGTCGGCCTTGGGCGTCACCCACGGATTCGGGCACTGCGAGGTATTTCGCGACCGAGCGGGCCGATGGCTGGTAGGCGAGTTCGCCGCCCGACCCGGCGGATTGTTGATACCGCGGATTCTGCAGCTCAGTCGGGGCGTCGACAACTTGGAGTTACTGGCCGACCAGGTGGGCGGGCGCCGGCCCGACTCCGCGCCCGGGGTCCCGGGTGCGTTCGCGTGGGCAGCCATACCGGTCAGCGGTTCGGGTGTGATCGCCGACATGCCCGACGAGGAGTACTTTCTTAACTTG
The DNA here is from genome assembly GCF_963853645.1 of Mycobacterium riyadhense. Lineage (NCBI taxonomy): Bacteria > Bacillati > Actinomycetota > Actinomycetes > Mycobacteriales > Mycobacteriaceae > Mycobacterium > Mycobacterium riyadhense. Next base: position 5,316,137 of record NZ_OY970456.1, on the reverse strand, counting down.
CCCGGCGTAGTGGAGGTCCAGATTGCGTTGCGTAGCGGGGACTCGACGGGCAACCTGCATGCCGCAATGACCCACGCCGCGTACGTCGTGTGTCGGGGAGACACTCCTGAACAGGCCGAAGTGTTCGCACGCCATGTCCAGTACCGCTGCCGCGTAGCCGTCGAATCGGCCGCCGAACCGCTAGTCGAGCAGCCCCTGCCGCATCGCCTCGGCGACCGCCGCAGCGCGATCGCTGACACCGAGCTTCTCGTATAGGCGTTGCACATGGGTCTTGACCGTCGACGGCGCCACATACAGCTCGGCCGCGATCGCGGGGATGCTTTGGCCGCGAGCGATACGGTTGAGCACCTCACGCTCGCGTGCGCTCAGCACCGGAGCCATAGGTGCCGCGCGTTGGCGGATTTCTCCGGCAAGGCCTCCCACCAGCGAGGGCGCCACGACATCGCGGCCCTTGGCGCAATCGAGCACCGCCTTGACGATCTCGGTGCGCGTCGAATCTTTCAGCAGAAATCCGGCGGCCCCCTGTTGGAGGGCCTGGTACACGATGGCCGATTCGTCATGCGCCGAAATCAGCAGCACCCGGGTCGGCAACTCGTAACTCCGCACCGCCGCCGCCACTTGTGCGCCGTCCATGCCGGGCATTCGGTAGTCGAGCAACGCGACGTCGGGCTGATGCGCCTTGATCAACTCCAAGGCCGCCGCGCCATCATCTGCCTCGCCGACAACGTTCACCGAGCCACTCAACGAAAGCGCTCGCACCACGCCCTCGCGGAACAGCGGGTGATCATCGCCGACCACCACACGCACTTTCTCGGGCGTCGCAGCGCCGACCATGGCGACGAGTTTAGCCGCTTGCTCGCAAAGAGCCATCAACAATCGCCGGACTCGTGTCATGCGTATGTTGAAAGTTTGCTCCGAAGGGACCATTGCCACGGTTCGTGATGAGTACGGTGTTCCTGTGGTGATGACCAGCGACGTGGAACTGGATCGGGTGCGTAAGGTGCATCAGTTGCGCTCCTACCGCATCGCTTCGGTGCTGCGAATCGGTGTCGTGACGCTGATGTCCGCCGCCATGGTCGTGGGCACACACCGGGCTGAATGGCCCGCGCAGACCACGTTGATTGGCTTGTACGCGTTCGCTGCACTGTGCGCCGTACTGTTGGCGTTTACCCCATTCCGGCGATGGGTTCGACTGGGTCCGTTGGCCGGTATGAGCCGGTATGAGCCCTTTGCTTTCACCGCCATCGACGTGTTGGCCTTGACCGGCTTTCAGCTGATGTCCACTGACGGGATCTACCCGCTGCTGATCATGACCTTGTTGCCGGTGCTGGTTGGCCTCGATGTGTCGTCGCGGCGCGCGGCGGTGGTGCTGGCCTTCACGCTCGTCGGATTCGCGGTGGCGGTGCTTCAAGACCCGGCTATGGTGCGTGCGATCGGGTGGCCCGAAGGCATTTTCCGATTCCTGCTCTACGCGTTCCTCTGCGGTACGGCATTGGTGGTGGTCCGCATCGAAGAGCGACATGCTCGCTCGGTCGCCGGGTTGAGTGCGCTACGGGAGGAGTTGCTGGCCCAGACGATGACGGCATCGGAGGTGTTGCAGCGGCGGATTTCGGAGTCCATTCACGATGGGCCACTGCAAGACGTGTTGGCGGCGCGCCAGGAGCTCATCGAGTTGGACACCGCGTCGCCCGGCGATGAGCGAGTGGGCCGGGCGTTGGCGGGATTGCAGAGTGCGTCGGAGCGACTACGCCAGGCCACGTTTGAGTTGCATCCCGCCGTTCTCGAGCAGGTTGGGTTGGGTGCAGCGGTGCAGCAGCTGGTCACGTTCACCGCTACCCGGTCGGGCATCAAGATCACCAGCGACATCGACTACCCGGTTCGTGATGCCATCGATCCCATCGTGTTCGGTGTGGCTCGGGAGCTGCTGTCCAACGTGGTGCGGCATTCGCGGGCGACCAATGCATCAGTCACCTTAGGGCTTACCGATGGGAGATGCGTTTTGGATGTGGCCGACGACGGTGTGGGCATCACCGGGGAAACCATGGCGCGCCGCCTGGGGGAGGGACATATTGGCCTGGCTTCGCATCGGGCGCGCGTTGACGCCGCTGGTGGGGCATTCGTTTTTTTGGATACACCCGCCGGCACTCATGTCTGCGTCGAATTGCCCCTCAGCGCCTGACTGGATCGGGTGTGAGTCCCCTGATCAATCGACCTTCCGGAGGCCGCGGCATAGCCGGCGCGGTAACCGAAAACCATTGCCGGACCAATGGTTCCGCCGGCTCCGCCGTAGGCCCGGCCGGTTATCCCAGCCATCGCGTTGCCCGCGGCGTACAGCCCGGGTAGGAGCTCGCCGCTGACATGGAAGACGCGGCCCTCACGGTCGGTGCGTGGCCCGCCCTTGGTGCCCATCGCGCCCACACAGACCGGCACCGCGAAGTAGGGGGCGCTGTCGATGGGGCCGAGGGTCTTTCCGGCTAGGGTGGTAGCGCGGTCGTCGCCCCAGTAGCCGTCGTATGCACTAGAGCCGCGCCCGAATTCGGGATCAGCGCCGATCGCGACATCGCGGTTCCATTGCTCGATCGTGCGGTGCAGGCCGTCGGCGTCGATCCCGGTCTTGACGGCCAATTCGGCCAGGTCGGCCGATTCACAGAACCATTCCGGAACCTGTTGCCCGGGTGCGATGCCCAGAAATCCGTAGCGTTGCAGGTGAACCGAGTCGAAGACAATCCAACCGCGATCGTTGACGTATCCATTACGGGGATCGAGGTAGTGGAAGGCGCCGGCCATCGAGTTGTAATCGCATGCTTCGTTGACGAACCGCCGACCGGCCTGGTTGACGATGATGCTTCGCGGCCGCGTTCGTTCCAGGCGTACGCTGCGACTGCGTTGCTTGCCGTCGATGGTGTCGCCGGGGATTTGTACGATCGGGACCCACCACGCTTCGCCCATGTTGGCCAGATCGGCGCCGTGCGCCATCGCCATGCGCAGCCCGTCACCGGTGTTGTTCGGCGGTGAGACCGCGCCGTGCATGGGACCGCGAAGAAAGGCTTGCACCAGAACCGGATCCCATTCGAATCCGCCGGTGGCCAGGATGACGCCGCGTCGGGCGCGGACGTTGATGCTGTGTCCCGCTTGGGGTCCCAGGTGGGCGATCCGGACGCCGGTGACTTTGCCGGACTCGACGATCAGGTCCTCGGCACGCGCGTTCGTGCATGGTGTCACCCCGGCGTCCAGCAAACCCTTTAACAGCCCGGCGATCAGGGCGGTGCCGGCCACGCACAGCTCGTCTGAACTTGTTTCAACATCGGCATGTAACCGGGCTCTGGTCTCGGCGTCGAACCCGACGTTGGACCAATCGGCGGGAAACGACGTGATCCGCTCGGCCCAGTCGCCGAGTTGGTTGAGGTCAAAGGGAGCCGCGCTCAATGACCGGCCACCGGTCGGCTGTCCGCCGGGCAGCTCGGGTTGGTAGTCGGGGAAGCCGGCGGCGATCTCGAAGCGCACACCGCTGTGTGCCTCGACGAAGTCGAGCATGGCCGGGCCGGTCCGCACGAATGTTTCCACCAGAGCCGCATCCATCGAACCAAATGACTGCGCGCGCAAATACTGCAGCGCGTCGGCCACCGTCAGCTCCCGGTCGGGGCATCGGTGATGGGCCGGGATCCACACGATGCCACCCGACACGGCGGTGGTGCCGCCGACGGTCGGCGCTTTCTCATACACCCGCACCGAAGCGCCGGCGGCCGCCGCCGACAACGCGGCGGTGAGCCCAGCGCCGCCGCTGCCGAGCACTATGACATCGCAAACATCGGAGACATCGCTTGCATCGGCCCACGACATGCCTGGTATCCCTTCAGCTCAGCAGCGCAGACAACCGAGTTGCGGCCTCGATGACGGCGTCCTTGCCCCGCATCACCACGTCTTCGCGGTGGGAGATGAGGTTGATGCAGGTTGGCGGGGACGGCGCGGGTCGTTGGACGGCTACGGCCAGGCCGTAGGTGTTGGGCTCGATCTCGCCGTGCGTCATCACCCAGCCGCGTTCGCGAGCCGCGGCGACCAGGTCGCGTTCCCCCGGACGCGGGGGCATGCTCGACAGCAGCGCGATCCCGGCGGCACCGCGGTCCAGCGGATAGCGGCTGCCTTCGTGGAAGGCGAGCTGGTAGGCGACCTGGGTCGGCACGATCACCGCGATCGCCACCTGCTCGTCGCCCTCGGCGACCAGCAGGGACACGGTGGTGCCCAACTCGTCGGCCAGGCTGCGCAGCGTCGGCAGACACACTTGGCGCAGGTTGTGGTCGAAGGACGCTCCCAAAACCGCCAGGCCGGCCGCCGGCCGGTACCGCCCGTCCTCTCCTTTGGAAACCAGCCGAAACTGGGTCAACGTCGACAGCAGTCGGTAGGCGATGGTCCGGTGCACACCGACGTGGTCGGCAACTTCTTGCATGGTGAGCCCCGTCGGGGAGGCCGCTACCAACTGCAGCGCGGTGAGACCCCGAGCGAGCGTCTGTGAACCTGTCACAGCCTTGACAGACCCGGACGCGCGAGCGAAGCTCTATATATAACGCACATTAGAGTGCGATATTAGCACAACCACTGGAAGCGACGCCAAAGAGGAACCGTGGCGGATTTCGAAAGCGTGTGGAGCGATCTCCAAGGTGTTCCCTTTGAGCAGGGCTACCTCTTGGCTGGAGGGATCCGAACCCGCTACCTGCGTGCCGGTGATCCGACGGCGCCGGTGCTGGTGCTATTACACGGCGCGGGCGGCCACGCCGAAGCGTACGTGCGAAATCTGGCCGCCCACGCCGAGCATTTCTGGACCTGGTCGATCGACATGCTGGGCCACGGCTATACGGACAAGCCGGGCCATCCGCTGGAAATCCGTCACTATGTCGAACACGTGATGGCGGTGGTACGCGCCATCGGGGTGGATCGCATCAGCCTCAGCGGCGAGTCCCTCGGCGGCTGGGTGGCCGCCCGCGCCGCCGTCGATCATCCGGACGTGATCGACCGGCTGGTGCTCAACACGGCCGGCGGCTCTCAGGCCGATCCGGAGGTGATGCAGCGGATCATCACCTTATCGATGGCCGCGGCCGAGAACCCGACCTGGGAGACCGTGCAGGCGCGGATCAAATGGCTGATGGCGGACAAGTCGAAGGACTACGACGATTTGGTTGCCAGCCGGCAGCGGATCTATCGGCAACCGGGATTCGTCGCGGCGATGCGCGACATCATGGCGCTGCAGGAGCCGGAGATCCGGGCCCGAAACTTGCTGGGCCCCGAGGAATATGGGGCCATCGCCGCACCCACGCTGGTGCTCTGGACCAGCCACGACCCGACTGCCGACGTACCCGAGGGCCGCCGCATCGCTTCGATGATTCCCGGAGCGCGCTTCGAGCTGATGCCGGGTTGCGGTCACTGGCCGCAGTATGAGGACGCCAAGACCTTTAATCGCCTGCATCTCGATTTCCTGCTGGGGCGGTGATGGTTTCCGCCGGGCAGTGTGTAGACGTCGACGTACTGGTCGTCGGCGCCGGTCCGGTGGGTTTGACGTTGGCCAACATCCTTGGCCTGCACGATGTTCGCACGTTGGTGGTCGACGAGCGTGCCACGCTCGTCGACTACCCGCGGGGGGTTGGGCTGGACGACGAGGCGTTGCGCACCTTCCAGTCGATCGGCCTGATCGACCGGGTCTTGCCGCACACCGTGCCCAACCAGATCCTGCGCTTCGTCGACGCCAAGGGCCGGGTGCTTGCCGAAATGGCCCCGCCCGATGCTCGTTTCGGCTGGCCGAAACGAAACGGCTTTGTGCAGCCACTCGTCGATGCTGAATTGCTTGCTGGGGTACGCAGATTCGAACACGTCGAGGTGTGGTGGAGCCGTCCGATGACGGCGTGCCGGGACGACGGCGACGCGGTCACCGCCGAGCTCGGCGGAGACGGCGGGACAGCCAGCGTGCGGGCACGTTATGTTGTCGGCTGCGACGGCGGGCGCAGCACCACCCGACGGATGATGGGGGTGTCCTTCGACGGAACGACCTCGTCGACGCGGTGGCTGGTCGTCGACATCGCCAACGATCCGCTCGGTCATCCGAACAGCGAGGTCGGTGCCGACCCCGAACGCCCGTATGCCTCGATCTCGATCGCGCACGGGATTCGCCGGTTCGAGTTCATGATTCACGCCAACGAGTCCGACGAGCAGGCGCAGGATCCGGCGTTCTTGACACGGATGCTGGCGCGGCTGGTACCCCATCCCGACCGAGTCGACGTGATCCGGCGGCGGGTCTATACCCATCACTCCCGGATCGCCGGCGCGTTCCGCCGCGGACGCCTGCTGTTGGCCGGCGATGCCGCGCACCTGATGCCGGTGTGGCAGGGGCAGGGATACAACAGCGGCATCCGGGACGCGGCGAATTTGGGCTGGAAGCTGGCGGCGGTGGTGACCGGCGCCGGCGACGAACTGCTGGACACCTACGACATCGAGCGCCGCAAGCACGCGCGGGCGATGATCGACCTTTCCACCATGGTGGGTCGGGCGATCTCACCCACCAACCGTCGGGTGACTATCGCGCGTGACCTCGTCGTGCGCTCGGCGTCAATTGTGCCTTCGCTCAAGCGATATGTGCTCGAGATGCGGTTCAAGCCAATGCCGCGTTACGAGCGTGGGGCGGTAGCGCATACGCGACCCCGGGATCCGGGATCGCCGGTCGGGACGCTGTTCATTCAGCCTCGGGTCGATACCCGGACGCAGCAGAACGTCCTGCTGGACGACGTGCTGGGCACTTGGTTTTCCGTGCTGTGCTGGAACAACAACCCGCGCAATATCCTCGGCGATGCGGCGTTTGCGCACTGGAAAGACCTGGGCGCGCGTTTTGTCGCCGTCCGGCCCTTGGTGCAGTTGCACTGGACCGGACACGATGATCCCGATGTCGCGATCGTGGGTGATCGCACCGGTGATCTCAAGAGCTGGTTCGACATCCACCGACAATCGGTGTTGTTCCTGCGCCCGGACCGGTTTATCGCCGGCGCGTGTATCGCTCAGCTCGCGCCGGAGTTGAGCGCGTCGGTAGTCGCTGCGCTCGCGCTGACTCCGGGAGGGGGTGAATCCCACAATGCCACTGGCCCTTTGCTGTATGTCGCACAGCCCGCTCCTGAATCTACCGGGGCCACCCCAGGATCTGCTTGACGACGTGAATGCAGGCATCGCCCAGGCCCGAGAGTTCGTCAGCGAGTACGACCCCGAACTCGTCGTCATCTTTGCCCCGGATCACTACAACGGATTCTTTTACAAGGTGATGCCGCCGTTCTGTATCGGCCTGCGCGCCAACGGTGTCGGCGACTACGGCACCTATGCTGGTCCACTCGACGTTCCCCAAGACGTTGCCGAGGACTGTGCTAAGGCCGTGCTCGGTGCGGGTGTCGATATCGCGGTATCGGCCAGCATGGACGTGGACCACGGCACGGTCCAGCCGCTGGAGAAGCTGCTTGGCGCTGCGATTTCGCACCCGGTGCTCCCGATCTTCATCAACGCGATCGCGGCGCCGCTGGGGCCCTTACATCGGTGCCGAGCACTAGGCACCGCGGTGGGCAACTTCTTGGCGGCCCTGGAACGTCGGGTGCTGGTGGTCGGATCCGGGGGTCTCTCGCATAGCCCGCCGGTGCCGACGCTGGACACAGCCGGTCCGGCGGTTCTAGAACGCATCGTGCACGGCAAAGCGATGACGGCCGAGCAGCGCCAGGCCCGCCAGACCGCCGTGATCGACGCGGCCAAGAACTTCGTCGTCGGAGATAGCGACCTGCAGTCCCTCAACCCGGCCTGGGATCAGCACTTCCTAGAAGTCGTCGACGGAGGCCACCTCGCCGACCTCGACAGCTGGTCGAACTCATTCGTGCTGCACGAGGGCGGCTCGTCGGCCCATGAAATCCGCACGTGGGTTGCCGCTTTCGCGGCCCTGGCGACGGCGGGGCAATACCAGACCACGGTGCGTTACTACAAGCAGGCCCCGGACCTGATCGCCGGGTTCGCGATCAGAACGGCGGCGCCGATCGCATGAGTGCTGAGCTCTTCGACGAAGTTAGCGAGTTCGATCGGGTTGTGGACGTACTCGTGGTCGGCTCCGGCGGCGGCGGCATGACAGCCGCGCTGACCGCGGCGGCGTTCGGGCTCGACGTGTTGGTTGTGGAAAAGTCGAGTTACTTCGGCGGTTCGACGGCCCTGTCGGGTGGCGGTATCTGGGTACCGGGGGCACCGGCGCAGCGCAGAGCGGGCTGTGCGCCCGACCCGGACGGCGTTGTGGCGTACCTACGGCAGATCACCGACGGACTCGTCAGCCAAGCACGCATACGGCAATACGTCGCGTCGGCGCCGCAAATGCTGGATTTCCTGGAAAGGCTCAGCCCGTGGCTGGAGTTCGTGTGGAAGCCCGGCTATGCCGACTACTATCCGGAATTACCCGGAGCGTCCGAACTTGGCAGCACGATCAATGTTCCACCCATCGATCTGCGCGAGCTGGGCTCCGACGAGGATTCGTTGCTGACGCCGCTGGCGCTGGCGCCCAAGGGAATCTGGCTGGGGCCCAAGGAACTACGGTCGTTCTACCGAATCCGGCAGTCATGGGCCGGGAAAGTTGTGCTCCTGAAGCTGGTCTGGCGAATGGTCAGGGCAAGGGTTTTCAACGAGCGGATCGCGGCGATGGGACAGTCGTTGGTGGCGCGGCTGCGCCTGGCGATCAAAGAGCGTGGCATCCCGCTGTGGCTGGATTCGCCCATGGCCGAGCTACTTACCGACGCCGACGGATCGGTGACCGGCGCGCTAGTGCAGCGCAACGGCAGCGAGCAGCGAATCGGTGCGCGCTGTGGGGTGATCCTGGCGTCCGGGGGTTTCGACCACGACTTGGCCTGGCGCAAAGAGCATCAACCCGTGGTAGATCAGGATTGGAGCTTCGGCAATCCCGCCGCCATGGGCGACGGCATCCGCGCCGGCCAGCGTGTCGGCGCGGCAACCGATCTCCTCGACGAGGCCTGGTGGTTCCCAGCCATCCAATGGCCGGACGGCCGAATGCAATTCATGCTCAACGAACGCATGATGCCGGCGCAGTTCATCGTCAACGGCGCGGGTAAGCGTTTCATCAACGAGGCCGCACCGTACATGGATTTCGGTCACGCGATGATCGACGGCCAGAAGTCCGGAGTAGCCCACATCCCGTGCTGGCTCATCACCGATCACCGGTCCTTCAATCGCTATGTTGTCGCCGGCCACCTGCCTATACCAAAGCTTCCCGGGGCACCGGTGCCCACCGGGCGTAAGGTACCGGCGGCCTGGCTGGAGTCGGGCGTGGTCAAGGCCGGATCGAATTGGGACGAACTCGCGGCCAGGATCGGCGTGCCGGCAGGGCAACTTCGGATGACGGCCGCGCGCTTCAACGAACTGGCGCGCCAGGGTCACGACGATGATTTCAACCGCGGCGACAGCGCCTACGACAACTACTACGGCGACCCGACCCTGCCCAACCCAAACCTCTACCCGCTCGGCACGCCGCCGTACTACGCCTTTCGAATTGTGTTGGGGGACCTCGGTACATCCGGTGGTCTGCGCACCGACGACTGCGCGCGGGTACTGCGGCCGGACGACACCGTGGTGCGCGGCCTGTACGCCGTGGGTAACACCGCCGCGCCGGTGATGGGCCGCAGCTACGCCGGCGCCGGGGCCACCATCGGCCCGGCCATGACCTTTGGCTTTGTCGCAGCCAAACACGTTGCCGCACAGCAGGCAACCGGGACCCGTAATGCTCATGGGAGGCATTCATGAAAATTTCGCTGTTCTACGAATTCGCCCTGCCACGGCCCTGGGCCCCCGACGACGAGCGGATCCTGCTGCAGGACTGCCTCGACGAGGTTGAGGCGGCCGACAAGGCCGGCTTTTCCACCGTCTGGCTCACCGAGCACCACTTCTTGGAGGAATACTGTCACTCCACAGCGCCGGAGATGTTCTTGGCCGGGGCCAGCCAACGCACCAAGAACATTCGGCTCGGATTCGGCATCATGCACCTGCCACCGGCGGTCAATCATCCGGCTCGGGTGGCCGAACGCATCGCCACGCTCGACCTGATGTCCAATGGGCGCGTCGAATTCGGCACCGGTGAGTCTTCTTCCGTCGGCGAACTCGGGGGATTCTGCATCGACCCCGCCGACAAGCGTGTGCAGTGGGAGGAGGCCCTCGAGGTCGCGATCCGTTGCATGATCGAAGAGCCGTTCGCGGGATTCAAGGGCGAGCACATCGAGATGCCGGCGCGCAACGTCATCCCCAAGCCGATGCAGAAGCCGCATCCACCGGTATGGGTCGCCTGCACCCGGCCGGCAACCGTTCAGATGGCGGCCCAAAAGTGCATCGGAGCACTGAGTTTCGCCTACACCGGTCCGGGCCCGCTTACCGAGCGGGTGAACGGCTACTACAAGGAGCTTGAGGAGAACGGCGTCCCGGTCACGCCGGCGATCAACCCCAATATCCTGGCCATCGGCGGTGACCTGTCGATGATGGTCGCCAAGACCGACGAGCAGGCCCTCGAACGCCTTGGACAGGGCGGCGGATTTTTCTCGTTCGGAATCATGCACTACTACATGACCGGAATACACACTCCGGGCCGCACCGGCGTCTGGAAGCGGTACCTCGAAGAGGTCGAAAAGGACCCGACCCTGGCGTACGGCCCCGGACGTGGCGCGATCGGCTCACCGGCCACCGTCCGCGAATTCCTGCGCGGTTACGAGGACAGCGGCGTCGACGAAATCATCCTGCTGCTCAACCCGCGCAGTCACGAGGGCACGATGGAATCCATCGAGCTGATGGGCAAGGAGGTGCTGCCCGAGTTCATCGAGCGCGACCAAAAGGCGGTCGCCGACAAGTCCGCAAGGCTGGCGCCCGTCATCGATAAGATCGAAGCGCGCCGACCGGAAACACGACCTTTTGGCGCACCGCAGTTCGACGAAAACTACTCATTCGGAGGCCTGCCCACCGGGCGCGGCGGTAAGTTCACCGCCAGCGAGATTCCGGAAGCAATGGCGGAAATCAACGAGGGTCGTGTCCAGGCGGCGCAGCGCTTGAAGGAGCAGCAGCAGAAGTGATCGACGAACTGTGGCGCTACGACGGCCGTCGTGCCGTGGTGACCGGATGCTCGTCGGGCATCGGCGAATATGTGGTGCGCCAGCTCACCGAGTTCGGGGCGCACGTCGTCGGGCTGGACAAGCGCCGGCCGACGGTCGAGATCAACGACTTCCGTGAGGTTGACCTCGCCGATCCGGCTTCGATCGACGCCGCCGTCGTGGCCATCGACGGCGACGTGGACGCTCTCTTCAATGTCGCCGGTGTCTCCTCGGGAATCGGCGATCCGCTGCGGGTCGTCACAATCAACTTTCTGGGCCTGCGGCATATCACCGAGGCGCTGATTCCGAAAATGGGGGCTGGCTCGGCCATTGTGAGCGTGTCGTCGCTCGCGGCATCCGGGTACCGGGAACACCTGCGGCAGGTCGCTCCGCTGCTGAACACGACGACGATGCGGGACGGCGTGGCGTGGTGTGTTCGCCACCCGGACGTGCTGGGCGCCGGCTACCAATTGTCCAAAGAAGCAATCATTCTCTACACCATGCGCCGCGTCACCGATCTCGGCGCGCGCGGCATCCGGATCAATTGCACCGGTCCAGGCGTCACCGCAACGCCGATCCTCGATCAGCTGCGCAGCGCCTACGGGCCCGAGTATCTCGACGACATCGCCAAGCCGCTGGGCCGGGTCGCCGATCCGGCCGAGCAGGCGGCCGTGCTGCTGTTTCTGAATAGCGGTGCAGCAAGCTATATTTCGGGTCAGATCGTCTGGGTCGACGGCGGAAACGTGGCCGCTGCGATCGCCCGCGAACTCGAGGAGGGATAAGGCTCATGGCTAGCATGGCCGACTTTCGGCGGGTCGCCAGCGATCTCAGCAATTGGGGACGATGGGGAGACGACGACGAGCTCGGGACGCTGAATTTCATTACCGCCGACAAGGTTCAGCAGGCCGCCAGCCTGGTCCGGCACGGCAAGGTGTTCCCCCTGGGCGTCGACTTCGGATCGTCAGGACCGCAGGGCGCCTACGGATTCCGGCACAATCCCATCCATCTGATGACCGTGGACGGCGGCGACGCGAACACACTGGCCCAGTACGGGCCCGGGTGGGAGCAAAACCCGACGGCGAAGCAGATGGGAAACTACCTCGTTGACAATCCGTTTCGCTTCAACGACGACATGATCATCATGCCGCTGCAGGCGGCCACTCAGTGGGATGCGTTGTCGCACGTCTATTACGACGACCAGCTCTACAATGGCTTCCCCGCGGGCTCGGTTACCAGTCTGGGGGCCTTCCACTGCGGCATTGACAAGGTCGACGTCAAGGGCATCACGTCGCGCGGTGTATTGCTCGACCTGGTCCGCCATCGGGGCGCCGACGTCTTCCTCGAGCACGGAAACCCGATTACACCCGAAGAACTGGACGACGTGGTTCGTGCCCAGCGGGTGACGATCGAGCGGGGCGACATCGTGTTGGTTCGAACCGGTTGGTGGGCAAGGTTTCTCATGACCGGTAACAAGAGTGAGCCGTACTCCGGGCTGGATTGGCGATGCGCCCAGTGGCTGCACGATCACGAGGTCGCCGCGGTCGCGGCCGACAACCTTCAGGTCGAAGACCCGGTATCCGGCGTCGCGGGCCTGTTCTTGCCGCTGCACCTGCTGTGCCTGCGTGACATGGGGCTGATGCTCGGCGAGTATTGGGATCTCACCGCGCTGGCGGCCGACTGCGCGGCCGACGGTGTCTATGAGTTCCAGCTCGTCGCGCCACCTTTGAGATTTGTGGGAGCCGTGGGTTCGCCGGTGAATCCGATCGCGATCAAGTGATGGAGATTCAACGCCGGACTATCGCCGTCGACGGCCTGCACACCAGCTATCTGGAGGCGGGTGAAGGCGACCCGATGGTGTTGCTGCACGGTGGCGAGTTCGGTGCCAACGCCGAATTGGGCTGGGAGCGCAACATTGCCGCGCTCGCAGCGCAGTACCGAGTCTTGGCGCCGGATCAGCTCGGGTTTGGACAATCGGCGAAGGTCATTGACTTCGTCAACAGCCGAGCCATGCGCATTCGGCATGTGGCGCGCTTCTGCGAGGTGCTTGGAATTGGCTCCGCCCACTTCGTCGGCAACTCGATGGGCGCCGTCAACATGCTCACCGACGCCACGTCGGAGGCGCCCCTGTTGCCGATCCGGACGTTGGTCGCCATCTGCGGCGGCGGAGAGATCCAACAGAATCGGCACTTTGAGGCCCTTCAGCAGTACGACGCGAGCCTGCCAGCGATGCGCCGCGTCGTCGAGGCATTGTTTTACGACGCGGGTTATCCAGCCGACGATGACTATGTGTGGCGTCGCTACGAGTCGAGCATCGCGCCCGGTGCGTGGGAAGCGGTGGCAGCGGCCCGGTTTCGTCGTCCCAATGCACCACCGCCGGCGGTTCCGTCAAGCGCACGGCCGTACGAGCGCATCGATGTTCCGGCATTGATCGTCGAGGGCGGCAACGACAAGCTGCTTCCGTCCGGTTGGGCCGCGCAAATCGCCAAGCAGATCAACGGCGGGCGTTCGGTGGTGGTCGAGGCAGCCGGCCACTGCCCACAAATCGAGCAGTCTTCGGCCGTCAACGAGTTACTGCTCACCTTTTTCCGCGAGCAGACGTAAAAGCCCCCGTTTCGTGCCGAAACGAGGGGCTTTTACGTCTGCTCGCGGGTGCCCTACAGTGTGTAGTCCAGCAGCGTCATCATGCCGGCATCCTGGTGATAGGTGTTGTGGCAGTGCATGACCCACTCGCCGGGGTTGTTGGCGACCAGCACAGCGCGGACCTTCTGCTTGGGCAGCACGATGACGGTGTCCTTGCGGGGGCCAAGGGTTCCGTCGGCCTTCATCACCTGAAAGGTATGGCCGTGTAGGTGAATTGGGTGCCACATCATGGTGGCGTTGTCGAACGTGAGGGTCGGGCGCTGGCCCTGTCGCACGTGCAGCGGTTTGGTCTTGCTGTAGGGCTCACCGTTGATCGTCCAGTCGTACTTCGCCATCGTGCCGCCCAGGACCACCGGCAAGTTCAGATTCGGTTCGGGACGACCCAGATTGGCGGTGCTTGAGGCGATAAACGTCTCGACGGTACCCACCCGTTTGTTGAGTTCGGCCGGCCTGAACTGCGGATCGGGCGGGCTGCCGGCCCCGGTCGAGAGCAGCGCGCGCGCCAGGGCGTTCTTGCCTTCCGCGGCCGCGACCAGTGGAAATACGCCGTCGCCCGCGGTCACGACGACGTCGTAGCGTTCGGCCATGCCGATCAGCAGGGCGTCGACCGGGGTGGGAAGCACCGGGTAACCGTCGGTGTGGGTCACAATCATGGTGTGGCCGGCGAGGGCGACTCGGAACGCGGTGTCGGAGGCGGTGTTGATGAACCGGATACGGATCCGCTGGCGGGGTTTCGCGCTGAAGGAGCTGGGCGCCGCCGGAATCCGCCCGTTGACCAGATAGTACGGGTAGGCGATGTCACCGGCGTCGCCGCCGAGTAAGTCGCTGGTGCCGACTTCGCCCCCCGGCATCCCAGGCATTCCTGGCATCCCTGTCCCGGTAGTCGTAGTCGTCCCAGTGGTCGTCCCAGTGGTCGTGGTCGTGGTCGTGGTGGTGGTAGTCGTAGTCGTGGTAGGACTAGTAGTCGTAGTCGTGGGCTTGTTCGGATCGGTCAGTTGCTCAAAGAGCTGTTGTGGGCTCTTGCCGACGCCATCGGTCCAATCGTCAAGGATGACAATCCATTCCGCGTCATACCGCAGTGGTTCGGTCGGATCGTCAACGATCACCGGCAGATAGAGCCCCATATCGGAGTCCAGCCCCGTGTGCGGATGGGCCCAGTAGGTGCCAGGGTCCGGGACGGAGAACCGATAGGTGAAGTCTTGGCCCGCACCGATGTTCGGGGTGGCGGGCTCGGCGCCGTCCATGTCGTTGCGCAGTGCGATGCCGTGCCAATGCACCGACGTCGGGCGGTCGAGCCGGTTGTGCACCGCCACGACCAGCTCATCACCAACGGTTGCGCGGATCAGGGGCCCTGGGACGGCGTTACCGTAGGCCAGCGTGTGGACGATCGGCCCGCCCAGGTCGATCACCGCCTGTTGCGGGGTCAAATTGGCGGTCACCGTCCGCCCACTGTGCGGCCGGGCAGCCTCGGCCGCGGCAATAGCGTCCGCCATCGCCGCCCTGCCCGCCGGCTGGTTTTTCGAATGGCACCCGGCCAGCGCGAACCCGCCGGCGATACCGGCGCCGATGAAGCCCCGCCTACTGAGCTGTACTCCGTCGAAGGGGTGACCGCTCGTTGGCAGTACCGGCATTGACCGCTCCTCGTCTTGAGTTGATTCGGAACCGCGCTCTTACCCTGCTAGGACATCGGGCATTGCGCAACCATAAAGTCGTCTTTACATGATACCCATAGGGGGTATACAGTGAGCGCCATGAAAGGCCGACGCGTGGTGGTTAGGCGATCCGCGATCGCCGCGGTCGCCCTGGCCTGGGTTGTGGCCGCGATAGCTGCTCAATGCTGGCTGCCCCAGATGCACCGCCACGCGACTCATCCAAACCATCCGCTGGTGACATCCGTGGGCAAAGAGTTCGCGGTCAACGCCGACCACCAGCACCTCTCGGACAACTCCACGCCGCCGTGCCCGGAGCAGTTGGCGACCGCGGTGCTTCCGCGGTGGGCCGCGCAGGCGTCGGCAGCCGCCGCCGTCGCGGTGGCCGTGGGCGTCGCGGGTGTGCTTACCTGCCTCGTCGTGCGGGCAGGGCGCGGGCCGCCCGCTGCGCTAATTTCCGCTCGCACCGGTCAAGACCTGTTGACTCGCTTCTGCCTGGCTCGTCGCTGACTGGTCAGCGCCAGGCCTGGCATGGCCATTGTGGCCATTCGCCACTGCCGGTGACCGCTGACCGCACATCAACCGCTGCGCATAACGCGTGGCCCATGCAGAAGCGACGACAACCATGAACAATCCCCGAATCGTCATCCCCAACCGTTCGCACCGCACCTCGGTGCGGTCGCGCCAGACCCGCGACCGGTACCCCCTCGTCCCCGAGGGGTATCACCTCACTCCCGGCCGGAATCGCCACCCCGGCAACATGGTCGGCAACACCCCAGTGCTCTGGATCCCAGGGCTCTCACAACCCTTCGGCTCCGACCGTGGTTTCTGGGCGAAGCTCGAAGGATTCAATCCCGGTGGGATGAAAGACCGCCCCGCTATGCACATGGTCGAACGGGCCCGTGCCCGCGGCGACCTCGGACCTGGTAGCGCAATCATCGAATCAACTAGCGGCACATTGGGATTGGGGCTGGCCCTGGCCGGGAACGTGTACCGGCACCCGGTCACCCTGGTCACCGACCCGGGTTTGGAGCCCATCATCGCGCGGATGTTGACCGCCTACGGCGCCCGAGTCGACATGGTGACCGAACCGCACCCGGTCGGCGGCTGGCAACAGGCACGCAAAGACCGGGTCGCGCAGCTCATGGCCGCCGACCCCGGCGCGTGGAACCCTAACCAGTACAGCAACCCCGACAACATCGACGCCTACCGACCGCTGGCCGGTGAACTACGCGCCCAGCTTGGGCGCGTTGATGTCCTGGTGTGCTCGGTGGGTACCGGGGGGCATTCGGCCGGCGTGGCACGAGTGCTTCGGGAGTTCAACCCGGACATGCAGTTGATCGGCGTGGACACCATCGGGTCCACCATCTTCGGCCAGCCCGCGTCGAGCAGGCTGATGCGCGGCCTGGGTTCGAGCATCTATCCCGGCAACGTCGATTACGGGGCATTCAACGAAGTGCATTGGGTTGCTCCCGCCGAAGCCGTCTGGGCGGCCCGCACCATGGCCGCCACCCACTACGCCAGCGGCGGATGGAGCGTCGGGGCGGTCGCGCTGGTTGCCGGATGGGCCGCGCGAAAATTGCCGTCCGGCACCACTATCGCCGCGATTTTCCCCGATGGCCCGCAACGCTATTTCGACACCGTCTACAACGACGAATACTGCAACGAGCACGAACTGCTCGGCGGGCAACCCCCGACCGAACCCGACCAGATCCCCTCGCCCACAGACGCGGTGGTAAGCCGGTGGACACGCACCACCACAGTGATCAACCCAACCCAGGTGGTGTCGTGATGGGATTGCTGGCCCAGTTCCGCAGCTTCAACCGTCCCAGCCGGGTGCTGATGATCAACCAGTTCGGCATCAACATGGGCTTCTACATGCTGATGCCATACCTGGCTGACTACCTGGCGGGCCCACTCGGACTCGCAGCATGGGCCGTGGGTCTGGTGTTGGGGGTGCGCAATTTCACGCAACAGGGCATGTTCTTCGTGGGCGGCACGCTCGCCGATCGGTTCGGCTACAAACCGCTGATCGTGGCGGGATGTCTGGTCCGCACCGGCGGGTTCGCGCTGCTGGCGGTTGCCCAATCGCTGCCCGGTCTGCTGATTGCGTCGGCTGCCACGGGTTTCGCCGGAGCCCTGTTCAACCCCGCGGTGCGCGCCTACGTCGCGGCCGACTCCGGTGACCGCAAAATCGAGGCATTCGCGATGTTCAACATCTTCTACCAGTCGGGGATCTTGCTCGGCCCGCTGGTGGGATTGGCGTTGTTAGCGTTGAACTTCCGGATGACCGTCCTGGGCGCTGCTGCAGTGTTCGCCGTGCTGACCGTCGCGCAGCTGTTGGCACTGCCCCAGCATCTGACCGACCTCGAGGGCGAAAAGAGGTCGATCCTGCAGGGCTGGCGGATGGTCGTTCGCAACCGCTCGTTCCTGTGGTTCGCGGCTGCCATGACCGGCGTCTATGTGCTGTCGTTTCAAATGTATCTGGCGCTTCCCATGCAGGCGTCGATGCTGGCGCCAGGCCACCAAGCTGTCCTGGTGGCTGTGATGTTTGCGGTGTCCGGCCTGGTCGCCATTGCCGGCCAGCTGCGGATCACTCGTTGGTTCGCTGCGCGGTGGGGAGCCGGGCGCAGCCTGGTGGTCGGCGCGGCGATCCTGGCGGGGTCCTTCGTACCGCTGGCGGTGATCCCGAACGGCGAACGGTTCGGAACGCTTGCGGGAGTTGCGGTGTTGTTGGTCTCGGCGGCCATGCTGGCGATCGCGTCCGCGGCGTTGTTCCCTTTCGAAATGCGCGCCGTGGTCGCGCTGTCGGGCGATCGAATGGTGGCGACTCACTACGGCTTCTACAGCACCATTGTGGGAATCGGAATCCTCGTCGGCAATCTCGCGGTCGGGTCGCTCATGACCGCCGCGCACCGCTGGAATGCCGATGAACTCGTGTGGAGCGGCCTCATCCTTGTGGGGCTCGTCGCGGTGTTCGGACTCTACCGACTGGACGGGTCGGGACCCCGCCCGTCCGTCGTGCCGTCAAGTCGCCTGATCACGATTGGCAGGTAGTCCCGTAACGATTTCGGTCGACCCTTGTTTCTTGCCGCCGGAGGTCAATTCCGCCCGAATGCACTCAGGCCCCGGCTCAGCGCCGATGCTGGTCGCCGCGGCGGCCTTGGACAAATTGGCCGACGACTTGTATAGCATTGCGGCGTCCTACAGTTCGGTCCTGTGGACACTAGGCTGGCTGACGAGTACCGCGGCTCAGGCTGAGCACATCACTGCTCAAGCCAGAACCGCTGCCAGCACATCCGACACGGCCTTCGCCGCCACGGTGACCCCGCCGGAAATTGCGGCCAGCCGTGCTCGAATGGCATCGCTGATCGCGGGAAATGTGTCAGTCAAGACATCCCGGCGATCACGGCCCTCGAGGCCGAGTACGGGGATATGTAGGCACAGGATGCCGCTGCGATGTATCGCTTGAGCCCCATGTCACCGGTCACCGCCTTTGCCGCCGCTATCGGTTCGCCGGTGAGTATGACATCGTCGGAGACCTCGGCCGCCATAGTTAGCCAGAAGACGCCGGGTCACCATGTGAAGGCGTTGGCCGGGTGGGGCCACGGTCAGTTGGTTGTTAGCTTGGTGGTGCCGGGCAGCTGGGGACCGGCCGCGTTTGGTTCGCTGGGATCGATTGCCTGACCTGAGAGCTCAGACGGCTGCGCCGCCGCCGTCGACGTGCAGGGTCGAACCGGTGATAAAGCTGGATCGGGGAGAGCTCAGAAATAGTACGGCCTCGGCGATCTCGGCAGCGAACGCGGTGCGGCCCAGCGGCAAGGCTCTTCCGAGTTCTTCGTTGATGTCGCCCCATTCAGCGGCGACACCCTGCGTGCGGGTTGGACCCGGCGCGACGCTGTTCACGCGCACCCCTCGCGGCCCGAACTCGGCGGCCCAGGTGCGGGTTAGCGATTCCACGGCGGCCTTGGAGGCGCTGTAGCCCGATGCGCCGGGGATTCCTTTGAAAGCCGCCATGGTGGTGATGTTGACGATGCTGCCACGTCCGCGCCGCAGCATTGCGGGTACCAGGCCGGCGACCAGGAAGTAGGCGCCGCGAACGTTGGTATCGAACATCGACTCAAAGACGGCCATGTCCTGGTCGACGGTCAACGAGGACGGAAAGCTCGCGGCGTTGTTGACGATGATGTCGACCTCGCCGCATTGCTGTACAAGCGAATTCACCGACCCGGCGTCT
The DNA here is from genome assembly GCF_963853645.1 of Mycobacterium riyadhense. Taxonomy (NCBI): domain Bacteria; kingdom Bacillati; phylum Actinomycetota; class Actinomycetes; order Mycobacteriales; family Mycobacteriaceae; genus Mycobacterium; species Mycobacterium riyadhense. The sequence goes on along the minus strand of NZ_OY970456.1, from coordinate 5,296,479 downwards.
GCCATGTCAGCTTGGACGAATCGCGCGTTGCCGCCGATAGTCTCGGCCGCTTGCTCACCTCGGGCTCGGTTGCGGCCCGTGATGATCACGGCGGCTCCTTGGCTTGCGAGCAGGCGCGCAGACTCCAGTCCGATGCCCGCCGTTCCGCCGGTGATTACTGCAGTGTGGCCCACTAGTTCCACCGGACGTCGTTCCTAACGAGTAGCGCTGGGTAGGTTAGCGGCGGCCCAGTCGCTGAAGTGAGTCTCGAAGATCGTCACCTCTTCACCGTCGACGGGAACGATGCTGCGGTCGTCGAGCACGGCACCAAAATACGGGGCAGTTGGGTCGGTCACGACCTGACGCGAATCACCTTGTGCAGCAAGGCCAGCACGGGCGAGGTCATCCATGCCGAACTTATCGGGTCCCGCGATATTGGTAATCCCGTTGAGCGGCTGGCCGATCGCCGCTCGCGTGACTGCGGTGGCGACGTCCTTGGCGGCGATAGGCTGGATTGCCGCATCGTGTGATAGTCGCACGATGTCTCCGTCGGTTGCCGAATCGGCGATCCCGAGGACGAATTCGAAGAACTGGGTCGCGCGCACGATCGAGTACGGGGCACCCGACTCCTCGATTAGCTTCTCCTGGGCGGCCTTGGCCCGTAGGTAGCCGCTGCCCGGCACCCGGTCGGTGCCGACGATCGACAACGCGACGTGATGCCGCACGCCGGCGGCCCGCTCCGCCGCGAGCAGATTCCGAGTCGAGGTGGTGAAGAAGTTCATCACGTCGTCGTCGGCCCAGGATGGCGAGTTGGACACATCCACTACCGTGTCCATGCCGGCGACCGCTTCGGCAAGGCCTTCGCCGGTCACGGTGTTGACGCCTGAGCTCGGCGATGCCGAGACAGGCTCGTGTCCCAGCTCGCGGAGCTGGGCGACAACCTGCGATCCGATCAGTCCGCTGCCACCGATAACCAAAACCTTCATGATTGGGCCTTTCCACGTTTCCCGATGAACTCCTCCGGTCCAGCATGGCCTATCCGGGGACTGGTGGAGCCTGGAGAGTCCGTAGTCACGGGCTGCGCAAAGCCTGCACCGCGGAGCCGCCGTTAAATCAATTGCTTGACTTAACACTGTCCGCGCGGATTAACTCGTCGTGTGGGCAACGAACTGGCGGCCAAAGTCGCCGTCGTGACCGGCGGGGCCTCGGGAATCGGTCGCGGCATCGTAGAGCGGTTTGTGGCCGAGGGTGCCCGGGTCGTGATCGCCGATATCCAACAAGACCTGGGCCAGGAGCTGGCGAGCGCGCTCGGCGACGCGGCCGCTTTCGAGCCGACCGACGTCGCCGATCCCGGACAGGTCGCGGCACTGGTCGCAATGGCGGTCGAGAAGTTCGGTGGTTTGCACATCATGGTGAACAACGCCGGCGTCTCCGGGACCATGCACCGCCGGCTTTTTGACGACGATCTCGCCGACTTCCATCGCATCATGGCGGTCAACGTTCTGGGCGTGATGACTGGTACCCGGGATGCCGGTCGGCACATGGCCGCGCACGGTGGGGGATCGATTATCAATCTGACCTCGATCGGCGGGATCCAGGCCGGCGGCGGCGTGATGACCTATCGCGCCTCCAAGGCGGCGGTCATCCATTTCACAAAGTCCGCCGCAATTGACTTGGCTTACCACGAAATTCGGGTCAACGCGATCGCTCCGGGCAACATACCCACCCCGTTGCTGGCTACGTCGGCGGCGAATCTGGATCCGGCGGAGGTCGAACGGTTCGAGGCGAAGATTCGTCAGACGATGCGCGACGACCGGCCGCTGAAGCGCGAGGGCGCTCCCGGCGACATCGCGGAGGCGGCACTGTATTTCGCCAGCGAACGGTCGCGCTATATCACCGGTACCGTGCTGCCGGTCGACGGGGGTACGGTCGCGGGCAAGGTGATTCGATACTAGGCACGTGCGCCGAACGTGCACTCGGAGTGGATTTTCCGCAATGTTTTCGCACATGGTGCACGTTGGCGACGTTCGGACATGACTCAAAGGAGCCAGACAATGGGCGGATTCGGCGGAAAGGTTGCCGTTGTCACCGGCGCGGGTTCAGGTATCGGACGGGCTCTGGCGGTCGAGCTGGCTCGATCCGGCGCGCGGCTGGCGATCAGCGACATAGCTGCCGACGGACTAGCGCGGACCAAAGAGCTCATGCGGAACGGCGCGGAAGTGCGGGCTGACCGGCTCGACGTCACCGAGCGCGCGGCGTTCCTCGCCTACGCCGACACGGTCAAGGACCACTTCGGCAAGGTCAACCAGATCTACAACATTGCCGGTATCGCGTTCCTGGGTGATATAGAAGTCAGTCAGTTCAAGGACATTGAGAAGGTACTGGACGTCGACTACTGGGGTGTGGTCAATGGAACAAAGGCATTCTTGCCGCACCTCATCGCGTCTGGCGACGGCCATATCGTCAACATGTCGAGCATGTTCGGTTTGTACGGCGTACCGGGTCAGGCCGCGTACAACTCGGCGAAGTTCGCGGTTCGTGGCTTTACCGAGGCGCTCCGCCAAGAGATGGCGTTGGCGGGCCACCCCGTGGCGGTCACGGTGGTGCATCCCGGATATGTCAAGACGGCGATCGCGCGCAACGCCGCACATGCCGAGGGCGTTGACAAGGAAGCCGGAGTCAAGGTCTTCGAGAAGGTCGCCACCACCAGTGCCGAACGCGCGGCGCGGACCATCCTGAAGGCGGTCCGCAAGAAGAAGGGCCGCGTAGTGGTGGGCCCGGACGCCAAGGCCCTGGACTTGCTTGTCCGTATCGCTCCGGTTGGCTACCAGCGCATCGTCGCGCCGCTGACGGCACGCTTCCAATCCTCGTCACGCTAGACGCGGCCGACGGGCCGCCCAGCGACCCCCGTGACGATTTAAATCAATCGCTTGACTTAATACCCGTGGACGCGGTTGACTGGGGAAATGACCACAGCCGGCAGGCAGGTCCGCAGCGACCGGGCCACTTCCACGCAGGAGGCAATCCTGGCGGCGGCCGAGCGATTGTTCGCCGAGCACGGCGTCTTCGCGGTTTCCAACAGGCAGGTCAGCGAGGCAGCCGGTCAGGGCAACAACGCCGCGGTCGGCTATCACTTCGGCACCAAAGCGGACCTGGTTCGCGCGATCGAGCACAAGCATCGCGGCCCCGTCGAGCGGCTGCGGGAGCAAATGGTGGCCGCCCTCGATGATTCCGCGGGAATGCGGGACTGGGTGGCCTGCCTGGTGCGACCGCTCACCGAGCACTTGGAGGCCCTCGGCAATCCCACCTGGTACGCCCGCTTCGTCGCGCAGGCGATGACCGATCCCGCCTATCACAACATCATCGTCAAGGACGCGCTCAGTTCCCCGTCGCTGGTTCAGGTTGTCGACGGCATCAGCAGCTGCCTTCCCGATCTGCCGGTCGACGTGCGATTCGAACGAAACATCATGGCCCGCAACCTATTGATGCACACCTGCGCCGATCTTGAGCGCGCGCTCGCTGCGGGCGCATCGATGCCCCGGCATTCCTGGCGGGCGGCCGCGACGGGCCTCATCGATGCGATCGTGGGCCTGTGGCTGGCGCCGGTGACTCCGCACGAGTGAAGAGAACGCAATGAAAGTGATTGTTGACCAAGGCATTTGCGCTTCATCGGGCAACTGCGTCAGGACCGCGCCCGAAGTTTTCGATCAACGCGATGAGGACGGCGTCGTCGTTCTGCTCACTGCGAGCCCACCGGCTGGGCTCGCCGAGGGCGCTCGCAAGGCTGCCGCCTGCTGCCCGGCATTGGCGATCCAGATCATCGAGGAGTGACGGTGTCCGACGCGCTGGCGACGACGAGGCTGGATTGGGGGACCGATATCCCCGAGTACCCGATGGCCAGGGCCGCGGGCTGTCCGTTCGCCCCACCGCCGGACGTCATGGCGCTGGCGGAACGAAAGCCGCTGTCTAGGGTTCGGATCTGGGATGGCAGTACACCGTGGCTGATCACGGGATACGAGGAATGCCGGGAGCTGTTCTCCGATTCCCGCGTCAGCGTTGATGACCGGGCGCCCGGGTTTCCGCACTGGAACGCCGGGATGTTGGCCACGGTGCACAAGCGCCCGCGATCGGTCTTCACCTCCGACGGCGAGGAGCACACTCGCTTTCGGCGAATGCTGTCGAAACCGTTCACGTTCAAGCGGGTTGAGGGCCTGCGCCCGACCATCCAGCAGATCACCGACGTTCACATCGACGCGATGCTGGCCGGGCCCCAGCCGGCGGACCTTGTCAGCACGCTGGCGCTGCCGGTCCCGTCGCTGGTGATCAGCCAGCTGCTCGGGGTGCCATACGAGGACTCCGAGATGTTTCAGCGCCACGCCAACATCGGCCTGGCGCGCTACGCGACCGGTGCGGAAACCGTCAAAGGCGCTATCGGCCTGCACAAATACTTGGCTCGGCTGGTGGAGACCAAGATGGAGACCCCGGCCGAAGACGCGGTTTCCGATCTGGCCGAACGGGTCAAGGCCGGCGAGCTCAGCGTAAGAGAGGCCGCCCAATTGGGTACCGGCTTGCTGATCGCCGGACATGAGACCACCGCGAACATGATCGGCCTCGGTGTGCTTGCGCTGCTGGAAAACCCGGACCAGGCCACCGTCCTGCGCGAAGCCGAAGACCCCAAGGTTGTCGCGAACGCGGTGGAGGAAATGCTGCGCTACCTCAGCATCATCCAAAATGGCCAGCGCCGCGTCGCTCTCGAAGACATCAACATCGCCGGAGAGGTCATCCGCGCCGGCGAAGGCATCGTGATCGACCTGGCACCGGCCAACTGGGATCCGGGGACGTTCTCCGAACCCGATCGGCTGTACCTGCATCGCTCGGGCGCCGACCGCAACGTCGCCTTTGGTTACGGCAGGCACCAATGTGTTGGCCAGCAGCTGGCCCGCGCGGAGCTGCAGATCGTGTACCGAACGCTGTTACGCCGGGTTCCGACGCTGGCACTGGCGGTCCCGGTCGCCGACATCCCGTTCAAGCATGACCGGCTGGCTTACGGAGTCTACGAACTGCCGGTTACCTGGTAAGTACGCTCGAAATTGCCGATCCGAATGGAGGGCCCGTGATGTCGACGCCGACCGTTTCGCTCTACCCGCCCGGAGGCTTTGGCGCACCGAAGGATCGCCATGGCCACGCCAACGGCAGCGACGTGGGTTTGCCGGAAGGGACCGTGGTTTTCTCCGCGGACAACCACATCTCCTTGGCCGCAGACATCTTCTACGAGCGGTTCCCGGAGGACCTCAAGGAGAAGGCGCCGCGCATCTGGTACGAGGACGGTGCCTATCAAGTCGGGCGCAAGGGGCAGTCGTTTCTGCCGGGCGATTTCAGCGCGGTACTGATGCAGTACGACGACCTGCCGGGCGCCGCCAGCACCAACATCGAGGCTCGCATCCAGGAGTTGCACGACGACGGCGTCGAGAAGGAACTCGCCTTCCCCAACGCGATCCTCGCGCTATTCCACTACCCCGACAAGAAGCTTCGCGAACTCTCGTTCCGGATCTACAACGAATACATCGCGGAACTCCAACAGCGCTCCAACGGCCACTTCTACGGAGCCGGGCTGATCAATTGGTGGGATCCGCAAGGGACTCGCCGGACACTGGGGGAACTGAAGGCATTGGGGCTCAAGACGTTTCTGATGCCGCTCAACCCGGGCAGGGACGACGACGACAACGCGATCGACTACGCGAGCACCACGATGAGCGCGGTCTGGGACGAGATCGAAGCATCCGGTATTCCGCTAGCCCACCACATCGGAGAAACGCCACCGAAGAGTCCATGCCAGTTCAACAGCGTCGTCGTCGGAATGATGATCAACATCGACGGATTCCGGGAAATGTTTGCCAAGTACATCTTTGGCGGCATCCTCGACCGCCATCCGAGGTTGCGCATCGGCTGGTTCGAAGGCGGAATCGCTTGGGTGCCGTGGGCGCTACAAGATGCCGAGCACCTGGTGGCGTCGTATCAGCACATGTTCAACCGGCCGCTGGAGCACGACGTGCGGTACTACTGGGACAAGCACATGAGCGCGTCGTTCATGGTCGATCCGCTGGGGCTGGAGTTGATCGATCGCATTGGGGTCAACAAGGTCATGTGGTCGTCGGATTATCCGCACAACGAAAGCACGTACGGCTATTCCGAAAAATCCTTGGCGGCCGTCGTTGCCGCCGTCGGGCCGGATAACGCGGCCCGGATTGTCAGCGGCAATATCACCGAACTCCTTGGGCTGTAACTATGTTCGCGCAGTCGGCGCCGCCTGCAATCGAGATCCCCGAAGTGCCCGATCTGGCCCGGATGCGCCGGGAAACCGGCGCACGGCTTCGGTCGGCGATGCGCGAACACGGCGTCGACGCCATGATCCTGCTGGGCAACAACGCCGTGGTCTATGCCACCGGAACCAGTTGGCCGCTGGGTGATGCCGGATTGTCCCACGTCGAGCGGCCGGTAGCCGTGGTGCTCGCCGACGACGAGTGGCCGCACCTGTTTCTGCCGTTTCGTGAGGGCGCCTCACACGAGTCGGACCTACCGCCCGATCACCTGCACGGCCCGGTCTATCTCGAATTCGAGGAAGGCGTACGGAATTTCGCCCGTGTGCTGGCCGACCTGATTCCGGCCGGAGCGGTGCTCGCTGTCGACGAGCTCACCGGTGCCATGTCTCGTGCGCGGAAGCTGTTGTTTGGCAGCAATGTTCCCGGTGACGCCGCATCCGTAGTGAGTGCGGCCAAGGTAGTCAAGACGCCCGACGAACTGGCCTGCCTCCGCATGGCCATCCGGATCACCGACGAGGCGATGGTCGACGTGCACAAGGCGCTGGCCCCTGGTATCCGCCAGATCGACCTGTCGGCAGGCTTTCTGCGCCGCGCCTTTGAGTTGGGTGCCACGGCCAGCATGCTCGAACCGATCTGGCAGGTGATGCCGCATAGCAAGGCCGAGGGTGTGTGGACAACGCATGGCGACCTAGCGCTGCCGTTGCTGACCACGGAGCGCGAACTGGCCGACGGCGACGTGCTGTGGACCGACGTCAGCATCACCTACCGTGGCTATTGTTCGGACTTCGGCCGAACCTGGATCGTCGGGCGTGACCCGACTCCGCGGCAGCAGGCGCAGTTCGACAAATGGCACGAGATCATGACCGCCGTGCTAGCAGTGGCCCGCGCTGGAGCGACCGCCGCCGATCTGGGTCGCGCCGCGACCGCCGCCAACGGCGGATCCCGGCCTTGGTTGCCGCACTTCTACCTGGGCCACGGCATCGGGGTCAATGCGGCCGAAATGCCGATGATTGGAACCGATCTCGGTGACGAGTTCGACGAGAACTTCGTGCTGCAACCCGGCATGGTGCTGGTCTTGGAGCCGGTGGTCTGGGAGGACGGCACCGGCGGCTACCGCAGTGAAGAGGTGCTGGTGATCACGGAGGAAGGTTCGACACGGTTGACCGACTACCCGTATGACCCCTATGTCAACTGAAGTCCTGCCGGACGATCCCGCGCTGCGCTTGGGGCGACGGAACCGAGCCCTGGCGCAAATGGCGGACCACGATCTCGATGTGCTGGTCCTCGGCCGGCAGGCGAACGTCCGCTACGTCACTGGCGCGCCGCAGCTGTGGGTCGCCGGGACAAGGCCGTTCGGCCCGACCTGTGTACTGGTACGAGACAGCGGCGCCATTCACCTACTCAGCACCTGGGACGAAGGAGTTCCCGACGACATCCCCCACGAGAATCTATACGGCATCTCGTGGAACCCGGCCAACACGATCTCGGCGCTGCAACGTATCGAGGGCGCGGCCAGCGCTCGGCGCGTCGGAACCGACGCAATGTCACCGGTTTTCGCGCAGCTGCTGCCGACAGCGTTTCCCAACGCCGAGCTGGTCGACGGCGAGCTGGCCATGCGTGCGGCCCGCAGGATCAAGACCGACGAGGAAATCCGCGCCCTGCGAGAGGCGATTACGGTAGCCGAGAAAGGCTTAGCCGCCGCGGTCTCCGAACTGCGGCCCGGGATCAGCGAACAGACCCTGGCCGGGGTGTTGTTGGAGGCGGTGGCCGCCGGGGGCGTGAGCACCCCGTCGAATCAGGATGTCGCGTGGGTGACTTCGCGCGATCACCCGTGGCGGCGGGCTACCGGAAACGGTCGCGTTCAGTCCGGTGACTTGGTGGCCTTTTCCGCCGGCGTCCTGGCCGGTGGTTACATCGGTGAGGTTGGCCGGACCTGGCCGGTCGGTGGCACTGCGCACGCGGCGCTGTACCACCGCTGGGATACATTGTGGGCCAGGTTGTTACAGACATGCCGGCCGGGCACGGCAGCCACCGAGTTGCTCGCCGCCTACGGCCTCGCTGGAGAGCCGCTGCCGCCGATGCCGGTGGCCCGGGGTCTGGGTATGGGCTTCGACCCGCCGGTCATCTCACCGGAGCTACCGGAGACGGCGGCGGGAGAACGTCTGCAGCCTGGAATGGTTCTTGCGGTAACGGGTTACGTCTGGGAACCGGGGATCGGTGCGGTGTTCGGCCGCGAAGCCGTGTTGATCACGGCCGACGGCGCCGAGGTGCTGACCTGCAGCCCGTTCTGGCAGGCCTAGTCATGGCCGCACGATCAGAGCCTCCGGCGGAAAAGATCATCGGGTACAGCAAGGATGCTAAGACACGCATCGCCACCATCACCTTCGACCGACCGGACCAACTCAACGCGCCCACCATTGCCGCCCGGCTGCGCTACGCGGATCTGTTGCACCGCGCCAGCATCGACGACGAGGTCAAGGTGCTGGTGGTCCGCGGCGCGGGCGAGGATCTGGGCTCGGGTGCCGACCTCAGCGAGGTCATGCGGGTGCAGAAGATGGTCGACCAAGGGCCACGGCTGGCCGAATACCGCGTCGGCTCCGATGAAGTCAGCTATCCACCCAAAGGTTCATTTCGGCACGGCGCCACCGTCGGCCAGTGGTACGCCAACCCCAACTCGGGGATACGCAGCCTGCAGGACTTCAAGAAGATCTCCATCCTGGAGGTGAAAGGCTACTGCTACGGCTGGCACTTCTATCAGGCGGCCGACGCGGACCTGGTGATCGCCAGCGACGACGCGCTGTTCGGGCACCCGTCGTTCCGGTATTACGGATGGGGCCCACGCATGTGGTGGTGGGCGCAGACCATGGGCATCCGCAAGTTTCAGGAAATGGTGTTTACCGGAAGGCCTTTCACCGCCGCTGAGATGCATGACTGCAACTTTCTCAACAGCGTGGTGCCCCGCGATCAACTCGAAGCCGAGGTGGAGAAGTACGCCCTGGCTTGCGCGCGGAATCGGCCCACCGACACGGTGTTCCTGCAGAAGGTCTTCTTCGAAATCATGAAGCAGTTCCAGGGTGAATACCTGGGCAGCGTGCTCAGCGGCGTCTTTGAATCGATGGGCGGCCAAGCGCGCCCGGATACCGACGACACGTTCATGCTCGATGACGCCATTGCGCAGGGCCTGGGTGGCGCGGTCAAAGACAACGACGGCAACTTCCCACCGGAATGGCGGCTGAGCAAGAAGGAGCGCAAGCGAGCCTCCAAGAAGAACAGGCAGGGCTAGTGCTCGAACCACCGTTGGCCGGCTATACGGTCGTCGACCTTTCCACCGGAATTGCGGGTGCCTACTGCACCAAACTGCTCGCCGACGGCGGCGCCCATGTCATCAAAGTCGAACCACCAGAAGGCGATCCGCTGCGTTTCTGGTCGGCCTCGGGTGCCACGATCCGGCCCGGCGTCGACGGCGCCTTGTTCAATTTCCTGGCCGGGTCAAAGCACAGTGTCGTCGCCGATCCCGAGATCGGCGACGACATCGAGTTGGTTGATCGGCTGCTGGCGGCGGCAGACGCGGCCGTGTGGTCCGCCGGGTCGAAAGTGGCCGGGTATCACAGCTTTACGCCGGATGCGATTCATCGCCTTCACCCGCACCTGACCGTCACGTCGATTACGCCCTTCGGGTTGCACGGCCCGTGGCGCGATCGTGCCGCAACCGAGTTCACGCTGCAAGCGTGGTCGGGCGGAATCATCGGGTTGGGACGTGGCGCGCCGGAGCGGGCGCCGGTGTTCGTTGGCGGTCAGGTCGGGGAGTACCTGGCCGGGGCCTACGCGAGTGCGGCAACCCTGGTCTCGCGGTACCACAACGCTGGTCAGCTGATCGATCTGTCGATGCTGGAGACGCAGATTCTATGTCTGACCTACTATCCCGTGACATATTTCGAAGTGCTTGGCCGGCCGTGGCGCGACGCCCGGCGGCTCACGGTGCCCGGCGTGGCGCCCGCGGCAGACGGCCTGGTCGACCTCGGCTGTGGCACCGCGCAGCAGTGGTCTGACCTGTGCGCCATGGTAGGTCACCCGGAGTGGATCGACGAGGACTCGCCGCTTTCGATAACCGAGCTGGCCAATCTCTACGCCGACGAGATCTATGCGTGGGTGCGCGATCACTCGGTTGACGAAATCCGGGAACTCGCCACGGCTTTCCGGATTCCCAACGCGCCGGTTGCCAACGGCGCCAATATCGCGTCACTGGACCACTTCGCTGAGCGTGGTTCGTTCGTGTGCAATGCGCGCGACGGATTCCAGCAGCCGGGCCACCCATACCGGATGCGGCCCGCACAACTTCGCCAGCCTGGCCCGGCGCCGAGGCTTGGTGAGCACACCGCGGTGTACCAGGCAGCCAGTATGAACACCCGTCCGGCGCCCGCGGCGTCGGATCCGGCAACGGCGTTGCCGCTGAGTGGACTTCGGGTGCTAGACATGACCACGTTCTGGGCGGGCCCGTGCTGCACCCACTTCCTGGCGATGCTCGGCGCCGAGGTAATCCACCTCGAATCCGCCCGTCGCCCCGATGGCACCCGGCTCATCGCCGGGGTGCCGGCAACCGAAGACCAGTGGTGGGAGAAGTCGCCGATCTTCGCGGCGCTGAACACCAACAAGAAGGGCCTAACGCTGGACCTGCAAAGTCCACGCGGGCGAGAGTTGCTACACCGGCTGATTGCGACCTGCGATGTGATCGCGGAGAATTTCACTCCTCGGGTGCTGGACCAGATCGGGCTGGATTTTGCAGCGGTGCAATCGATCCGGCCCGACGCCATCCTGTTGCGAATGCCCGGCTTCGGCCTCGACGGGCCATGGCGCGACAATCCGGCGTTCGCGTACGTCATCGAGTCCGCTTCCGGCGTCAGTTGGTTGACCGGCTACCCCGATCGGCCTCCCTACGAGCCCTATTCCGTCGGCGATCCCAACGCGGGTGTGCATGCACTCAATGCCCTGCTGCTGGCATTGGAGCACCGCCGCCGTACCGGTCAGGGCGTCTTGGTGGAAGCGGCGATGGTCGATGCCGCACTCAACATTTCCGCCGAGCAGATCATCGAGTATTCCGCGTACGGGGCAGTGCTGCAGCGGGCAGGCAATAGGGGACCAACGGCGGCACCGCAGAACCTCTACAGCACCGCCGACATTGATGAATTCGGTCGTCTGGATAGTCGGGTCGCCATCGCGGTGGCTACCGACGAACAGTGGCAACGATTGCGCGATGCGCTTGGATCACCCTCGTGGGCAATGGATCCGGCGCTGTCCACCGCAGCTGGCCGGCGTGAGCACGAGGACCTCATCGACGGACACCTCGCCGCCTGGTGTGAGCGCCGCAGCGGCGACGAGATCGTCGCGACCCTGTGGCACGCCGGTGTTCCGGTGGCCAAGGTCATGCAGCCGCACCGCCAGACCGAGCTGGCTCAGCTAGCGTTTCGCGGGTTCTTCGAAGTCGTCGACCACCCGGTGAACGGCCCGGCTAGGCTCAGCACCGTGCCGATAAGATTGTCCGGGGGCCCTGACCGATTCCACGTTCGGCCCGCGCCGTTGCTGGGACAGCATAACCATGAGCTGCTGGCCGAACTGGGCTTGACGGGCGAGCAGATCGCGGAGCTGGAGGCGGATGGTGTGATCGGCCGGGCACCGCGGTGACTATCGGCGCGAGCAGACGCAAAAGCCCCCATTTCCGCCGGAAAATGGGGGCTTTTGCGTCTGCTCGCGGGAGGTAATCGTGGCGATTGATCCGTCCGACATTCTGCTTACTGGCAGGGTGGCGGTGGTCACCGGTGGGGGAGCGGGCATCGGGCGTGCCATCGCCGCGGGCATGACCGCATTCGGTGCCTCGGTCGCTATTTGGGAACGTGACCCGGACACCTGCGCTCGCGCAGCGGAATCCATTGGCGCACTGGGCATCGTCACCGACGTGCGCGACAGCGCCCAGGTCGACACCGCTCTGCAACGCACCACCGCCGAACTGGGCCCAGTGACGATCCTGGTCAACAACGCCGGCGGAGTGTTCTCATCACCGCTGCTGGAAACCAGCGAGAACGGCTGGGATGCCTTGTACCGAGCCAACCTTCGCCATGTGCTGCTGTGCACCCAGCGCGTGGCTCGGCAGCTGACTGCCGCCGGGCTGCCCGGCAGCATCATCAACCTCACGTCGATCGAAGGCGTCCGCGCCGCACCGGGTTACGCGGCATACGCCGCGGCCAAAGCCGGTGTCATCAACTACACCAAGACTGCGGCACTGGAGCTGGCACCGCACGGTATCAGGGTCAATGCGCTGGCTCCGGATATCACGCTGACCGAGGGATTGGCACAACTCGGCGGGGCAGCGGCGATGACGGGCATCGGCAATGTCGTTCCGATGGGACGTCCCGGTCACGTCGACGAAATCGCGGGTGCAGCAGTCTTTCTCGCCTCCGATATGGCCGGCTACATCACGGGCCAGACGATCCATGTCGACGGCGGCACGCACGCTGCGAGCGGCTGGCATCACAACCCGCAGACCGGCGCATACCAACTCGGGCCCAGTTAGCTTGCCCGCGGAGCTACTCTGCCGTCCAAGTGATCAGCGGTGGCCGCACTCGGGCGCACACAGGATGGCCTTTTGCGTCGGTTAGCCCCAGCCTGCCGACCAACAGCCCGGACACCGCTGCTGCTTCCAGGACGGCGACGGGTACATCCGCGAGCATGAGTTTTGCGCGGCGAAACTGCATGACGTGTCCGGCACTATCCACGGCGCCCCAATTCAAGTAGATGAACCGCCCGCCCGGCGGCCCCTGAATATAGGGCCCACGAACATCGGTGCCATCGACCACGCAGTCAAGGGTCCACACCGCTGTCGGTGCGTCGCCCGCGTGCAGATCCAACAGCTCATCCCGCCGGTTCTTTCGTTGCACGCCGACATGGATGTTGCTATAGCCCGGGAAGCCGGCGCCTGGTCCACATTCGCGACCCGGCAACTGCGTTCCCACAATCTTGATTTGCACACATCCCTCCTGACGCCATGCGGTTGGTCCCACGTCGACGAGCGCGGTGTCCTCTTCAATTTCAAGTTGGCCGAATGCGGCATTGGCTCAGGCGACCTGGATGCCCAGAATCAGCGCGAGGGCATGTTCGATTTGGTGCATCGTGTCGGGTGCCAGGGTGCCGAGTCGCTGCAGTAGGCGGGTGCGAGCGACGGCGCGGATCCCGCGGCAGACGGCGACGCTTTCGGCATCCACGCCTTCGGCGGCAGCGATATGTGGCCGCAACGCGCTGTGCGTGAGTGAGCTAGACACAGGTACCACGACGATGAGTTCGTCACCAATGCCTGTGAGGATCTCGTCAACGGAGACGACGACAGCGGGGCGGTGTATGCCGGGTTCGCCGGCTCGGGTTGCTCCGAGGGCAACGAGCCAGAGGTCGCCGCGCTGCGGTTCAGGCAAGGCCGTCGTCGACTGTGCTGTCCCAGTCGCGGTTCTCGTCGCGTACGGCTTGCAGCGCCGCCTCGGCGCGGGTGGCGTCGCGTTCGGCGCGGAAGATCGCCTCCTGTTCGGCACGGGTGGCCAGCTCCGTGAGCAGAGCGGCAATGGAGACTCCTCGCTCGCGGGCCTGGGCGGCCAGCCGGTCACGAGTCCGAACGGGAACCCCAATCGTTGTCGTCGGCGTAGACATGATTAGCAGTCTATTGAGTAGACACAGGCTAGCGCTAACATCTATCTCGGTTGCCGCCGCATAGGACCAAGGCTTGCTGTCTGGGCTTGGCCGAGCTGTCGAGTCGAGCCAGCGCTCAAGGCTTTCAATGTCGAGCTGCGCGACGTTGTGAGCGGGGCGTCGCCATCGCCATCCACTACCTCCGGGAGACCGGCGACGGCCCCAAAAGAACCACACGGGTTGTCCCGTTGCTAATCACATGCTGACAAGCTGCCAGGGCGGGGCGAAAGGTGCCACGACACCGCCCGCTGAAACTAACTCTGGTCGGATTCATTGTCGCCCGCTCCCAACTCGCGCAGCCTTATTCGTGAGTCGCCTAATGCTTTCATTGCGTTGGCGACATCGATCGTCAGTAAGTCGCTGATCAGTGCTCGCGAGAGTGGAAGCTCACCAGTTCGAGCACCGCGGATCATAATGTCTAGCAGTTCTTTTCGCGCCAGCATCTGGTTCTCAGCGTCGGCTGCGACCGCATTGTTGAGTCGCCGACGTGCCGGCCAATCTCGCACAATCGTCAACAGCCACAACGCAAGGGCGCCCAGCCCTAAACCGATCTCAATCGGATTGTGTAGTCGATTCGCTCCACCGTTGTCACGGTGTCACGCATCGGATTGAACTCCTCCAAGTACCGCCAGACCGCCGTGTCGAGCAGTTCGGTCGGAAGCCATAACCCCACACCGATGCGGCGACTCTTCGATGGAAAGTCGGCCCAAGCCGGTGGCGGCCCGTAGCGGAAGTACTTGTCTAGGTCTCTTGGAGTGATCCACCGGTCGGGATCGCGCAGGACGGCTCGCTCCGCGTCGGCCAGCGCGGCCTGGTATTGCAGTTCGCCGCCGAACTGACAGACCGTGTCAAGGTCGTCGATCACCTGCCGGACAACCTCGATGGGCACGCCCGCGCCCAGGTCGACCGTCTACGCTCTGCGCCATGCGGGCATCGTAGCCAGCCCACGCTGCACGTCCTGGCTATTCCAGACGGCGCTTTTCGACTGCATCGGGCGAGTTGGCGAAGCTAATGACTCCAGCCCCGCGCGGCCTGCTCGTCAAACGTGCGGTCGATGCGCTCGAACCTGCGGCGGATAGAGGAGCGGGAGGCCTCATGCGGAAGGACATACAGCCTGTTGGCCAGAATCGCGTCGGCGGTCAGGCGTGCAACGTCGTCGACGCCCACGGTTTCATCTTGTGACGGAAGCGAACCCGCTGAGCCGGTCGCGTCGGGCGCTGCCGACAGCCCGTAATCCGCTCCCCGGATTCTCTCAGAGTTAGCGACCAGCTTGGTTTCCACCACCATCGGGCACAGCACCGATACCCCGATGCCGTTGTCCTTGACTTCACGGGCCAGCGTCTCCGCCAAGCCGACAACGCCATACTTGGCAACCCCGTAAGTCCCGAGGCCGGCATTGGGAACCAGTCCGGCGAAGGATGCGGTAAACGCGATGTGGCCCCCGGTTCCCTGTTCGAGCAGCCTCGGCAGGAACGCCTCGACGGCATGAATGTTTCCCCACAGGTCGATATCGATCACCCAGCGCCAGTCGTCGTGTGTCATCTCCGCGATTGGACCCGCCAGGACAATGCCGGCGTTGCTGAACACGACGTCGACATGGCCCAGTAGCCGGAAAGCTTCGTCCGCCAGGTGGACGACCTCGTCGAGCTGTCGGACGTCGCACGTCACGCCGTGCGCCTCGTACCCCTCGGCGGCTAGTCGGGCCACCGCCTGCTCCAGCCCCGGTTGGTCGACGTCCGCGAGCACGACTTTGGCGCCGCGGCGGGCGAACTCCGCGGCGGTCGCCAAACCGATGCCGCTCGCGCCGCCAGTGATTACCGCTCCGCGCCCTTGGAATTCGTCCATAGACTCCAAACACTATTTCAGGCAACCACCCGCGTCGACGGGCAGGGTCACACCGGTGATGTACCGGGACTCGTCGGAGGCGAAGAACAGCACCGCATTGCTAATGTCCTCGGCCTCCACCCATGGAATCGGCAGCGTGTGGAACATCTGACAGATCGGAGCCATGTCGTCGGGACCCGGATTTTCCAGATCCGGCCGAAACATCTTGAAGGTGCCCTCGTTGTGCAACATTGGGGTGCGCACGTGGGTCGGGTGCACGGAGTTGACGCGAATCATGTGCTGGCCCAACTCCACTGCGAAGGACCGCATGATGCCGACCACACCATGCTTGGCCGCGACGTAGCTGCCGCAGTGCGGGTAAGCCTTCAGCCCACCCACCGAGCTGGTCAAAATGATCGAACCGCCCCTGCCGCCCGCAATCACGTGTGGCACACCGGCTTTCACCGACTTCCAGACGCCGGACAGGTTCACGTCGATCATTTCCTGCCAGTCATATTCGGTGGTCTTGTCCAGCGTGTCGCCGCCATTGCCAATGCCCGCATTGGCCACGATGACGTCCAGTCGGCCCAATTGCTCCACGCCGCTGTCCACCACGGCTTTCAGCGCGTCGTAATCGCGCACGTCGACTTCGGCGGTCAATATTCTGCGGTTGAGGCCCTTGACCAGATCGGCGGTCTCGGCCAGATCCTCGGGCGTGGACGCCGGGATGGTGGTGTTCTGCACGATCGGCTTACAGACGTCGATCGCGATGATGTCGGCACCCTCCTGCGCCAACCGCACCGCGTGGCTGCGGCCCTGACCGCGCGCCGCCCCGGTAATGAAGGCGACTTTGCCCGCAACGCGTCCAGACATGACTACCCCATTTCTCAAATCACTCAGCCGAGAATGGCTGGCATGGTCTCCCAGCCCCGAACCGTTGATGTCGGGGACAGCTTGGCGTCGGTAAGGTCGACATCCCACTCTGGGAAGCGCTTCAGGATCTCTTCGAGCGCGATCCGCCCTTCGAGGCGCGCCAGCGCCGAGCCGAGACAGTAGTGGGTGCCAACACTGAACGTTAGATGTTGGTGCGGCTCGCGCCGAATGTCGAAAACATCACCGTCCGGCGGGAATTGGCGGTGGTCACGGTTGGCCGCCCCAATCAGCAGCATCATGATGCTGCCCGCGGGCACCCGGTGGCCGTAGTACTCGACGTCACGTGTGACATACCTGGCCACGTGCGGAGCCGGCGGTTCGAAACGCAGCAGCTCTTCAACGGCCTGAGGAATCAATGACGGGTCGGCGACGAGCGCGCGGCGCTGATCGGGATGCTCGGCCAATACCTTGCCGGCCCAGCCGATCAGCCGGGTCGTGGTCTCGTTGCCGGCACCGGAAACGACGGTGACATAGGTCAGCAGCTCGTCGCGGGTAAGCCGACGAACGGTCCCGGTTTCGTCCGTGAACTCCACGTTCAGCAGCTCGGTCATGATGTCATCGGAGGGATGTTCGGCGCGCCAATCGATGTACTGGCCGAAGAACTCGCCGTTCAGCATGTCTTCGGGCGAGGTCTTCATCGGCTTGCCGGCCTCGGTGCGCATCTGCGCGTTCGCGAAATCCCTTGCGGCCTTTTGATCCGCCTCGGGCACTCCGAGCAGCATGCCGATAACCCGCATCGGCATTTGCGCCCCGAGGTCGGCCACGAAGTCAAACCCGTCGGCTCCGATCAGCGGATCCAAACTGCGGGCGCAGAATTCGCGGATTTGGGGCTCAAGCTGGCCGATCTTGCGCGGGGTGAACATTCGAGACAACAACTTGCGGTGAATGTCGTGGATCGGCGGATCCTCGAAAATCAGTACGCCCGGCGGCATCTCGATGTTCGCCCGGATGATCTCAAGTATCGCGCCCCTGGCGGAGCTGAACGTTTGGTAGTCAACGATCGCGGCGTCGACGTCGGCGTACCGGCTCAGCGCATAGAAGTCGTGGTGTTCGTTGTAGTACAGCGGCGCCTCTTCGCGCAGCCGCCGGAACGTGGGGTAGGGGTCGGCGTTGAGCCCCACGTCATACGGGTCGAAATAGACTTCGCTAGCTGCGCTGACCGTCACGGGATATCGCCTCTCGCAGGGTGCCGCAACAGAACTCTGTCATCACCCACCAACGAGTGTCAACGCGGAATCCGTTTTGGCTATGTATCATTCTTAATATCAAAGAATAGCGTTCTCGCTGCCGCGGCCGGGTGTGGTATTCGCTCAGCATGTGAAGCGGCGCTCGAAGCTAGCAGTCGGTCACGCCCTGGGGGCGGTGAATCCGTGTGAGCAGAAGTCCCACACCTCGTCGGCGGTGATGGGGTGGATTGTCGCGTCGTCGGATCCACCGCTGGACTGCGCGATGAACATGACGGTCTGCATGGTCATGGCCGCTACCCGCTTGGGATTGATTCCGGCGCGCAACTCACCGGCCTCGCCCGCGGCTTCCATGAGTTCGGTGAGCAACGCCAGTAGCGGTGCGTGCGCTGTCTTGACCTCGGCCGGATGCGTCACCAGCAGCCTGGGTGCAAAGTCTGTGAACAGCGGCCGTTTGGCCGTCGGGTCGGGACGTGAGGCCTCATACAACAGTTCGACGGCCACTTTCAGGCGCTCGAGCGGATCGGTGTGGCTCTCCGTGGCGGCGCGGATTTGGTCGGCTGATCGACTCAGGGCGTCTTCGAACAATGCGAGCAACAACTCGTGTTTACCGTCGAACTGCAGGTAGAAGCTCCGCAGCGATTGGCGGGACCGGTCCACAACCTCCTGGACGGTAAAGTCCGTGCTGCCCTTCTCGATGATGATGGCCTGCGCCGCATCCAGGAAGCGCTGAACGCGCTGCGCTGCCCGCAGTTTCGCGGTCTTGATGGACCGCTCGACGGCGCGCTGCTTCCAGGCCGGCTCTTCGCTGGGGTTGGTCACGGGCGGCTCAGGTGATTGCCGCGAGGGGAGAACATGGTTGGACTGTACCGGAGAACGCCGTGCCATTGCTGCGCTCGACCTCCTCACGGGCGACATTTTGGAGATTGTAACTTCCTCACGACGAGAATACTATTCTCTTGAACGTGTGTTTGGGAAGCCCGAGGAGCCGCGTGCAGCTGACGTTTGATGCGGACGTCGAGACATTCCGAGCCGAATTCGTGGCATTTCTTGATCGGCATTTGCCGGACGAGGCCGAGGGGTTCGAGCGGCCGCGGTCGTGCTCACATGTCCCGGAGTGGGCGCGCCGGTGGCAGCGGCTGCTATTCGACAACGGATGGCTGCTGCCCGGCAATCCACCGGAGTTCGGTGGTCGCAACGCTTCACTGCTGCAGCAATACGTGCACCTAGAGGAGCTGTCGCGCCGACGGATCTATCCAAGTTTCAATCCGCAAGGCGTCGGCATCATTGCGGCGTCATTGTTGACCTTCGGAACGCCGGAACAAAAGCAGCGCTGGGCGATACCGATTCTGCGGGCCGAGATTACGGCGTCGCTGGGCATGAGCGAGCCCGGCGCAGGCTCGGACCTGGCGTCGCTGAAAACGCGGGCGGTGCTACACGGCGATCAGTTCGTGGTCAATGGTCAGAAGGTGTGGACATCGGGTGCCCACGATGCCGATGTCCTGCTGACGTTCGTGCGCACCGATCCCGAGGCGCCAAAACACAAGGGCATCAGTGCGTTGCTGATTGCAACCGACACTCCCGGTGTGGTGCGCCGTCCGTTCGCGTCGGTGTGCGCTTTCGACGATGTCGACTTCAACGAGGTCTTCTTCGCCGACGTGCACGTGCCGGCCGAGAACCTCGTCGGAAAGCTCAACGACGGCTGGCGGGTGGCTAACGGATCCCTGGGACACGAACGCACCATGCTGTGGATGGATTACGCCAACCTGTTGCAACAACTGACGGTCGATTTCAGCCCATCGGGAGCACTCGAACGAGAACGCTACGCCACCCTGGTGATGGATGCTCACGCGTTGCGGCTAATGGGCTCGGCGGCTCTGGCACGGGCCGTTCGCGGCGACGAGGACGTGCCCGCCCAGTCGGTGCTGAAACTGCTTGGTTCCGAGGCATTGCAACGCGGCGCCGAGGACACGCTGGCTGCGGCGGGTGCCGACGGGCTCGTGCATCCCGCGGTCACCTCGTCGTTCGCGCCGCTGAATCTGGATAGCCACTACGGCAGCCGATTCGACCGGTACGCGCGCAGCTTTGCCGCGACCATCGCCGGCGGTACTTCGGAAATCCAACGCAACATCATCGCCGAACGCATCCTCGGGTTGCCGCGCAATTAGCTCACGGGTTACAGGTCAACCAGCCGTGGCGCGAATCCCTTGTCCCGCACCAGAGCGCCGGCCTCACGGGTCAGCTCGCGCGAACTGCCGAGCAAGCCGTCCAACGTCAACGACCGCTTGACGTGGCGGTGCAGCTGGTGTTCGGCGGTGAAGCCGATTCCGCCGAGCACCTGCTGGCAGTGCCGTGCGACGGTCAATGCCGCCTGGCCGGCCGCGGCTTTGGCTAGCAGGCAAGCGAATTCATCCGATTCGTCGGTTGCTTGCAGCGTTGCCTCGGCGCCTTCGATGGCGACGAGTGTCTCGGCCAACCGGTGCCGGACCGCCTGAAACGATGCGATCGGTCGGCCGAATTGAACACGGTCCAGGGCATGCTGGCGTGCTAGTGCGAGCATCGCCCGGCTGGTGCCGATCAGCCACCAGCCCAGTGCGCGCCGCCCGGCCGCTAGCGGCACTGGATCGCCTTCGGACACACGCCGAATTGGCAGCTCGGCGTCCAGCGCCAACGTGGCCTCGTCGGTGCGTGCCCAGACCACCCAGGACTCACCGGCATAGGGCAGCGGTACGATACCGTCGCCCGCACACCCGGCCGCGCGCAGCACGACATCGTTGATGACGGGTGCGTGAGCGCCGGTCTCGCCGAGCAGTCTGAACACCAACGGGATTGCGATGTCCGGGATTTCGTCGAGCATGTCGAGCCAGCCGAGCTCTGTCAACGCCGCGTCGAGCTTGGCGCCGGTAACGGCCACCATCGTCGTTCGCAACGAGTCGCTAAGCAGCTGCAGTTCCGGGTCGATTGTCATGTGTACTCGTTCCCGAGATCGAGCAGTCGGCGCGCGATGATATTGCGTTGCACTTCGGCGGTACCGCCGTAAATGGTTGCCGCGCGCGAATACAGATACTCCGACCGCCACGGTGTCTCGTTGAGCTCGAGAGCTCCGGGAAGCAGGTCGCGAACGGTGTCGTAAAGGCGTTGTTCAGCGGTGGCCAGCAGCACCTTGTCAATGGAGGTATCCGGCCCAAGCCGCGCTCCGTCGGCAAGCCGGTGCTGAGTGGCACGCGAACGGCAGCGCAGGGTGTGTAGCGCGAGATACGCTGCGCCGAGGTTCAACTCGTCAGGAGCTGAGGCCTCCGCGATAAGTTGATCAAGCCGGGAGTAAAGGTACGCTATTCGCTGCCAGAAGCAGGTCGAGCGCTCATACGGCAGCAGGTCCATCGCCAGCCGCCAGCCCTCCCCAGGCCGGCCGAGCATCCGGCTGCTCGGGACAACCACGTCGTCGTAGTAGACCTCGCAGAATTCGTCGACACCGTGCATGGTGCGCAGCGGCCGAATGGTAATCCCCGGAGTGTCCAGATCAACGAAAAACGCGGTAATTCCGTCGTGGCCCGGCGCGGTGCGGGCGAGCAGGATGCAGCGGGTGGAGAACTGGGCGAAACTGGTCCAGACCTTCTGCCCGTTGACAACCCAATCGTCGCCATGGGGCACGGCGCGGGTGGACAGCGACGCCAGATCGCTGCCCGAACCCGGTTCGGAAAAGCCCTGACACCATTGCTCGCGTCCACTGAGCAGCCGCGGCACCATCTCCGCCGCCAGTTCTGCTGGTGCGTAATCGATCATCGTGGGTGCAAGGACTTCGATCATTGAGTACGGGCCCGGTTCGGCGAGACGCCGGCCAACCACCTCCTCGCCGACGATCGCGCGCAACAGCGCGGGGCCGCCCAACCCGCCGACTTCAACTGGCCAGCCGTAGCGCATCCACCCGGCTTCGTACAGCACACCATGCACCCGGGCGAGC
Organism: Mycobacterium riyadhense; assembly: GCF_963853645.1. Classification (NCBI taxonomy): domain Bacteria; kingdom Bacillati; phylum Actinomycetota; class Actinomycetes; order Mycobacteriales; family Mycobacteriaceae; genus Mycobacterium; species Mycobacterium riyadhense. Next base: position 5,274,553 of record NZ_OY970456.1, on the reverse strand, counting down.
TGACGCATCTGACCCTGCAGCGAGTGGTCCGGTCCGGGGGTCAGGTCATTCTCGTCGAGCCAGGCGCTCAAATCCGCCCGGAACTGCGCAACATTCACGGGGCCGGACGGCCGACAGCATGCGGACGGCCCGAGTCATGCACCCCACTGCGCCGGATAAAGGTCATGGCCCGGGTCTTCAGCCGCCAGCCGTCGGCCGTACGGGAGTAGGTGTCGCGATAGTAGCCGATGCGCATGTCGTGCGTCGCGTGTTCGATGAAGCACAGCGGTTGCGTGCCGCTGGCCGAATCGCCGTCCACTTCGACCACCGCAGTTCCGGTGAGAAATAAACCCTTTGGCGCCGCGGCCACCAAGTCCGGAAACCGGTCCAGGCCGTAGGTGTCACCGAACGCGCTGTAGGTTCCATCGGGCGTAAAAACCCCGAGCAGTCCCTCGATGTCTTCCTGGGTGATCGCGACCGCATACCGCGCGAGCAATTGTTGGATCTCCACCAAGTCGTCAGTTCTGGTTGGCATACACCTTGCCGCCTTTCATGACAAAGCCGACACTTTGGGTAACCGTGATGTCTTCCAAAGGGTTTCCCGGCACCCCGATGACATCGGCCAGCTGGCCCTCGGCGAGCCGTCCCCGGTCGGTGGCGTCGATGAGCTCGGCGGCGATCACCGTGGCTGCCCGCAGCACCGCAAGCGGTGGCAGGCCCCAATCGGCAAGGGTGACAAGCTCGTCGGCGTTGCGGCCGTGGGGTATTGCGGGGGCGTCGGTCCCGACCGCGATTTTTACCCCGGCTTCGTAGGCCGCCAACAGTGATTTCCGCGCCCGCGGAAACATCTCGGCGGCCTTGGCCTGCAGTTCGGGCTCAGCGTGCGAGACGTCCATCGCTTCCGCCAGGCGCCGGGTGGTCACCAGGTAGGTGCCGTGCTCGACCATCATCGCAATCGCATCGTCGTCAATCAGAAAGCCGTGCTCGATGCAGTCGATGCCGGCTGCGACCGCATTTTTGACCGCGTCGGCGCCGTGCGTGTGCGCGGCAACTCGTAACCCGCGACGGTGTGCCTCGTCGACGATCGCCCGCAGCTCCTCGTCCGAATAGTGTTGGGCGCCAGGCGGGCCCGTCAGTGACATGACGCCGCCCGAGCAGCACACCTTGATCAGTTGTGCGCCGTGTTTGATCTGGTAGCGGACTGCGCGGCGAATCTCGTCGACTCCGTTGGCGATGCCTTCCTCGACCGTTAAGTCGAGGACATGCGGCGCGTAGGCCGCGAACATCGTCGGGTCGAGATGTCCGCCCGTGGGCGTAATCGCGTGCCCGGCAGGCACTATCCGGGGCCCGTCGATCCAGCCCGCATCAATGGCCTTGCCCAGCGCGACATCAAGCAGATAGCCGCCGGTCTTGACGAACAGGCCTAGGTTGCGCACCGTAGTGAACCCGGCCCGCAGCGTGCGGCGAGCATTTCCGACCGCGCGCAACATCCGCGTCGGCGGGTCATCCTGGACCTGTGACAGGCCCGGTTTCTCACCGCGCCCGCCCATCAGCAGGTTGACCTCCATGTCCATCAGCCCGGGTAGCAGGATCTGGTCGCCCAGATCGATCAACTCGCCCTCGACGGCTCCGCCCACTCCAGTGATCCGGTCGCCTTCGATCCGCACGATTCCGGGCCGGACGATCTCCCCGGCGTCGACCTCGAGCAGCCCGGCTGCCTTGAGCGTCAGCACCTCTTAGATCACCGGCTCTTTGATCAGCTCCAGCCAGGCCGCCCCGCTGTCGGGGACTCGCGGCTGTTTCCAGGCCTCCACCGGAAACGACACCATGATCAGTGATTGCATCATGTGCATTAGGGTCTGTGCGTCGTCGGGCAGATCGTCAAGCGGGTACTTTTCGCAGTAGGCGATTACGTCGTTCATGCGGGGGAATGCCGCGTCGTAGAACGCCTGCATGTCGCTCATCGTCGAGGCCAACCGCTTGGCGTAGCGCTCGGGTTCGGTAGCCAGATCCCAATCCAGAAACGGTTCCAGATCGGCGAATTCAGCGGGCAGCGTCATTCTTCTGGTACTCCTTGACGTAATCCCCGGTCACCTTGTGTAGATGGCGAAGCAGTATTTCCTGATCGCACAGTGGAAAATCTCTTACCACCCGGGTGCCAATCATGGTCTGGGTCGCTTCCAGGGTGTTGGCATCCTGTAGCGCGTACTCCTTGAACGTCACCGCGGCCAATTCCTGGGCCAACCGTTCGCGCGCGTTTCTCGGCGGGACGAAATACAGTGTGGTTTCGAAGATGTGCTTGTCGACGGCGGTCGGCCAATAGTGATAGGTCAGGTACCAGCCGGGCGCCCAGATCAGCAACATGAAATTCGGAAAGAAGTGCCACGAATCGATGCCCCACTGCTTGGCTTTCGCCGGGTTGACACCCGGTGGCAGCGTTTCGAGCTTCTCGATGACCTCTGGCCGGTCCCACGGCCCGAATAGTCCGCTGCGCAGGACACGGTCCATCGGCTTCACCATATTGAGGTCCGGCGGCGGGGATTGGCCGCCCCAGGTGGAGATCATCCCGTGGGGGCTCGCCAGCTCGTAGTACAGTGCCTCGAAACCGTGCTTCTGGATCTTGGCGGCTTCCGCTGCGGTGTATTGCTTTTGGTGTAGCACCGGGGCGTGGTAGAACTCGGCGAACGCGTCAATGAACAACTTCCAATTGCTGCCCACCTCGGCCTTGTAGGAGTAGACCTCGGTCATTTCGTGGAACGGATAGCCTTCGATGCCCTTGGCCAGTGGTCCCAGGTAATCCGCGAGTGGCTTTGCGCTTTGGTCGAGGTTGACGAAGATGAACCCTTCCCACACCTCGCAGCGCACCGGTATCAAGCCATAGTCGCGCTTGTCGACGTTGAAGAACTCATCCTCCTGTTGGATGAAGGTCAAATCGCCGTCGAGGCTGTACCGCCAGGCGTGGTACTTGCACGTAAACTGCCGGCAGGTCCCTGACGTTTCTTCGTGCGGGTAATCGTTCCACACCAGTTTGTTTCCGCGGTGTCGGCAGACGTTGTGGTACGCCTTGACCGACCCGTCCTTGGTCTTGACGATGATGACGGACATGCCCTTGCCGGCCGACGGCAGCTCCTTGGTGAAATAGCTGCCGGTGCGCGGCAGTCGCTCGACACGACCGAGATTGAGCCACGTCCGCTTGAAGATCGCCTCGCGCTCGGCATCGAAGAAAGCCGGATCAACCGAGTCGGTGTAATCCACTGGCGCAGTGCCTAATTCGGGGTAATTCTGCGTCCAGCTTCCCGCAGCCGGTTTGGCAAAGTGTGGCACGGATCTACCCTTCTACCTCGACACCAAAAGTGTTGAAGGCCATGGCCAGTAGCGCGTAACAGCCGACCGTGAACACGTAGTCCATGCGCTGGCGTTCGTCGAGGCGCCTACCAAGAGCGGCCCAGGTCTCGTCGGACAACTCGGATTTCGCGTCGAGTTCGTCGACCCCGGCAAGCACCGCGCGTTCGAACTCGTCGGCGGCGTCACCGCGCCGAACCGCGGCGATCTCGTCGTCGCCTAATCCGGCGTCCTTGGCCAGGGAGACGTGATGCGTCCATTCGTAGACACAGTCGCGACGATGCGCGATGCGCAGGATGGCGAGCTCGCGAACACGTGGCGACAGCGTGGAGCTGAACAAGAGGTGGATGTTGAACCCGAGAAAGGCCTTGGCCAGCGCGGGGTGGTGGACGAATGTCGACAGCGCGTTACCGGCGTCTCGCGGGTTGCGGCGCTCCACGGGCAGCATGCCGGCCAGCGACCGTTGGACAACCTCGTCCCATTGGTCGGCGGGCAACGGCGGCAGGCGCATCCGGGACTCCCCTCTCAAAAGAGAGAATCAGATTCTCATTTACAACCAATAGACTTGCACGATTCGGTCTCGTGGTCAATGCTGACGCGTTCGGAACCGTTGAGCTGGCCGTGGCACTGCGGCGACGGCTGGGCTGACAACGCTCCGAAGCGGGCAATTTGCCTAGTCGTTGCACACGCGCCGATCTGCGTCCGCCGCACGGATGTTGATTCTCACTTCGCGAGAAGATAGTTTTCAATTTGGGGGGCTTGGCGCATGCGGCTGGATCAGATTGGGAAGGAACCGGCAATGAACAAAGAGGACATGATCCTGATCAGCGTCGACGACCACACCGTCGAGCCGCCAAACATGTTCAAGAATCACCTGTCGTCGAAGTACCTGGACGATGCGCCGCGGCTGGTGCACAATCCCGACGGCTCCGACATGTGGAAGTTCCGTGACACTGTCATTCCGAACGTGGCGCTCAATGCGGTCGCTGGCCGTCCCAAGGAGGAGTATGGCATCGAGCCCACGGGTCTGGACGAGATCCGGCCGGGTTGCTACAACGTCGACGAGCGCATCAAGGACATGAACGCCGGCGGCATCCTGGCCTCGATTTGCTTCCCGTCGTTTCCCGGCTTCGCCGGGCGGCTCTTCGCCACCGACGATCCCGATTTCTCGGTGGCTCTGGTGCGGGCGTACAACGACTGGCACATCGAAGAATGGTGCGGCGCGTATCCCGCGCGCTTCATCCCGATGGCAATACCGGTGATCTGGGACGCCGAGGCGTGCGCCGCCGAGGTGCGGCGAGTCGCCAAGAAGGGTGTGCATGCGCTGACCTTCACCGAGAACCCGGCCGCGATGGGATACCCCAGCTTCCACAACGAGTACTGGAACCCGCTGTGGAAAGCGTTGTGCGACACCAACACCGTGATGAACATCCACATCGGATCCTCGGGCCGGCTCGCGATCACCGCGCCGGATGCGCCGATGGACGTGATGATCACACTGCAGCCGATGAACATCGTGCAGGCCGCCGCCGACCTGCTCTGGTCGCGGCCGATCAAGGAGTACCCCGACCTCAAGATCGCCTTGTCGGAGGGCGGCACCGGGTGGATCCCCTACTTTCTGGAGCGCGCGGACCGTACCTACGAGATGCACTCGACGTGGACGCACCAGAACTTCGGCAACAAGCTGCCGTCCGACGTGTTCCGCGACCATTTCCTGACCTGCTTCATCAGCGACAAGGTGGGCGTGGCGCTACGCAACATGATTGGCATCGACAACATCTGTTGGGAGGCCGACTACCCGCACAGCGACTCCATGTGGCCGGGCGCACCCGAGGAGCTGTGGGACGTTCTGTCGCTGAACAACGTGCCCGAGGATGAGATCAAGAAGATGACTCACCAGAACGCGATGCGCTGGTATTCCTTCGACCCGTTCACCCACATCACACCCGAGCAGGCGACGGTCGGCGCGCTGCGCAAGGCGGCGGAGGGGCACGACGTGTCCATTCGGGCACTGAGCCACCACAAGGGCGAGCGGGCGGGTTCGTCGTTCGCGGAGTTTGCGGCCAGCGCGAAAGAGCTCACCGGCAACCAGGACTGAGGCGCACCAATGGTGGCGAGCTGGGGGCACCTCCCGCTCGCGGGGGAACGCAAAAGTCCCCGAAATTGCCCAATTTCGGGGACTTTTGCGTCTGCTCGCGCTCAAAAAAGGTGCGTGGCATGAATTTCGAGCTCACTGAGGATCAGGAGTTGATTCGCCGGTCGGTCGCGGAGTTGGCGCGTAAGTTCGACGATCACTATTGGATGGAAAAGGATCAGGCGCACGAGTTTCCGACCGAGTTCTACCGGGCCATAGCCGACGGCGGCTGGCTGGGGATGACGATCCCGACTCAGTACGGCGGCCATGGCCTGGGCATCACCGAAGCAACGATCCTGCTCGAGGAGGTTGCCAAATCCGGCGGCGCCATGAATGCCGCCAGCTCGATTCACCTGTCTATCTTCGGTATGCAACCCGTGGTGGTGCACGGCTCCGACGAACTCAAGGCGCGCACGTTGCCCCGTGTCGCCACCGGCGAAGTGCATGTCTGCTTCGGCGTGACCGAACCCGGTGCCGGGCTTGACACATCACGCATCTCCACATTCGCCAAACGCGACGGCGATCGCTACATCGTCAACGGCCGCAAGGTGTGGATCTCCAAAGCGATGGAGTCCGACAAGATCCTGCTGCTAACACGCACAAAGAGCTATGACGAGGTCACCAAAAAGACCGACGGGATGACGCTGTTCCTAACCGACCTCGACCGCAGCCGGGTCGACATCCGCCCGATTCCCAAGATGGGACGCCACGCCGTCAGCTCCAACGAGCTGTTCATCGACAACTTGGCGATCCCCGTCGAGGACCGAATTGGCGAAGAAGGCAAGGGGTTTCAGTACATCCTCGACGGACTGAACCCGGAGCGGATGCTGATCGCGGCCGAAGCGTTAGGGATCGGCAGGGTCGCACTCGACAAAGCGGTGAAGTACGGCAACGAACGCGAGGTTTTCGGCCGGCCGATCGGCATGAACCAGGGCATCCAGTTCCCGCTGGCCGACGCGCTGGCCAGGCTGGACGCCGCCGAGCTGATGCTCCGCAAAGCCACCTGGCTCTACGACAACGGCAAACCCTGTGGGCGCGAAGCGAATACCGCCAAATACCTGTGCGCCGATGCCGGCTTTGCCGCCGCGGACCGGGCTTTGCAAACCCACGGCGGCATGGGCTACGCGGAGGAATATCACGTCGCCCGCTACTTCCGCGAGGCCCGGCTGATGAAGATTGCGCCGATCAGCCAGGAGATGATCCTGAATTTCCTTGGTGTACACGCGCTCAAGTTGCCTAAAAGTTACTGAGCGCTATTCGCCAGTCGCGGCAAGATCTCCATCCCCTGCCGCCAGGACGGCAACTGGGCGGCCACCGTCGAAGCCCCCGAGTGATATCCGACCATCGCCGCCACATCCGCGGCCCACATCTCCTCGTAGACGCCCTCGGTAGCCGCGATCGCGGGCGCGTTCTGTCCAAAGAAGTTCGACAACACCAGCTGCACAAGCACATTGCGGTTGGCGGTCACCGCTGCGGGATGAACGGTTGCCGCTCGCGCGGCTTCAAAAGCACTAGCCACCGTCCTGGCCTGAGTCGAGGCCGTCGCGGCCCGCGCCGCGGCCGCACTCAACCACCCCACGTATGGAGCCGCGGCGGCGGTCATCGCCGACGCCGCCGGACCCTGCCACGCCTGACCCGTCAACCCCGAGGTAAGCGACGCGAAGGACTCCGCCGCGGAACCCAACTGCGCGGCCACACCATCCCAGGCCGCTGACGCTTGCAACATCGGCGCCGAACCGACACCGGCAAACATCCGCCAAGAATTGACCTCGGGCGGCAACACCGAAAAGTTCATCCCAAACATCCCCCGTCCCTTGTCTAGCGGTGATCAGGAGGTACCCAATTGCGGCCGCGCTTAAGCACAAGACGCGGGGGGAATCTGCGCCGCCCGCCGAAGTCGGATTGCCCCCGATTCACATGTCGCCTTCACCGCGCAGCTGGGGTCGTCGTTTACTGGTCGGTGGGCCGTATCGAGATTGGATTGATCGGAGTAGACCGTGCGAGAAACAGTCATCGTCGAGGCCGTGCGTACCCCGGTCGGCAGGCGCAACGGCGGATTGTCCGGAATGCATGCGGCCGACCTGTCCGCGGTGGTCCTGAACGAACTCCTGGAACGCACCGGCATCAAGCCTGAGGTGATCGACGACGTGATCTGGGGATGTGTGTCCCAGGTCGGTGACCAGTCCAGCAACATCGGCCGCTACGCGGTCCTGGCTGCGGGCTGGCCGGAGAGCATCCCCGGAACCACGGTCAACCGGGCGTGCGGTTCCAGCCAGCAGGCTCTCGACTTTGCAGTGCAAGCGGTGATGTCGGGCCAACAAGACGTCGTGGTGGCCGGTGGCGTCGAAGTCATGAGCCGCGTTCCGCTAGGTGCGGCCAGGGCGACCGGGATGCCCTATGGGCCGAAAGTCCTTGCCCGCTATGGCGATTTCTCGTTCAACCAGGGGCTGTCGGCTGAGATGATCGCCAAGAAGTGGGGGTTCTCCCGCGGCCAGCTTGACGAATACTCCGTCTTGTCGCATGAGCGGGCCGCCGCGGCCCAGGACAGCGGGGTCTTCACCGGCCAGATCGTGCCGGTTTTTCCGGACGAAGGGGCCGACGGTCCCGTCGTGCTCGCCGACGAGGGGGTGCGGCGCGGGACCAGCGTCGAGAAACTGGCAGCCCTCAAGCCGGCATTCGTCGACGACGGTGTCATCCACGCCGGCAACTCCTCGCAGATCTCCGACGGCGCTGCCGCGCTGCTGGTGACCACGTCGGCGATGGCGCTGGAGCTGGGGTTGACGCCGATAGTGCGCTACCGAGCGGGTGCGGTGACCGGGGCCGACCCGGTGCTCATGCTCACCGGTCCGATTCCGGCGACCGAGAAGGTGCTGCGCAAGTCTGGTGTGTCGTTATCGGAGGTTGGCATCTTTGAGGTGAACGAGGCGTTCGCACCGGTGCCGCTGGCATGGCTCGCGGAAACCGGCGCCGATCCGGGTCGGCTCAACCCCTTGGGCGGAGCCATCGCGCTGGGCCACCCGCTGGGCGCGTCCGGCGCGGTGTTGATGACGCGAATGGTGCATCACATGCGCGACAACGGGATTCGCTACGGGCTGCAGACCATGTGCGAGGGCGGCGGCACGGCCAACGCCACGCTGGTAGAACTCGTCGCTTAACGGAGTGCGCACGTCGCCTATTGTCAGCGCGGGCAAACTAACCTACTGTATGTTCAGTAGGTTGTCTCGTGAGACGGGTTTTGAGGAGTGCGGTGCCCGAAGCACGGCTGTACGACACCCTTCTCGCCAAGGGGGAGGACCGCAGACAACGGATCCTTGAGGTCGCGCAGCGACTGTTGTCGCGCAACGGCTGGCGCAATACGACGCTGGCCCAAATTGCTCGGGAAGCCGGGGTCAGTTCCGCGGGACTGTTGCATCATTTCGCATCCAAGGAGCAGTTGCTGCACGCGGTGCTGGACGCGCGTGACCGCGATGATGACGCGCACGCCGACCGTGGCGGCGATCTTCTTGGTGAGATCGCCCAGGTCGCCGATCGCTTCAATCGGGAACCCGAACTGGTGGGCACGTTCACGGTGCTGCTCGTGGAGAACATCCACCCTGACGCCCCGCTGCATGACCGGCTGGTCGCCCGGCAGCGGGATGCGACCGACATCGTCGCCGATGCCATCCGCCGCGGCCAGACGGACGGCCGGTATCGCGCCGATCTAAACCCCGCCGTCAAGGCAGTGGAAATTCTCGCCTTCATCCACGGAATGGAAATGACATGGCTGCTCGATCCTTCGATACCGCTGACCGAGACGTTCAAGGAGTACGCCGAGGCACTGGCGCGCGACTTTTCCCCGTCGAGCACGACATGAGATACCGACTCGACGTCGTCGCACCCAGCGTCGCCGACGTGGTGCAGTTCGCCGGCGGGTGGCTCTTCGACCGGGCTATGGCGGGATGGGATGTCACCGTTTTGGTTGCTGACCCCGCTGACGACCGGCCGCTGCAGATCCTCGGGGTGCAGACGCTCGACCTCGAAGACGCTTTGGCCTCGGTGAGTACTCGCCCCCGCCCACAGGCCCTGGCGGCTGCGGCGGATCTTGTCGGATGCGACTCGCGGGTGCGGCGCGGGGTGCTGGGGGCTCTCAATCATGGCGTCACCGAAGTCACGCTTTGGGGCCAAACCTGGCCGGCCGAGCTGGATGACAGCGTCGGCCAGGTAGCCCATCAGCTGAGCATGGCCGCCCGCACGTTCAAGGCGCAGGCGATGGCGGCGGCTGCGCTGCCCCAGACGTCGATCGGCCTGACCGAAATCTTCCGCAGCGGGCTGATGGCTTGCCCGTCGGTCGCGGCGGATTTGGTGCCCGCCTAACCTGCCTCGACTGTGCATCTCGCGACGCCTTGGCGGCGCGTCGCGTCGGTGGTTTCACTCTCAGCGTCGGGCCGACATTGCGGTTGGCGCCCTCCTGTGGAAATGTCATACTCATCTGTGAGAGGGAGGTTCTCATGCGCGATTTCAGGGAGATGGACTTCTTTCGCGATCACCGGCTTGTCGAGGACCCGTACCCCTACTACGAGGCGCTGCGCCGGCAGTGCCCAGTCACCCGCGAGAACCACCACGGCGTCACCATGGTCACCGGCTGGAACGAGGCCGTCGGCATCTTGAACGACGCCGAAACATTCTCCTCGTGCATCTCGGTGACCGGCCCGTTTCCCGGCTTTCCGGTACCGCTCGAAGGTGACGACGTATCCGAACTCATCGAACGACACCGCGACGAGCTGCCCTTCAGTGACCAGCTGCCCACCTTGGACCCGCCCACCCACACCAACCATCGCTCCCTGCTGATGCGGCTGATCACCCCGAAGCGCCTCAAGGAGAACGAGGATGCCATGTGGGCGCTCGCCGACCGCGTCCTGGACGGGTTCCTGGCCCCAGGTCATGGTGAATTCATTAAGGGCTTCGCGGGCCCCTTCACGCTGCTGGTCATCGCCGACCTACTGGGCGTGCCGGAAGAGGACCGCGAGACCTTCGTCAACAACATCCGCCGGCACTCCGGCGGCGGCGTCGGGGGTACCGGCAAGGAAGCGCTGGCACACAACCCGCTGGAGTTCCTTTATGGGACCTTCTCCGACTACGTTCGGGACCGGCGCCGTGAACCCCGCGATGACGTGCTCACCGGGCTGGCCACCGCGACCTTCCCCGACGGCTCCATTCCCGACGTCGAAGACGTGGCCCGGGTTGCGTGCAACGTCTTCTCCGCGGGCCAGGAAACGACCGTGCGGCTGTTGGGTGCGGCATTGCAGACCATGGGCGAGCGCCCCGATATTCAGGAGCAGTTACGCAAGGACCGCAGCCTGATTCCGAACTTCATCGAGGAGGCGTTACGCATCGAGAGCCCGGTCAAGGGGGACTTCCGGTTGTCCCGGGTGCCGGTAACCGTCGGTGGAGTCGACTTGCCGGCGGGCACCACGGTGATGGTGCTGCAAGCGGCCGCCAACCGTGATCCGCGCCGGTTCGCCGACCCGACCACCTTTGATCCGGCGCGCAAGAATGCCCGGCAACATCTCTCGTTCGGGCGGGGGATCCACAGCTGTCCCGGAGCGCCGCTGGCACGCGCCGAAACCCGGGTCGCCGTCGAGCGGCTGCTCGATCGGACCTCCGGCATTCGGATCAACGAGCGCGAGCACGGTCCGGCGAATGACCGCCGCTACCAATACGTTCCGACCTACATCCTGCGCGGCCTGACCGAGCTGCACCTGGAGTTCACGCCGGCATGAAGGTCCGGGTTGACGACCAGTGCTGCCGCGGCCACGGCATGTGTCTGACGCTGTGTCCCGAGGTCTTCAGCCTGACCGAGGACGGCTACTCGGTGGCGATAACTTCCGATGTGCCAACGGAATTGGAGGCCGCCGCCCGCGAGGCCATCGAATGCTGTCCCGAGCAGGCGATTAGCGAGAGCTGGGGGGATTAGCCGGGCAGGCCGTCGAGGCCATCCGCACCGGTGGCACCGGGCTGGCCGGGGCCACCGGTAGCGCCGTTCACGCTCCCTGTTCCCCCGGCACCACCGGCACCGGGGGTGCCTCCTGCGGCGCCGATACCCGCTGTGCCGCCCGTGCCCGGAGTCCCCGAGCTGCCGAAAAACCCGCCGGCGCCGCCGGCACCGCCGTTTCCGCCGTTGCCGCCAGCGCCGCCGGCACCGCCATCGCCGCCGGTGCCTCCGTTGCCGCCGGGTCCCTGGTCGCCCCCGCCGTTGCTGCCACCCGCGCCGCCGGTGCCGCCGACGCCGCCCATCGCGCCAGTGCCGCCGTTGCCAGCGTTGCCGCCTGCACCACCAGCGCCGCCATTACCAAAGAGCAATCCGCCGCGACCACCGGCACCGCCGGCACCCCCGGTCCCGCCAGTGCCGCCCCCGGCGCCGACACCGCCCGAGCCGCCGGCCCCGCCTGCGCCACCAAAGTCGGCGACGTCGGCGTCACCGCCGGCGCCGCCCTGGCCACCAGCAGCGCCGATGCCGCCCGTGCCACCAGTGCCGCCGATGCCGCCGTTGCTGCCGTCCCCGCCGGCGCCACCCATGCCGCCGGCGGCGCCAGCGCCTCCTGCCCCCCCGGTGCCGCCGGTGCCCCCAATCGCACCGGCCATGCCCATAGCCGACTCGCCGCCGGTGCCGCCGGTCCCCCCCGTGGCGCCGACGCCGCCGATACCGCCGGCGCCGCCATTGCCCCCCACGGAAGTGCCGTTGCCGCCAGCGCCGCCGTCACCCCCGGGCTGGCCGGTGGTGGAGCTGCTGACACCGTTGGAGCCGGGCCCGCCCGGCCCGCCAACGTCTGTGCCGTTGACGCCGGGGGTGCCGCTGGCCGCCGGGGCGCCCGCGGCGAGGGGGCTGGGGTTGACACCATTGCCGCCGGGCGCGCCTAGGCCGCCGATGCCGCCGGCACCGCCCTGACCGAAGAGTCCGGCGGATCCGCCGTTGCCGCCCATCCCGCCGGTGCCGCCGGGGATGGTGGCATTGCCGCCGTTGCCGCCGGCCCCTCCGGCGCCGTATAGCAGCCCACCGCTGCCGCCGGTGCCGCCGGCCGCGCCCGGCGCGCCTTGTCCACCGTTACCCCCGTTGCCCAGCAGTCCGGCGGTGCCGCCGCTGCCGCCGGTGGGATGCGCGCCGCCGCCGGACCCGCCGTTGCCGCCGTTGCCGATCAACAGTCCGCCGGCCCCGCCGTTTTGCCCGGTTCCGGCCGCCCCATCGGCGCCGTTGCCGATCAGCGGGCGCCCCAGCAGCGCCTGGGTGGGTGCATTGATCGCGCCGAGTATTTGCTGCTCGATGGTCTGCAACGGGGAGGCGTTGGTGGTTTCGGCGGCCGCGTAGGAGCCCGCACCCGCGGTCAGGGCCTGCACAAACCGGGTGTGAAACGCCGCGGCTTGGGCGCTGAGCGCCTGATAGCGCTGGGCGTGCACCCCGAACAGGGCCGCGACCGCCGTCGACACCTCATCGCCGGCGGCGGCCACCAGCGCCGTGGTCGGGGCCGCCGCGGCCGCGTTGGCCGAGCTGATGGTCGAACCAAGGCTCGCGAGATCTGTTGCCGCCGCCACCACCATCTCCGGCGCCGCCACGACATACGACATCACTGCCCCCAAGCGGGTCATCGGCCACTCAGAATGTTGCGCATCGTATCGCGAACCTCGACAACAGTTTCCTTATTTCTGTGATTTTCGGCCGGCCCAACCCGCACCACGCGGCCCGCCAACCCAGTCCAACAATGCTGTTCTAGAGGCGGTTAGGCCGGACGGCGCCGGGTGCGCCTGCGCTGCCGTCGACACCGAAACCGCCGTCGGCACCGGCACCGCGGGCTCCACCACTTGAGAACCCGGTGAGAATGCCTTCCTATACGCAGTTTCGACGACGCAGACGCGGAACTGTGGGCGACGTGATCACTTTGTGGCTACAATGCTCTTGAGGAAAAGGGCCACATCGGAAGGGCGGGCTGGCGTGGAGGTCGGCGTTCGGGAGCTGCGTGACCAGTTGAGCCGACACCTGGCGGAGGTGCGTGAAGGCCGAACCGTAACCGTGACGGATCACGGACGTCCGATAGCGCGCATCGTGCCGGTACAACGGCCGACAAAGCTGGAGCAGCTCCGTGCGGAGGGCCGTATCCAGCGCGCACGAACCCGTAAACAGCCCGCACCCACCCCGTTGGCCATCGGCGGCATCGTCAGCGACCTGGTCGCCGAGCACCGTAGGTGATCGGCTATCTGGATACCTCCGCCTTCGTGCCTTTGCTGATCGACGAGCCAGCCAGCGAGGCGTGCCGGCGGTTCTGGAACGATGCCGATGTGGTTGTGTCGTCGAGGCTGCTCTACGTTGAAACCGCTGCAGCGCTGGCGCAGGCGCGGTGGTTGGGACGTCTCACGGACGGCGATCACTTCCAGGGCCGTCGGCGCCTTGACCAGATGTGGTTTGAAATGGACGCCATAGAGGTCGATGAACAGGTCGTGAGCCGCGCGGCTGATCTGGTGCACCGAGTGTCTCTGCGTGGCTACGACGCTGTGCACTGCGCGTCGGCCGAGCAACTCGATGACGACGATGTTGTTGCCGCGTCGGGAGACCAGCGGCTGCTGACCGCATGGTTGGAACTCGGCATAGCAACCTACGACATCAACCAGAAGGCGACACCAGAGCCGGAGTAGCGGCACCTCACCTTCGCCGACCGGGGACGCGCGGATAGCCCGGTGTCGTGCACGACGGTTCCACGGGTTGCTGCCACCCTGCTCGATGGAATCGACGACTACCGGGAAGCTCCTTGGTGGGCAGGCCGCCACGCAAAGATCTTGAAGGTCTGCATTCGGCGCCGCGGCACCCCGTTGCTTTCGCACAGGTCCCAATCGACGTCGACCTTCATCGCAATACCCGCACCGGTACGTTCTGCCAGCCCGCGACGTTTTGCATGTGCACGCGATTGCAGCCAGCCCAGTCCACCTCGTAGCGCGGCATGAAGTCGAGCAGCTTCTCGAGGGCGATCGCGCTCTCCATGCGCGCCAGCGCGGCACCGAGGCAACTGTGAATCCCGTAGCCAAATCCGAGGTTCAGCGCCTCGTGTCGGTCGCGGTCGATGTCGAAGTTGTCGGGGTCCGTCCAGGCCTCAGGGTCACGGTTGGCCGCGGCGTTGATCAGGAACACCGGCTTCATCGCCGGAATCGTGACGCCGTGCAGCTCGATTTCTTGTGTCGAACAACGAACTTGATATTGGGACGGCGCCTCGTAGCGCAACAATTCTTCGACCGCGGCGGGGATCTTGCTCCGGTCGTCGAGCAGCTTCTGCCACTGCTCCGGAAACCGCGCGAAGACCACCGGCGCGTTGCCGACGAGCTTGGTCACGGTCTCCGCTCCGGCGCCGCCCAATAGGGTTGCAAATCCGGCGATTTCGATGTCATCCAGCTGGGTCTTCCCGCCGTCCTCACGTTCGATCTCGGCGTTGATCAGCTTGGTGAACAGGTCGTCGCGCGGCTCGGCTCGGCGCTGCTGTAGCAGTTCGTAATACAACATCCCGGTTTCGATGTTGGCTTGCATGCCACGCTCGCCGACCTCGACCTGTCCGGGTTCGCGGTGCAGCGACTCGTCGATCAAGTGGCGCACCCGTTGGGCGTGCTCCTCCGGCACGCCCAGCATTGTCGTGATCACCTCGACGGGGAACGGACCGGAGAAATCCTGCACCACATCGAACCGGTCGGGATTGGCCTTGCCGAGGTACTTGTCGATCTTCTCGCCGACCATCTGCTTCTGGGATTGGATGGCGCGTGGTGTGAAGACTCTGTTGAGCAAGCTGCGCATGTGCCGGTGGTCAGGGGGATCCATAAAAATGATCGACCGTTGCTCCGTCGGCTTTCCGGTTCGCACCATCGACAGGTCAATGCCGTAGGCCGACGAAAACTGTTCGAAGTTCTTCAGCCCCGCGGCCACGTCCTCATGGCGGGTCAACGCGTAGAAGTCGTATTCCTCGCTGTAGTAGACCGGCGTCTCCTCCTGCATGCGCCGATACGTATCCCATGCGCCATTGAAGAAGTCTAAAGAAAACGGATCGAATACGACCTTCGGTTTGGTCATTGCGCATCCTCCTCGACGGCGAGCTGAGGGCTGGGATCGACAGTAACGGAATGCCTGACTGTAGTGTCAACGGTAGCGGTTTCGTGGCGAGCGGAAAAGCGCATCAACCGGCCTCCACGTCTTCGGCCGAGGAGCGCCACGCCCTGCATTCGTCGACGAAGGCAAAGACGTTGCGGTGGTAGTCGGCCGCGGTGTGTCCGAGGCTGAGATTGTGGCCGGCGTCTGGTTCCAGGTTGCTGACGAAACGTGTTGTTGCGGAGAACATGTCGGTGATTTCGGCCAGTGCGGTCGCGTCGGCACGATACACGTTGTCGTGCTCACCGACGCTGAAGCGAACCGGGACCCGCACCTCGGGCGCCAACGCCGGAAAGTCCTGGTGCGGCCAGTTCAACGCCACGGCGCGTTCGTAGTGCGGCGCCGTCGAAGAATTCGTGATCCCTCGCGGGATGTCGGCCGGATACAGCCGCATCGGTTCCCACAACAGCTCCCGCACCCCGGGTGGGCGATCCTGCAGGGCGGCCGCTTTCATGACTTCCTTGGCGGCGGGTTGATATCGCCTTCCGGTACCGCCCAATTCGAGGCCGAGTAGGTCCACGCCCCGTGGGCTCGCCGCCATGCGCACTGCCAGCTCGCAGCCGCCCGAATGACCCATCACAAACAACCCGGCCCCCCGCGCCCGCTGGTCGAGGATGCGTTCGACGGCGCCGAACGCAAGATCGACGCGTTGCTCCGGCCGTTGCATCGCCTCCGGGTACGGTGCCGAGCTGCCGTAACCGGGCCGGTCGAGCGCGATGACGGTGAACCCGAGTGTGGCGCCCAACCGCAGCAACGACAACTGCGGATGTCCAGGGCAGTCAAAGTAGACCGCCGTAGTGCCGCCGCCGTGGATGGCCAGGACGACGGCTCGCGGGTCGTCCGCCTCCGCAACCAGGCCCGACATGGGCACGCCGTCGACCATCACCACCCTGGGGCGAACCGCGGGTGGGCTCATGTGTCGGCCCGCAAGAGCAGCACGCCGCTGGGCGTGAGGCCACCGCTGCTGACCACGCCGACCCGGGCATCGGCGACCTGGCGTGCGCCGGCCTCACCGCGCAACTGGCTCACGGCTTCATGCAGCAGACCCATGCCGTGGGTGCGGCCGTGTGAGAGCTGGCCGCCATGGGTATTCAGGGGCAACAGACCGTCGCGGGCAATGTTCTTGCCGCCGTCCAGAAATTCCTTGGCCTCGCCGATCCCGCAGAACCCCAGCGCCTCGATCCAGGACAGGCAGTTCATGGTGAACCCGTCATAGAGCTCGGCGACGTCGACGTCTGCGGGCCGAAGCGAGGTGCGCGTCCACACGTGCGCCGCCTGGCCCAGCACCTGCGGTTCATGCGTGAGAGTGCTTTGGTCCCAATCGATTCGCTCGATGATCTGCGTTCCCACCGCCTCCACCAAGATCGGCGGCTTGGCCAGGTCGCGGGCGGCGTCGACCGCGGAGACGACGACGGCTATGGCGCCGTCGCACGGCACGTCGCAGTCGTAGAGGCCGAAAGGTGTTGTGATGGGCCGCGCGTTCAGATAGTCATCCATGGTCATCGGCGATCGATAGACCGCGGTCGGGTTGAGTTCGGCGTTCGCGCGTTGGTTCAACGCGATCCAGCCCAGCGTCTCTTTCGTCGTGCCGTAACGATGAAAGTGGCGCTGCGCGTTGATCGCCAGGGTGTGCGCGGCGGACGTGGCGCCGAACGGGAACTGCCAGCTGGTGGTGCGCCCCATGCTCGGCGTGATCTTGCCCTGCTTCATCAGCTCGTTGTAGGTGGCTTCCCACAGCGTCCGGAAACACAGCACGTGACGAGCCAGACCGCCGGCGATCGCGAGCATCGCCGCGATCACCGATCCGCCCGGGCCGAAGGTCTCGATGCCGCCGTTGTGCCATGTCGGCCGGATGCCCAGCGCCGCCTCCAGCGCGGTCACGCCGCCCTCGCCGAACCCGGCGAGATTGCCCCCGCCGGGGTAGGTCGACAGGCCGTCGATGTCGGCGAACGACAGCCCGGCATCGGCGATCGCGGCCTCGCACGCCTGCACCGTTAGCGACAGCGGCGGGACCATCAACCGGCGGCCGATCGGTGACATGCCGATACCGCTGAGCGCGACCTTGTCCTCGAATTTCTCCGTGGTCAGCATGGGACGCACATGTTCGCCAAAGCGCTCGGGTGCGATCTCGTCGTCGGGCAGGGGACTGGGCTGGGCATTCGGGATCGACCGAAACAGGGGCAGCCACACGTCTGCGATCTGCTCGAACACCACCTCCATCGGCTGACCGAGTTGGAGCTGCTCGGGATCGCTATCCACGATGTTGGTGGTCAGCCGGACGCGCGGGTCTTCGACGATCGCCACCTGCGCGATGACATACGGCGCCGGCATCCCGGGCAGGCTGAAGCGATGGTTCACGGTGAACCCGGCGAGCGTCGCCTTACCCGAAACGGCCCGGACTCCGATTTCGCGTGACCGGCAGTAGCGGCATACCGGGGCAGGCGGATGAATCAGCGCCTCGCAGGCTTGGCATTCCTGGAACCGCAACTTGCCGTCGGCGCCCGAAGTCCAGAAAAACTCGTTCTCATAGGTGACCAGGGGCAGCGGACGTCCCGGTGCTGCTGACACGTCACCTTCTTTCCGTCGAAACTGCGCTCAGCGCGCGGTCATGTTGGCGAAGTGCGATCTGCGCGCAGACTCGGCGGCGCTAACTGGAGGCCCGTCAACGCGTGAACCCCCACTGCGCTTCGTTCGACTCGGTTTTGACGTTCTCGGCGGGATCTTCGGAGCTGGCGGGGGTGCACGGCTGGGCAGACTGGCGGGGCCGTCGGTCACCCATCTCGGTGATGGCGTGCACCGGGCAGTCCAACAGTGCCCGCATGACCGCGTCTCGGTCCTCGTCCGGCACAGTGCCGTCCCCAACCAGGGACGCGTATCCCCAGTCGTCGAGCGAGAAGTAGCCGGGCGCGTGCTTCGCACACACGCCGAAGCCATCGCACACGGTGCGGTCGAGACGGATCTTCACGGATGCCTCACCGCCTCGGCCTCGTAGGGACGGTTGGCGCGAAATGCGCCATTGAGGCAGTCCACGCACGCGCCGGCGAGATGGCGTGCCACTTCGTCGGGAAACTGGTTGAGCAGGCTCGCGGCGACGTTGGTGGCGGCGTCCAGTGTCGCGCACGCGCCGCGCCCGCGTAACACCACCGACCAGCGGCGCAGCCGGTCGAGATCCTTCGTCGTCGCGACCGAATCGCGAAGCGCCCCAGCAACGGCCGCCATCGCCGCCGTGCCGTTAAAACACGATCCGCACTGCCCGGCGTTTTCGCGGTCGAAGTAGGCCAGCACCGACGCCGCCACCGCAACCGGGCAGTCGTCGGTGATCACCGAGACGGCACCGCAACCCAGCCCGCTGCCGAACCGCCGCATCGTCTCGTGGTCCAATGTGGTATCGAGCACGGTCCGGTTGAGTAAGCCGGCGAAGTAGCCGCCCAGCAGCGCGCCACGCACTTGTTCTGACGAAATACCATGCAGCGCAAGCAGTTCGGTGAACGGCAACCCGTGTGGCAGCTCGTAGAGCCCCGCCGCGCGTCCGGCGCCCGTGATGGTAGCCAGGAACGTACCGGGGGACAGCGCGGTGCCTTGCGAGCGGAACGCCGCGGAGCCGTGGCGCTGTAGGAACGGCAGGTTGGCCAGGGTCTCGACATTGCTCACCAGCGTCGGACGATCGCCGACGCCGGACTCGAAGGGGCGCGGCGGCTTGTCTGTCGGCTTGGCCGGGCCGCCGTTAATTGCGCGAACGGCCGCGGTCTCCTCACCGGCCACATATCCCGGCTCGACGGTCCATAGGTCGATGCCGATGCGGAGGGAGCTGGAGTCCAGCTCGCTCAGCGCGGTTTCGACGCTGCGCGCCGAATCCGGGTCGGACACATAGACGTAGGCGCGCTCGGCGGCCACGATCGCCGCGGCCAAGCGCAGTCCGTCCAGAACCAGGTGCGGCCGATTGCGCAGCAGCCAGCGGTCCTTGATCGAAGCCGGTTCTCCCTCTTCGCCATTGGCGACGACGACGCAGCCGCCGGCGACCCGCCCGTGGTCGCGCACCGAACGCAGCTTGATCGCCAGCGGAAAGCCGGCGCCGCCGCGGCCGAGCAGGCCGCTGGATTCGACTTCGTCAAGCAACTCCTTGGCGCTAGCCAACGGGTGGTAACCACCGAGCGCTCGATATGCCGTGACGTCTTCCCGGCCTTGGCCTTCGCCCAGCAGTCGGGGTTCGCATCCCGGCCACGCGGCGACGGTGAGGAGTGCTGCTGTGGTCTTCATGGCCTAACCCGCGATCTCGGCAGTTAGGCTAGCTGGCATGCGGACTGCGGTGGTGCGCGTCAACGTCGACCCGACCCGTGTGCTCACCCCGGCACAATTACGCGAGGGCATGGCTGCGCTCCTCGGGATCATGGCGGAGACGGGCGCCGAGGTGGTCGAAAGTGACCGTGGCCGCGACGTGCAACTGCTCATCGCGTGTGACGACGTCGCAGCGGCCAAGCAGGCCGCAATTGACTTGTGCAGCAAAGCGTTCAACACCGCCCCGGTGGCCGGCGTGGTCACCTTTGTCAGCCGAGGGACCGACGACGATGCCCGCGGTGTGTTGTCCGCATTTGGGCTTGGTGGCGAGATCGTCCGCGTTCCTGGCGACGAGGGGTTTGACGTCGTCTACGTGACGCTGCGCGAAGCCGACCTCGACCGCGTTCCGGAAAGCCGTATTCACACGGCGCTTGAGGCGTCGCTGAACTGTGAGGTTCACATTCGCACCAGGTAGCCGCATCAGGACCTCAAGAAGTCGAGTATCGCCGGTGCCGCCTGCGCCCAAGTGCCGAACATGTTGAAGTGCTGCACTTTGCCGGCCGCGCGCTCCTCGGCCGCGCGCTCCCACGCGTCCTCGGGCCAGGGCGGGTCGATCAGTGTTGATCCTTTGATCAAGCAGCTCACTTCTAGCGACGTGCGCTTGGGGTGATCCCAGTCGTTCTCGCCGCCGCGGATGATCAGGGTGGGCACCTTGATGCGGTCGAACATTTCGTCCTCGACGCCGGGGATCGTCTGGCCTGGCTTGGGAACGAAGGCGTTCAGCCAGCGCAGCATCACGGCGAGGAATTCGTCGGTGTCGAGGTCGAGAAATCGTTGCTTGTTCGCAGGGTTGTGCTCGATGCGCTCGCGCCATTCGGGCACCTTCAACAGCCCGTCGATCCCCGACCAGCGCACCGCCTGAATGCTCGGCAGCACATAGAACGCGCCGAGCTGGTACATGCCGTAGACGCCGCCGACGATGTTCCAGACCACGAGCTTGGTGACCAGCTCTGGGTAGAGCATGGTGGTCAGCATGGAATCTCTTGCCCCACCAGAGCCGCCGGCGAGGATGCACCGATCGACACCGAGTGCGCGCAACAGTCCGTGCAAAGTTTCGGCGCGCATGTGCGATTCGCTTTGCCCGTAGAACTGCACATCGGACGCGCCGCAATTCGGCCGGTCCCACAGCAGCACGCGATAGCCGCCGTCGACCAGCGCCTCGGCCAGCGGACGCAGGCCGGGGACGTCCTTGCCGAACCGGCCGCCCGGTGTGAGCACGATGAGATCGCCTGATTCGCCGATGATTTCGTAGACGACGTTGCCACCGTGCACCTCAATTGCGGGTGTCATGCCATCACCAGCACGTCTTTACCAATTACCCGCACCGGGTAGGTGCGAATGCTCCACTCCGGCTTGACGGCGGTGGTGCCGGTCGCCAACTCGAAACCCCATTGATGCCATGGGCAGTAGATGTACTCCAGGTCCCGCACCATGACCGCGTCTCCAGGGGCGCTTTCGTCCACGATGGTGCGGCCGCGGGCACGCCCGGAGCACAGCGGGCCGCCCTGGTGCGGACAGTAATTCGCGATCGCGTAAAACGTGCCGTTGACGTTGTAGACGCCGACGCCGTGCCGTCCGATCGGCACCAGTTTGTGTGTGCCGGGCGGGATTTCGTCTACTGTCGCGACGACATGCTCGCGGCCCTGGGCGAGGCGGGGTCGCGTGGTCTCGTTCGGCATTTAGAAAACCCGGGTTTGACCTTCGAGTACCGGAACCGTCTCCGGCAGGTGATAGGTCGCGATGCCGTTGCGGAACATCACCGCTTCTCGCGCCGCTTTGGGAAGGTGCTTGACCAACCACCGCGGGTTATCGAAGGTCCAGTGCGGGTAGTCCGACGAGTAGAGCAGGATCTTGTCGCACTCCATCCACTGCAGCGCGCGAGTCAGCTCGGTCTTGTCTTCCGGGTAGTCCAGCGGCTGCGTGGTGAACTTGATGTGTTCCTTGACGTACTCCGACGGCTTGCGCTTTATCTCGACGCGCGACTTACGCGCCTCGTAGATCGCGTCCATACGCCACATTAGCGGCAGGATCCAGGTGAACGCGTGCTCGACGAACACGATCCGCAGGGTCGGGAACCGGTCGAAAACGCCATCGAAGATCAGGCTCATCACCTGGTTTGCGGCCAGCAGCGAGTACGTCACCATGAAGTCGTGGTTGTAGCTGGGGAAGCCGACCGGCGGTGTCGGCAACATCTCGTAATTGCTGCGCGATAGGTGACAGCTCACGGTGATGTCGTGCTTGGTGGCTGCCGCCCATACCGGGTCGTACTTCGGGTGGCCCCATGATGGCCGCGGCTCGGCCTTGATCAGAACCTGTGCCATATACGGGTGTCCGGCCCACTTTTCAATCTCGCGTGCGGCGCCGTCGGGATCTTCGACGGCCGCGCAGATCGATCCTCGCCAGCGCTGGTGCCAGTTGTTGTGGCTGTCCAGCCAGTGATTGGCCTGCCACTGGTTAAGTGCCGACGAGTACGCCTGGTGCGCTTCGCCCAGACGCGGCGTGCGACCGCCGGGCTCCAGGATTGCTATGTCCGAGCCGGCTTCCATGATCGCCTGGCGGAAGGCCATATCCGGGTCGCTGCCTGGGAATTCGCCGTCGGCTGGGAAGGTATCCACGCGCATCGCGAAGCTGTGCGCGTAGTCGGGGGCGTCGTAGTAGATCAGCTCGCCGACCTTGTGGTCGAGGAAGAACTTGCTACGCCACGGTTCTGGGATGTACTGGGTAATCTCGCCGCGCTTAGGCACCGGATGGACATCTGAGTCGACGCACCGGACGGCTATGCGCTCGGCGGCGGGCACACGTTCCTGTGTGTGGGTCAAGGTCATCGTGATCTCCCTTGTTCACTGTCCATTCTGCGACTAGCCCGTTGCCAGGTCGACTGAAATGTCGATCCCGTAGAGGTTGGCCGCGTTACGCCAGCACACCTTCTCGCGCTGCTCGGTCGACAGCGCTCTGGGCAGTTTGCTGATATCGCCGCACTGCCAGTGCGGATAGCTGGAGCCGAACATGACCATGTCGTCCTTGCCGGTGAAGCCGAACCACTCCCCGGCGAACTCGACGTCGCCGGGACCGTCCATGGCACCCTGCACGAAATACACGTGGCCGGGCAGATAGTCGCTGGGGATGCGCGGCGCCCAGGGCGTCTGTTCCAGGTGTGGCCGCCCGAAAACGTCCATTCGCCAGATGAACGGCGTCACGAAATCCGCTGCGCCGTCGGCCCAGACGAACTTACATGTGGGAAAGCGCTCAAATACTCCTTCGGCAATCATGTTCATGAGGTGGTACAGGTAGTTCAGCGCCATGAAGCTGACGTATTGCTCATACGTCAAGGTGTGCCCGGACGGCGTCGGTGGAAACCCGATGCCTTCACCCGACTCGATGTGTACCGCCACCGGCAGGTTCGCCTCGGCGGCCGCTTCCCACAGCGGCCAGAACTGGGGTTTGCCGTAAAGCTCGCGGGACTGCAGCGGGACGCCGATTTGGACCACCCGCGGATGCTCACGCCACTTCGCGACTTCGCGCAGCGCGCCCGCAATGTCGTCGGGGTTCACTCGGATGGTGCCGCGGAATCGGTCGCCGAGTTCGTCGTGTTCCAGCCAACGCGACACCATCATCTCGTTGTGGGCGGCATGCAGTGCGCTGCCGAGGTGTCGGTCCGGCATGATGCCGCGTCCCATCGGATGCAGGATCGCGACGTCGACGCCGCGCTTCGAAAACAGTTCATTGCCAACGAATTCCGGATCCGAACCGGGGTAGCGGCGGTTTGGTCCCTCGGTGTTCGGCGCGTATTCGCTGCCCGGTGCTCCGTACCAATCCATCTCATAGTCGGGGAAGCCGCGGCTCTTGAACGGCTCCCGCAGGAAGGAGCGCAAGTCTTTGTTGGACGGAAAGAAGATGTGCACGCTGGCGTCGATGACTGGCGTGCGCGTGCCGTCGGCATGTTCGATCACGAGTGCCACCCTCTGGCTCTGGCAGTCACAGCGAGCGTGGCCCGATCAACTAATAGATCACCTGACATTTCCAGCGTCCACCGATCAACGGTAAGCATTTCGGTTAACCATTTGTCCTGCTAGGTGCGGCTATCGCCAGCACCGTCGCAAGTATTGTTCTTCAATAGGTATAATATCATTCTCCTATTCGTCAACCGATGAGCTGATGACTGGTTCGCGACGCCGACCGGCACCTCGAACATCCAGACGCGACAGGCATGATCGGTCGGTCCTGACCAACGTTGGGGTCAAATTGCTCTTGTCTCACGGGTGAGCGGGTAGATCTCGGCATCTGAGAAGCGACGAGGGCTCAGGCGCGCATATCGGTGACGATGCGTTCAAGAGTGCGCCGGCATCCCATGCTCATAGTTGGATTGGTTTCGACGTAGTACCAGACCGCGCCCATCGCCTGCTCGAAGGCCCAGGCTCGGCCGCGCTGCCATTCCGCGTCGTCGCAGCTGAGGTAGTCCCTAAGCAGCTGGCGGCGTCTGGTGTCCAGGAGATGCCAGGCGCTCACCAAATCGAGTGCGGGATCGGCTGCTCGAAGGCCCCCGACATCGAGCACGCCAATAATGTGCCCGCCAGCCGTCAATATGTTCGGGGGAATGAGGTCGCCGTGGTTCATGAGGTCCGGGCTGTCGCCGCGGGGAATGCCGCGCATCTCGGTCCAGATTGCTCGACACGTAGCGACGTCGAGTAACCCTTCACTGCGGGTCAAGCATTCCTGCATCCATTCGTCGTGGGAGAGCAGATCGCCGCCGCGCCCCTTGCCGCCGTAAGCTCGCTCGCGGGTGTCTATAGCCCGCACGGCAGAGATGAAGCTGCCCAAATCGATTGCGAACGTATCGGATTCACGACAATTGTCGGCAGTCGCGGTATCACCGGGAAGCCATGTGTAGATCGACCACGGCAGTAGGTAGCCGACACCAGGTTCACCGATGGCGATCGGTCGCGGCGTGGCGAATGGTGATTGATTGAGTAGTTCCTCCGCCGCAACCGCCTCAAGCTGAAGTCGCTCGCGTGCGGTTGCCACGTCGTCGGGTTCCAGCAAGAAGCGCGCCGCCAACTGATCGCCAACGCGGAAGATCGCGTTTACCGTGCCCGGACTCGGTACAGCTTGAACATGCAGATGCCGCCATTGAGGGAACTGCTCAGCGATCAGCGTGCGAACCGTCAGGATTGGGACGGACAACTGGCCGGGATGCATCTGCACGATCCGCAGCGTTGCACGCGCAGGCCTACCGGACAACTAGATTTCAGGGTCAGGATCCGACAATCTCTCTCCGAGAAGATGTCTCGTTCCTAGAGATTCGGGAGTGACCAGATTCTGTCTCAGTCGGTTGAGCGTAGACGGTGGGCGCCTAGAGGGGGGTTCGCGTACCAGCGGGGTTCGATTACCGGCGGGGCTTTCTGCCGTGTTTCCGCCGCGGGTATCGGCGGCGGTGTATGCCGGTAGGACACGGGAATGTCCGACAAGCGTTCTGGGAGACCTTGGCGTTGATCACCGAGCCACGCGATAGTGTCCGGCCCTCCCGGGTGGGACGAGGACCCGGTCGGCTGGATGCCTTCAAGGTCGAGGAGGTAGTAGTACAGGGCCGGATCGTCGGCGGTGTTCCACGGGCCAGGGTCGATGAGGGATTCTCTGGTGTCACGCACGAGCCCCCAGGTGATGTCTGATGGCGGTGCCGTGTACACGAGAAATATCGTCGAACCTTCAGTCCAGGCGTGCGAGACCAGGAAGGTATAACGGCCGCCGTTGTTGTTCTCTGCTATGCGCCGCAAGAGGTTTTGCAGCACATCGGCAGCGAATTCGCGCTGCGATTCTGTGGGCTCAGTTGATGGGCACATAATTCTTCACCCATGGCGGCGTCCAAATCCACTTCTTCGGTTCGATTTCCACCACTCCGCTCCCTCCTGCACGGGGATACAGTGTGATCAACCCCGTCGGCCCACGCCTATCGTGGGTTCGCGTACCAGCGGGGTTCGATAACCGGCGGGGCTTTCTGCCGTGTTTCCGCCGCGGGTATCGGCGGCGGTGTATGCCGGTAGGACACGGGAATGTCCGACAAGCGTTCTGGGAGACCTTCGCGTTGATCACCGCGCCAATGGATGGTGTCGGGATTATCGCCCGGCTGGCGCGAGAGCGGCCCTGGCCAACCCTCCTCAAAATCGAGAAGATAGTAGTAAAAGGCCGGATCGTCGAAGTCGTTCCATGGGCCGGGATCTATGAGGGATTCCCTGGTGTCGCGGACGAGTC
This sequence comes from Mycobacterium riyadhense, assembly GCF_963853645.1. Lineage (NCBI taxonomy): Bacteria > Bacillati > Actinomycetota > Actinomycetes > Mycobacteriales > Mycobacteriaceae > Mycobacterium > Mycobacterium riyadhense. The sequence goes on along the minus strand of NZ_OY970456.1, from coordinate 5,248,367 downwards.
CCCAGGTGATATCCAGTGGGGGCGCCTTGTACACCACGTGCATCATCGGACCTTCGGTCCATGCATGGGAAACCCGATATACGTAGTGACCCGTCTCGGCATTCTCAATGTTCTTAATCGCGATGTGTCGTAATAGTTCTTGCAGCACTTCGGCTGCGAATTGGCGCTGCGATTCGGCGTGGTCAGTTGATTGGGACATAATTGTTCACCCAGGGCGGCGTCCAGGTCCAGTCGGGTCCGAGTACGACCACTCCGCTCCCTCCTTCGCGGGGATACATCGATATAAGGCCCTTCTGTCCCCCGTCAGGGACGCTAAGCCGGCCCTCGTTGATATTGACGACGATTCTCATCGTGAGGCTTTCTCCGGTGTCGTTGCAACTGGGTAACCCGAACAGGCCGGACGTGCAGTGCGGTATTGCGCCCAGGCCGATAGCCCGCCGGTACTGAAGCATCCGCTGCTGCGCACCGCCTTCAGACCGGTGGTCGTTGGCGTCATCAATGTCCAGCGACTTCGATTGTGAGCCAAGCGTTTAGCTTCCTCGACGCAGAATCGTACATGTTGACCAACAGTCCGGCGGTAAAGCCGTATTCAAACGTGCGTGACCGAATCGTCTGCTGCACTTGTCGCGGCTTGCGCTTGTCCCGCCCAAACTCGCGTCGAGTACGTCGATCAGCACGCTGGGATTCAGGCCGGCCTTGACGCTCTTTCGGCTCGTGGCGCCCGCACGAAAGTTTGCGGGGAGCTGGCATCCTGGACGAACTTCCGTTCGTAGCATCAGAACAACATGTCCCGGCGGCGCGTCGGCCCGCGGGTCGGCGATGCAGGAGCAAAGACGTCTAGTTGCACGCCCAGGTGACGATCCACCCGCCGCCGAGCCTGGTCATGGCGTTCTGTTCCGCGGCCGGGCGGGTCGAGCCGATTCCGCCATGGTAGACGGAGCCATCGTGCGCGACGGCGCCGCAGCCGATGAACCTGCTGACCACCTTGCAGCCAGGGCTGCCACATTGTCTCAATGCGGCTTGATCCGCGTCTGTTCGACTTCGGTGGCGCCACGCTTTGCCTATTGCGCCGTTATCGGCAACGGCAATCGCGCCGTATCGGGTGGACGGAGGGACAGGCCGCACAACGGCGATCGAACCCTGGTCGGCATGCGCGACTGGCTTGTGGGTGTGGGCCTCCGCCGAATGCAATGGCAGGACTAAGCCGGCACCGGCTAGGGCGGCGACCGCAAGCGCGATGCGATGCCGAAGCTTTGTTGTCGCGTGATGACCCCTGTACAACCTCAACATCTTCATTGCCTCATGTTCGATTCGCCGATGGATGTGGGGGCGAAGCCGCACGAAACCCAATGTTTACGTGTTCGAAAAAATCATCCTCTATATTACCGGTTCCTAACTCCACGAGGGCCCCGTGAGGTTTGGGCGTGCGGTGGTTGACTCGCGGTCTGGGACCAGCCGGGCGAAGCGCTACTCTGCTGAGCGCGCGGCGAAAAACCGGGCGGCCTTGCGGATGGATTCTTTGACGGGTTCGGGTGTCCAACCGAGTTCGCGTTCGGCCTTGCTGTGGTCGAGCGGCGACATCAGTTCCGCCATGCGGATGCCGACGTAGGCAAACGGCAGGTCCCGACGTAGCACCCTGGCGGCGAGATCGTTGAGGCGCGCTACGGCATGCAAAACGGACAGTGGAATCGGGATGCGCGGCGGGCGTCGACCGACGGCGCGAGCCGTTATGTCGTGGATCTCTCGGGTGCTCATGTAACGGTCGGAGATGATGTAGCGGTGACCGTCGCGACCCCGGTCAGCGGCGAGAAGCATTGCGCGGGCGGCGTCTTCGATGCCGACGACCTCGGAGGAGAACCCGAGATAGAACGGGAACCGTCCGGTGGCGACCCGGGCGATGAGCGACCCGTGTGGCGTCGGCGCCCAGTCCCCGGGCCCGTAGGTAGTCGAGACACACAGGGCGACCGCTGGAAGTCCTTTGTCGCGGGCGTATTGCATGACCAAATCCTCAGCCAGAACCCGTGATTCGATATAGGCACCGCCGTCGGTCCAGTTATGTGGATCGTCTTCGGTTACAGCGCGATGGTCGTTGATCGCCAGTGTGCCTGTGCTGCTGGTGAATAAAAACTTTCGTAGATCAGCGGCAACCGCCGCATCGAGCACATGCCGGAGGCCTTCGACGTTGGTGCGAAATAGTGGAGTGGGGTCGCGCAGCCACATCCGTGCGTCGACCACGCAGTAGTAGACGACATCGCAGCCTGCCATCGCAGCACGCAGCGCCGCATCGTCGAAGATGTCGCCGTAGCAGCGCTCGACGTCGAGGTCGTCGATGCCCTTGGTAGAACTGGTGTGCCGCACCATGACCCGCACGTCTTCGCCGGCGGCAACGAGTTGGCGGGTGACATGCGAACCCAGGAAGCCGCTGGCGCCGATGACCAGCTTCTGCGCCCGTGCAGTGGTCATCGACGTCAGCGCGCCGTGGGTGCGAGCGCGTCCGGGCCAAACTTGTGGCCAATGAGTGTCCACGGGTTGGCGTAAGGACCGCGGCGTTCGATCCGGCGTTGCAGGACCAGCAGCGCGCGCATCGTCGGGCGGACCACCGGACCGAGCGCCTTGAGCAGAATGCGGCGCCGGCCCATCGATTCCGCGATCCAGGCGACGGTGCCTGGCCAGTCATGTTCCTGATAGTCAAGTAGTGCTTGGGATTCGGCGGTATCGAACCAGCCGGTGAAGGCCCAACCGCGGTCGTCGTCGGGATCACCGGGCAGCCCGGCCGACGGGCCGAGGCGGCCAATGCCGACGGCGGCCATCATGTCGTCCTGCAGGTCGCTCATCAGCTGGACGTAGGTTTCATTGCCGGCAACCACGAGCACCTTCCCATCGATGATGGCCCGACGGTCGACGGCGTTGGCGAAGGCCAGCGCGACATCGCGGGCGTCGACGGCGTGCATGCGGTTGTCTGTTGGGGTAGCCCGCACCAGCAGCAGGTAGTCGGCGTCCAGATTGGCAGCGCCGTCGGGCGAGACGATCGCACCCAGCCGCAATATGGCATGCGGCAGACCGCTTTCCGTGATGACGGCCTCGGCCAGGATCTTGTCTTCACCGTACTGATCGATCGGATTCACTGGGGTATCACCGGTGATGCGTTCGGGATAGCGGTGCGGGTTACGGGCGCCGTAGACCGCGGCGCTGGAGGCGAACACGACAAACGGTGGATCGCCCAACGTTTGCGCCGCCTTCACCAGGTTTCGGGTTCCGTCCACGTTAACTCTGCGTGCCAACCCGGGATTGCGATATGAGGGGGGCGCGACGATCGCCGCCAGGTGAACGATCGCGACCGGTTGGTGGCGGGCCACCACGGCGACGACGGCGTCAGCGTCGGTGAGATCGGTGTGCGTCGGGATCAGTGCGCCGGGGCGCGTGACGATCGCAGCCGAATTGTCGTTGGTTACGTCCATCGCGATCACGGTGTGGCCACGGCGCAACAGCATCTCGGTGCAGAGCTTGCCGACTTGGCCGAATGCGCCGGTGACAAGGACTGTTTGGCCGGTCATCGGTTGAACCTGCGCGCCAGCACGGCGCCGGCATCACGCAGCCGCGGCGAAATGCGTACCGAGAACAGCGGATTGAAGATGTCCTCACGCAGCCGGGTCAGCGTGGAGGTCTTGAGCAGCCAGCGGCCTTCTACCTTCTCGTAGGTCTCGTGGTAATGACCTCGCCCGTTGAGGTTGACGCCCGGCGCCAGGCGCACCACGTCCTGCAGCGCCCAGATCCCGGTCGCGGTCGTCGCCGACGTTAGCTCGATCTCGGGCGCGTGTACCTGGTGCACCGTCGGTTGTGAGGGCTTCCCCAGGGTGTTGCGAACGTAGGACACGAACTCGTCGGCGCCGCGGATGAGCTTCCCGCCGGCCGCCGAGGTGTCGCTCACGAAATCGTCGATGAATAGCTGCCGCCAGTCGTCCCACCGCTTGGTATCCAGGTAGCGGCAGTATCGGGCTTTGAGCTGCTTGATCGCCTCGATCTCATACAGTGTCGTCGCGGCATCCGGCATTGCGGTCCCTTCGCTGCGGGCAGTCTGCATCCCAGTTTCAGAGATTACTACTTTCACTACTGAGAATGTTATTCTCATCGAGAACGGTGACGACGGGAGGCGCCTGCGATGCTGTTGGAGTTCGACGCTGATCAGCGGCTATGGCAGCAAACGGTTCGCGATGTCGTCGCCAAGCAATGTCCGCCGTCGATGGTGCGGGGCGTCGCCGAGAAGGGTGTCGACCCGAGTCCACTATGGAAGGTCTATCTGGACCTTGGCTGGACCGAGCTAAACGACCCGGCCAGGGCCGTGGAACTGGCGATCGTATTGGAAGAGTTGGGTCACGCCACCGATCCCACGCCGTTCCTGGCCACCATGAGCCAGTTCGCGCCGTTGGCCGCGGATCGGTTCGACCCACACGTGTCGGGTACCGCCGTCTACAGCGGGGTGACCGCACGCCGGGACGCCGACGGTTGGGTGCTGGACGGGACGGCCCGCCATGTCCTCGACGGCGATCGTGCCGACCGGCTGGCGGTGGCAACGGAGGCCGGGGTTTTCCTCGTCGAAGCCAGTCAGGTGGCCGGTGCGGTTTTCAAGCGGCGCGAGTCCGTTTTCGATCCGGTGCTGCATGTCGCCGACTTGTCGTTCGGTGAGGTGCGGGTTCCTGACAGTGCCCGGATAACCGTGGACCAAGAGCGAGCACGCCATGTTGCGCTGACGGGCATGGCGATGACGATGGTCGGCGCCTGCCAACGCATCCTCGATCTGGTGCTCGAGCATGTCCGCAGCCGTCATCAATTCGGGGTACCGATCGGCTCGTTCCAAGCGGTCCAGCACAAGGCCGCCGATATGCACGTCGCCGTGGAACGCGCTCGGGCACTCGCGTACTTCGCCGCGTTGACCATCGCGGCCGACGATCCGCGGCGTCGGCTGGCGGCCGCGATGGCCAAGGCATCGGCAGGGGAGTGCCAGTCGCTGGTCTTTCGACATGGCTTACAACTGCACGGCGCAATGGGATTCACGTGGGAGAACGACCTGCAATTCGCGTTGAAGCGAGCCAAAGCGGGTGAGCTGATGCTCGGTGGTGCGGCCGAGCATCGCGCGCAGATCGCCGAGGAATACCGTGCAGCTGACTTTTGATCCCGATGTCGAGGCGTTCCGGGCCGAGTTTGGGGCTTTCCTCGACGAGAATCTGCCGCCGCCAAATGAAACGTGCGAGCGTCCCCGCTCGGTTTCGCACATGCCGCAGTGGGCGCGTCGCTGGCAGCGGCTGCTGTTCGACAGCGGCTGGCTATTACCCAGTCAGCCACCGGAATTCGGTGGGCGCAACGCCACGGTGCTGCAGCAGTTCGCGTACTTGGAGGAACTCAGCCGTCGGCGGATCTACCACAGCTTCAACCCGCAGGGCGTGAATATCGTTGCCGCGTCGTTGTTGTCGTTCGGCAGCGCGGAGCAAAAGCACCGTTGGGCGGTGCCGATCCTGCGGGCCGAGATCACGGCCTCGCTGGGGATGAGCGAGCCGAGCGCCGGCTCCGACCTGGCGTCGTTGCGAACTCGTGCCGTGCTTGAGGGCGATCATTTCGTCGTCAACGGGCAGAAGGTTTGGACGTCCGGCGCTCATGACGCCGATGTGCTGTTGACCTTTGTCCGTACCGATCCGGATGCGCCAAAACACCAGGGCATCAGCGTATTACTGATCCCAACCGATACCGAAGGTGTGGTGTGCCGGCCGTTCCCGTCGATCTGCTCGGCCGACGACCTGGACTTCAACGAGGTGTTCTTCACCGATGTGCGGGTGCCGGTGGAGAACCTGGTCGGGCCGTTGAACGGCGGGTGGCGGGTGGCCAACGGATCCCTAGGGCACGAGCGCACGATGATGTGGCTGGGTTTCGCCGATCGGCTCGACAACGTGATCGCCGATTTCCGGCCCACGACCGAGCTTGATCGCGACCATTACGCGACCACGATCATGGACAAACAGGCGTTGCGGCTCTTGGGTTCGGTGGCCCTGGCGCGGGCCGCGCGCGGCGAAGATGACGTGGCGGCGGTGTCGGTGCTCAAGCTCCTCGGTTCGGAAGCGGAGCTGCGCGCGTTTGAACATGCGCTGTCAGCGGCCGGGCCCGACGGGCTGATCCACCCCGCGTTGACCGGGCCGTATGAGCCGATGAACCTTGACCACTATTTCGCCAGCTGGTTCGAGCGTTACGCCCGGAGCTTTTCCGGCACCATCGCCGGCGGTACGTCGGAGATCCAGCGCAACATCATCGCCCAGCGAGTGCTCGGACTGCCCCGCTAGCGACCGCGAGCAGACGCAAAGGTGCCCGAAAACCGCGGTTTTCGGGCACCTTTGCGTCTGCTCGGCGGAGAGACTAGACCGGGTCGAACTTGGTGATCAGCCAGGCGCCGTTGACGCGGGTCATGCTCACCAGGACGCTGCTGGCCGACATGGCGGGGTCGGGCTTGTCTTTGCTTGTGGTGGTCTGATTGACGTACACGAGGACGACGGCCGAATCCGGGTGTAACTCCGACACTGCGGTCCCGACAACGTGGGCGGTGGTTTTCAGCGACTTCTGCTTGGCCGCCGGAGCCACGATCTGCTCGGTGAATTGGTTGTAATACGACAGGAAATCCCCGGAAAGGTGCGCCTTGGCGGTGGCGAAGTCCTTGTCGAGCGACTCGGGTGAATAGGAGAGCAGCGCAACCGTTCCCTCGGAGGCCGCGGTGACGACCGCACGGGCGACGCTGGGGTCGGTCCGTCGGTTCGGCTGGTAGCGCTCAAAGAACAGCCACGTCGCCACCCCGGCGGATATCAGCAGCAGGAGTGTCAGAGTCGCAGGAACGACTTTCACCTTGCGCAGCGCGCGTGACCAGTCACGCGGCTCGCGTTTGGCTCGTTTGGGGGAGTCGTCTTGAGTGGGAGCCGTGGTCGCCGCATCGGTGGCTTCGATGTCGTGGGTTTCATCCCTTTCACCGGTCACGGTACGAATTCCAATTTCGACATCTTGTACTGTCCGCCTTCTTCGGTCACTGTTACCCGCAGCCGCCACACGCGTGGTTCGTCTTTGGCACCAGCGGCATTGGTGATCGACGATGTCGCCACGACCAACACCGATGCGGAATGCTCGTCCATGGATTCGACGGCCGCCGCGTTGATCGTTCCCTGCGTGACCACTTTGGACTCCTCGACCACCGACACGAAATCGTTTGCACGCTGCTGGAAGTCGTCCCTGAACTGGCCGGTGGAGCTGTCCAGCAGCCGCTGGACGTCATCCTTTGCCCTACGGAAGTCCAAGGACGCCATGTTGACTACGCCCTGCTTGGCCCCGGCGACGAAGTTCGCGGCGCGCTGCCGTCGCTCGGTGGCGTTACGGTCTTGCCACAGCACGTACCCGCTGGCGCCAACAAGTGCGCAGATGAGGATGATAGTGGTCACTTTGGAAGTCGCTGACAGCGACGGCAACCGGTTTGCGGCCCTCAGCCACCTCGCCAACCGGTCTCCCGGTGCCGCGGCTTCGACGGTCTCCTCGACGTTGGGGCCTTGTTCGTCGGCGGTCTCGGCCTCAGCGCTCTCGGCGGCTTCGGCCGTTGCCCGCACTTCGCGCCGTAGCCGGGCGGCACGGGCGCGCGCGCGAGCGGCGGCGGCCAACGCTTCGGCTTCGGCGGCTTCTGCCTCGGCTTCCTCGAGCAACGCCATCGCGTCGGCTTGCGATATAGCCGAATCTTCTGGCGGTGGCTTCGCCTCACCCAATGCGCTTCCCGCCCGTCACTGCATCAGAGTCGCTGCCGAACGGGCTTAGCACGGGAATTCGTTCCCGCACGCAAAGGCGTTCGCGGCTACCATCGCACGAGCGTGAAGGGATAAGTGTCGGTACCCCCCGGGCCGCCGCCACACCCGGTGTCGTATGTGGTGACCAATTCACCGCTCAGTGTGACCGCATCCCACGAATAGACGTCATGCGAGGGAAAAAACTGGACCACGCAGCGCACACCATCTGGCACATCGACGGTCATCGTGTAGCGGCCATTGGACAGGTACGCGTCTTCCTTGTAAGGCGCCGCTTGCCCGTTGGGTTGCGGTACTCCTTGGATGGTCAGGCATCCCGGTGCGCGAGAAACGCACGGCCGAATCGCCCAAATCCAGTTGTGGCCGCGATCCCGGTCCGTGTTCGCCGTGTAGTTGCCAATCTGCATGTCCGCATGGGCAGTGGGCGTAAGAGTCAGCGCGGCAATGGCAAGCGCAAGGTTCACTGCAAAAATCTTCACCGACGCGTCTCCCATCTTTAGTGCACGCGCTCGGACTGAATATAGAGCGCGGCCACGCTGCCCAGGCCTACTCTGAAAAATCGCGCGCGTCAACGGGCCCGCTGTCAGGTGGTCAGCGCGACGTTGGGTGGCAAGGTGGCTCAGTCCGATGGTGGCGACCCGCCGCGCCCGGCTCGCCGCGCTTGCGCCCGGCTCGCCGCGCTTGCGATCGCCACTAGTCCGATGGTGGCGACCCGCCGCGCCCGGCTCGCCGCGTTGTGGCGACCCGCCGCGCCCGGCTCGCCGCGCTTGCGATCGCCACTAGTCCGATGGTGGCGACCCGCCGCGCCCGGCTCGCCGCGCTTGCGCCCGGCTCGCCGCGCTTGCGATCGCCACTAGTCCGATGGTGGCGACCCGCCGCGCCCGGCTGTACCGCGTTGTGGCGACCCGCCGCGCCCGGCTCCGCCGCGCTTGCGATCGCCACGCCGCGCTTTGCGATCGCCACTAGTCGATGACCGCGGCTTCCTTGCGTTCGGTGACGGGCCTGGCGAGTTCTTGTCCGTCGCAGATGCGTTGCAGCTTGTCCAGGGTTTCGTCGAGGCCCGCACCGACGGTGCGGCCGGGTGTGAAGGTGGCCGGCAGTTTACGCATGCCCTGAATGACGCCGATGCTCTCGTAGTGCACGGCGCCATCGGGATCGCAGTGGTAGTCGGGCATCCGGTCGAGCACCGCGGTGAGCATGGACTTGAATACGGTGCGCGCCACGTTCGATCCGACGCATCGGTGCACGCCGATGCCAAAGCTGAAGTGCCGGTTGCCTTTACGGTCGAGAATGAGCTGGTCCGGTTCGGCGAACAACGCCGGGTCGCGATTGGCCATGGCCCACGAAATCCACAGTCGCTCACCCTCTTTGAACTGGTAACCGTTGACTTCGACATCGTCGGAGAAGGTCCGGCCATCACCGGGTGCCGGTGTGAAGAAGCGCAAGAACTCCTCGGTCGCCGGGTCGAGCAGGGTATCCAGGTTGTCCCGCAGGCGCTCTCGCTGTTCGGGATTCTCCGAAAGCCATTCCAGCGAATGCGCGGTCAGCGCCGTGGTGGTGTCGAATCCGCCACCGATGACCAAGCCGAGATTGCCGAGAATCTCCAGGTCCGGCGCGGGTTCGCCGTCGATCCGCATCTGCAGTAGCCCATTCACGATGCCGGGGCGCGGATTCTCGCGAATCTCGAGCATGTTGTTGACCATGTCGAGGCCCATTTCCCGGTGCATCGCGGTGACGCGCTCGATGTCCGGGGAGTGCTCCGGGGTGTAGACCGCGGCATGGACGGGCTCGCTGTACAGGTTCCACTTCTTCAGCGGGATGCCCAGCATCGCCAGTGTCAACACGGCGGGCACGATGTTGGCCAGGTCGTCGACGAAGTCGATGTGGCCCGTCTCGATCTTCTCGTCGAGGCAGGCGCGCGTCACGTCGTCGATGACCGGCTCCCAGCGCTTGACCGCCGCCGGGGACAGATATGGGTTCAGCACGGTGCGGTAGGTGCGGTGCTCGGGGTCATCCATCTCCAGAATGCCGCCGCGCACCGCGCTGACGCGGCTGGCCGTCGGGATGGAAATGCCTTTGTAGCCGCGTCGTTCGCCGTGGATGTCGTGATCGTTGGAGACCGCCGGGCACCGCGCCAGCTCGAATACCTCGGTGCTGCCAGCCGCGACCCAGTGCCCGCCGTAGGTGTCGGTCCACGCCATCGGGCACTTGGCGTGCATCTCCTCGGTGATGCTCTTGAACTTCCCCCGGTACTCGGCCGCATGCCGATCGAACTGATAGCGGTTCTTCTTCCGATCGCTGTCGCTGACGACGTCGTCCACGCTCAACGTGCTGTCTCCCTTGATGTGTCAATCGGTGAGGACGATGGCCTGCTCCGGGCAGGACTGCGCGGCTTCGCGGACCTGGTCTTGCTGATCGGCCGGAACCACCTCTCTGACCGCTGACGAGCTGCCGTCGATCTCACTCAGTTGGAAGGAATCCGGAGCGATCATCGAGCACAGCGTGTGGCCCTGGCAGCGTTCGGGATCAACCCATACCTTCACGGTGTCTCCTTGAGCTCAGGTGTTGCGGCCGCCGTTGACGCCCAGGATCTGACCGGTGATATAGCCGGCTTCCTCGGAAACGAGAAAGGCGCACGCGGCGGCGATGTCTTCCGGCTTGCCCATCCGGCGCACCGGGGTTTTGGCGATGTTCTGCTCGATGTCGCCGAGGAACCCGTGCTCGGCCGCATTGCGCAGCATCGGGGTGTCGATGAACCCGGGGGGCACGGCGTTGACGGTGATGCCGCTAGGACCGTATTCGAGCGCCAGCGACTTGGTCAGCCCGTTGACCGCGGACTTGGCCGCCACATAGTGCGACATATATGCGGTACCCGAATGCGTGCTCGACGACGAGATATTGACGATCCGTCCCCACCCGGCTTCCAGCATGTCGGGCAGCACCGCCTGGATCGCATGGAACACCCCGTTGAGGTTGACATCTATCACCCGTTGCCAGTCCTGGAACGAAATGTTGGTGAACCGCTTGAACCCGTCCAGGCCGGCGGCGTTGACCAGAACCGTGACGGGGCCCAGCCGGCCGCGGATCTCCGAGAGCGCGGCGTCGATCTGGGCGCGGTCGGTCACGTCGGCGGTGTAGGCAAGCTCGGCGTCGGATGGTGTGCGGTCGATGGTGGCCACATCGATGCCGTCGGCGCGCAGCCGATGCGCGACGGCCAGCCCGATGCCGGACCCGCCACCGGTGACGACGGCAGTCTTCACCGAGAGGCCTCTACAAACGCGACGGTCTCCATCTCAAAGAATCTCCCTTACAATTATGAGAACCTTACTCTCGGATTCCGGCGGCTCGCAAGCGGACGTCGAAACCACGCCCGGCCTGCTGCAACGGCCCTCCACCGCCCGTCGCTGAGCGATTGCTTAGCTGGTCAGTGGGCCAATCCAGTCCTGATACATTCTTGAGTTCTCAGCGTCCGAATGTAGGATTCGCCAGGGATGAGAATGAAATTATCGTGACCGTCAGCACACCAGGGGTTCCAATGCCAGCGCAGGACGCGGCCGATGCCGTCTCGCGACAGGTCGCGGGAGGCACCGTGTCGCCGGCGCGGGCTGACCGCCGACTGTTGATCGACGGCCGGCTGGTCGCGACCGCGAAGACGTTCCCGTCGATCAATCCCGCCACCGGCGCGGTGCTGGGACACGCTCCGGACGCCGGCGTCGCGGAGGCCGAGGCGGCGATCGCGGCGGCACGGCGTGCCTTCGATGCCACGAACTGGTCAACCGATGTCGAAACGCGTGCCCGCTGCCTTGACCAGCTACACCAGGCGCTGTTAGAGCACGCCGAGGAGTTGCGTGAGCTGACGATCGCCGAAGTCGGCGCGACCCGCGCGCTGACGCAGGGCGCCCAGCTCGACGAGCCGATCGGCATCGTGCGCTTCTACGCCGATCTGTTGCGCGGCTATCAGTTCTCCGAAGACCTCGGCGAGATCCAATCGCGGGGAATGCGGCATCACCGTTGGGTGGAAAAGGAAGCCGCCGGCGTTGTCGGCGCCATCATCGCCTACAACTACCCGAACCAACTCGCGCTGGCCAAGCTTGCCCCCGCCCTGGCCGCGGGCTGCACGGTGGTGCTCAAGGGAGCGCCGGACACACCGCTGATCACGCTGGCGCTGGGTGAGCTGATCGCCAACCATACCGATATCCCGGATGGCGTGGTGAACGTGCTGACGTCGTCGGATGCCGCGGCGGGAGCGGCGCTGACTACCAGTCCCGACGTCGACGTCATCACCTTCACCGGGTCGACGGCCGTCGGGCGGCGGATCATGGCCGCGGCGAGTGAAACCGTCAAGCGCGTCTTCCTGGAATTGGGCGGCAAGTCGGCGGTGATCATGCTCGACGACGCCGACTTCGCCGCCGCCAGCATGTTCGCGGCGTTCAGCATGGTCACCCACGCCGGCCAGGGATGCGCGTTGACGTCGCGGCTGCTGGTGCCCAACAAGCGCCACGACGAAATCGTCGATCTGATCGCGCAGAACTTCGCCAAGGTACGATACGGCGACCCGGCCGACCCGAAGACCTACATGGGCCCGCTGATCAACGAGCGTCAGCGGGACAAGGTCGACGGCATGGTCCAACGCGCCGTGGCCGCGGGCGCCACCTTGGTTACCGGGGGCCAGCGCTTGGATCCTGGCTTCTTCTATGCACCCACGCTGCTCACCAATGTCGATCCCGACAGCGAGATCGCGCAGGATGAGGTGTTCGGCCCGGTCCTCGTCGTGATCGGCTTCGACGATGACGACGACGCGGTGCGGATCGCCAACAACTCGATCTACGGATTGGCCGGCGCGGTCTTCAGCCGCGACCAGGACCGGGCGCTGGCCGTGGCGCGTCGCATCCGCACCGGATCGTTTTCCATCAACGGCGGCAACTACTTCGGCGCGGACAGCCCGTTCGGCGGATTCAAGCAGTCGGGTGTCGGCCGGGAGATGGGAGTGGCCGGGCTGGAGGAGTTCTTGGAACGCAAGACTTTTGCTGTGCCGACGGGGCCGAACGCGGGGGTCCCGGCATGAAACCGCTCGAGGGTATCCGGGTGCTGGAAGTCGCCATGTACGGGTTTGTCCCGTCGGCCGGTGCCGTGTTGGTCGAATGGGGCGCCGACGTGGTCAAGGTCGAGCACGCGGTGACGGGCGATCCGCAGCGGGGACTTCGGCAGACCGGCATGCTTCGAGTCGAAGGCGACCCCAACCCCAACATCGAGCACGCCAATCGGGGCAAGCGCAGCATCGGCCTGGACATGTCGGTACCCGGGGGCAAGGAAGTGCTCTACGAGCTGGCCCGCCGGTCCGATGTGTTCCTGACCAGCTTCCTACCGGACGCACGACAGAAATTCGGCATCGACGTCGATGACATCCGGGCGGTGAACCCGAAGATCGTCTACGCGCGCGGCAGCGCGCTGGGTCCCCGCGGCGCAGAGGCCGTCAAGGGCGGCTATGACATGACCGCGTTCTGGTGCCGGGCCGGAACCGCCGCCACCATCACGCCAATGGGGTACGACGGGATGATTAACCCGCCCGGGCCGGCCTACGGCGACACCATTTCGGGCACCAACCTCGCCGGTGGTATCGCGGCGGCTTTGCTCAAGCGCGAGCGTAGCGGCGAACCGTCCGTCGTCGATGTCTCGTTGCTCGGCAGCGGCGTGTGGTCGCTGGGCCACACGGTGGCGTTGACGAACCACCTCGGTCAGTTGATGCAAGGGCCGCCGCCCGGCATTCACGGTTCGCCGATCAACCCGCTCGTCGGGGTGTACCCGACGGCAGACGGCCGCTACATGTCCCTGGTGATGATGCAGCCCGGAAAGTTCTGGGCCGACGTGTGCCGGCACATTGACCGGCCGGACTTGATCGACGATCCTCGCTTCGCCGACGCCGAAAAAATCGCCGCCAATACAGCAGCTGCGGTCGAGATCTTGACCAAGGTCATCGCAACCCGCACGCTTGCCGAGTGGAGCGAACGCTTTGCGACTCTTGCCGGCCCGTGGGCACCGGTGCAGGACACCCTGCAAGTGGCGGACGACCCGCAGATCCGCGCGAACGAATATATAGTGCGCGCAGGCGAACTCAACCTCGTCGCCAACCCGGTGCAATTCGACGTCACCGCTCCGCAGACCGGCCCAGCACCCGGATTCGCCGAGCAGACCGACGAAATCCTGTTGGAACTCGGGCTGGATTGGGACCGCATCATCGAACTCAAGACGGCCGGCGCGGTCACCTAGGAGCAGAGCTGGCCTGAAATGTCTAAGCCGAACATCACTTCCGTTGAGACTCACCGGCCCTGCCTGGCCGCCCGCGGCACTAGTTATTCGATAACAGTTGTGGATTTTTTGTTCCGCATGGACGTGACATGAGTCATAATCGCCGCACGCTTCAAGACCCAGCGGCATGTTTCGGCGTGCCGCGTTTTGAAGCCCAACTCAGGCACCAGAACGGAGGCCTGGCGTGCGGATGGTAGCGGCTGTTGTGCCCGGCGGTAGGGTCGGAATGTGGCCGCTCGCTGAGGATTTCGGGGTGGGCGGCCAGCGCTGTGTCGTTGGGCGAGAGGGGTCCCGTACCGATGGCGAGTAAGGGCGGTGACCGCTGGTCACCCGGCATCTCGTTGGGCCGTGGCTCCAAGCCGATGCAGGCGGTCGGAGGCCTGTTTGCGATGTCGGCGGACGCCATCAAATTCGTCTTTGTGCGCCCGTTCCAGTGGCGCGAGTTCTTGGATCAGTCTTGGTTCGTGGCGCGCGTCGCGCTCGTGCCGACGTTGTTGGTGGCTATTCCGTTTACCGTGCTGGTCAGCTTTACCCTCAATATCTTGTTGCGGGAACTGGGTGCCGCCGACCTGTCCGGTGCGGGTGCCGCCTTCGGCGCGGTCACCCAGGTCGGCCCGTTGGTGACGGTGTTGATCGTGGCCGGCGCCGGAGCAACGGCGATGTGCGCGGACTTGGGTTCGCGCACCATCCGCGAAGAGATCGACGCGATGGAGGTGCTGGGTATCAATCCGGTTCAGCGCTTGGTGACGCCACGCATGTTGGCCGCCGGATTGGTTGCTCTGTTGCTGAACAGCTTGGTGGTCATCATCGGCATTCTGGGTGGCTACATCTTCTCGGTGTTCGTTCAAGACGTTAATCCCGGCGCGTTCGCGGCGGGCATCACGTTGTTGACCGGCGTTCCGGAGATGATCATTTCGTGTGTCAAGGCAGCGCTTTTCGGCCTGATCGCCGGATTGGTCGCGTGTTATCGCGGGCTCACGGTATCTGGTGGGGGTGCCAAGGCGGTCGGTAATGCGGTGAACGAAACCGTGGTGTTCGCGTTCATGTCGCTCATGGTCGTCAATGTGGTTGTCACCGCTATCGGTATCCGGTTCTCGACCAAGTAGCGCGAAGGAGGTGTAGGACACGCGATGGCACTGCGCGCTGTCTATCCGCGCCTGACGCGACAAGTCCAGAAACCGGTCTCCACCTTGGGCCGAATCGGCGATCACACGCTGTTCTACGGCAAAGCGATGGCCGGGATACCATTCGCGCTCACTCACTACCGGCGGGAGATCATCCGTCTCATCGCCGAAATCAGCATGGGTGCAGGGACTTTGGCGATGATCGGCGGGACGCTGGCGATTGTCGGCTTCATGACTCTCGCCGCGGGCGGCACGCTGGCGGTCCAAGGATACAGCTCACTGGGCAATATCGGCATCGAGGCATTGACCGGATTCCTGGCAGCCTTCATCAACGTTCGCATCGCAGCGCCGATCGTCGCGGGCATCGGTCTGGCAGCCACCTTCGGTGCCGGCGTCACAGCCCAGCTGGGTGCCATGCGGATCAACGAAGAAATTGACGCCCTGGAATCCATGGCGATCCGGCCGATCTCGTATCTTGTCAGTACCCGGATCATGGCCGGAATGATGGCGATCACGCCCTTGTACAGCATCGCCGTCGTCCTGTCGTTCCTCGCTAGCCAGTTCATCACGACGATGCTCTTCGGCCAATCCAGCGGCTTGTACAACCACTACTTCACCACGTTCTTGAACCCGATCGACTTGCTGTGGTCGTTCCTGCAAGCCATCGCGATGGCGATCACGATCCTGTTGATCCATACGTACCACGGCTATTTCGCTTCGGGCGGACCAGCCGGCGTGGGGGTCGCGACCGGTAACGCGGTGCGGACATCGCTGATCGTGGTGGTGTCGGTGATACTTCTGGTTTCGCTGGCAGTATACGGCGCCAACGGAAACTTCAACCTGTCCGGCTAGCGAAAGGTGGTGAAAGGAAAGTGACGCGCGATTTCGGCCCCCGACCCGTCCACCGGTCTGAAACCACCAGTGCCGCTTCACCTGTCGCGGCATCACCCGGCCGCCACTTCGGCGTCCGATCGTATGCACGGCCGCTGGCCGGCCTGGGAACCGTCGTGCTGGTCGCGGGAATCTTCGCGCTGGCGGTGATCCTGTTCCGTGGCGACCTCACCAAAACCGTGCCGGTGACGGTGATCTCACAGCGCGCCGGCCTGGTGATGAACGCGGACGCCAAGGTCAAGATGCGCGGCGTGCAGGTGGGCAAGGTTGAATCGATCGAGTCGCTACCGAACGGCCGGGCGGCTCTCCACTTGGCGATATACCCGTCGCAATTGCAATACATTCCCGCCAACGTGCTCGTCGACATCACGTCGTCGACGGTGTTCGGCGCGAAGTCCGTTGAGCTGATAGCGCCCGACAAGCCCTCGGCGCAACGGCTACATGCCGGCCAGACGCTGGCGGGCGAGCACGTCATGGTCGAAATCAACACCGTGTTCCAGCAATTGGTGTCGGTGCTGAACCAGATCGACCCGGCGAAGCTCAACGAGTCACTGGGCGCGCTGGCAAAAGCGTTTAGTGGGCGGGGCACACAGCTTGGCCAATCGCTGAGCGACTTGGATTCGTTTCTGGCCAAGCTGGAGCCGAGCCTCCCCGCGTTGCGTCATGACCTCGCGGTGTTGCCGGCGGTGTCGAACGCCTACGCCGACGCGGCGCCGAACCTGGTGCAGACCGTCGCCAACGCGACCCGGATCAGCAAGACGATCGTCGACGAGCAGCGCAACCTGGATGCGTTGCTGATCAGCGCGATCGGCTTGGCCGACATCGGCAACGACGTCTTGTCGCACAACCGCGAACCGCTGACGAATGTGTTGCATCTGCTGGTGCCGACCACCGATCTGACCAACGAGTACCACGAGGTGTTCACCTGCGGTTTCGGCGGCCTGATAACGATCTCGCACGGTGCGCCGTTGTCGGAACCGAGCATCAACATATCGGCGAGCATCACGTGGGGCGGCGAACGTTATCGGTATCCGACGAACCTGCCCAAGGTTGCGGCGACGGGCGGCCCGCAGTGCATGGGTCTGCCGCGAATACCGTTCAACTCGCATCCAAAGCAGCTGATTTCCGATATCGGCGCCAACCCGGTGGGGTACGGAAACCCACAGGTGCTGATCAACTCCGATCTGCTAAAGCAGCTGTTATACGGGCCGATCGCGGGACCGCCACGCAACCCCCAACAGATCGGACAACCCGGATGAGGACGCGCGCCACGCTGATCAAGTTCGCGATCTTCGCGGTCGTGATGCTGATGCTGACCGCCTCCCTGTTCTTCATCTTCGGCCAGTACCGGACGGGTGCGACGACCGGGTATTCGGCGGTGTTCACCGATGTGTCGCGTCTCAAGGAGGGGCAGTCGGTGCGGGTCGCCGGGATCCGGGTGGGCACGGTCAACAGCGTTTCGCTGCGGCCGGACAAAAAAGTTGTGGTGGAGTTCGACACCGACCGCAACGTCGTCCTCACCGAGGGCACCCGGGCGGCGGTGCGCTACCTCAACCTGGTGGGCGACCGCTACCTCGAACTGCTCGACGGTCCGGGCTCGGCCAAGCATCTGCCGGCCGGCGGTCAGATTCCCGTTGACCGCACCGCGCCCGCGCTTGACCTCGACCTGCTGCTCGGCGGACTGAAACCCGTTACCCAGGGCCTGAATCCGCGCGATGTCAACGCGCTAACCTCGGGATTGTTGCAGGTCTTCCAGGGTCAAGGCGGGACTCTCGAGTCCCTGTTCGCCAAGACGACGTCGTTTTCGAACGCCTTGGCCGACAACGATCAAGCCGTGCAGCAACTGATCGACAACCTCAACATCGTGATCGGCACGATCTCCAAGGACGGCACCCAGTTCTCCGGCGCGGTCGACCGCCTCGAGCGGCTTGTCAGCGGGCTGTCGGACGACCGCGACACCATCGGGTCCGCCATCGAGGCCCTCGACACGGGAACCGCCTCGCTGGCGGATCTGCTAACCAGCGCGCGGCCGCCGCTGGCCGGCACCATAGACCAGTTGAATCGGCTGGCGCCGATACTCGACGACGACAAGGACCGCCTCGAAGCCGCAATCGGGAAGGCGCCAAAAAACTACCGCAAGCTGGTCCGGCTCGGAGTGAACGGCTCCACTATCCCGTACTACCTCTGCCAGTTGGAGCTGCGCGGCACGGATCTTCAGGGCAGAACGGTGAAAGCCCCGATATTTAGGTCAGACGCTGGAAGGTGCACGGAACCCTGATGCTGAAATATCGCGGAGCTGGGTTGATCAGGGCCGGATTCATCGGCGCGGTCTTGATTGTGCTGACCATCTTGGTGGGCCTGTCGCCCGACCGGTTCGTCACCTGGGCGACGATGGTCAGGTACCAGGCGTTGTTCTCCGAAGCCGGCGGCCTTGCGACGGGCAACCCCGTGACGGTATCGGGGATGAAGGTCGGCACCGTGTCGAATATCGAGCTGAGCCACGGCGATGCTCTGGTGACGTTCGCGGTGAAGGGCAACATCCTGTTCGGCTCGGAGACTTCCGCGCACATCCGCACCGGCACCCTGCTGGGCGAGCGGGTACTGACAGTGGAGTCCGCCGGCACCGGCACGATGCGTCCGATGGCTCTCATTCCCGTCTCGCGCACGTCTTCGCCCTACTCGTTGACGGAAGCGGTCAGCGACTTCACATCGAACACCGCCGGAACCAACACCGCGACGCTGAACCAGTCGTTGGACGCACTGGCGGCGACGCTCGACCAGATCGCGCCCCAATTGGGACCGGCCTTCGACGCGCTCACCCGGCTGTCACGCACCCTCAATAGCCGTAACAAGAATCTGGGTGAGCTATTCAAGAGCGCTGCCGACGTCACCGGGGTTCTCTCCGAACGCAGCCAGCAGGTCAACAAACTCATCCTCAACTCCGACGCTCTGCTCCAAGTATTGGTGGCGCGCCGGCAGGAGATCGTGGACCTGCTGGCTAACACATCGGCGGTGGCCAAACAGCTGACGGCCTTGGTGCACGACAACGAAAGCGAACTGGCACCGACGCTTCAGAGGCTGAATTCGCTGACCGCGATGCTGGAACGCAACCGCGACAACATCAGCAAGGCGCTGCCGGGCCTCGCCAAATTCCAGATCACGGTCGGTGAGGGCATCTCCAGCATGTACGCCTACCAGGCGTTCGTCCCGAACTTCCTTGCCCCGCAAATATTCCAGCCATTCCTCGACTACCTCTGGGGGTTCCGCACCTTCGACCCGGCTCGCGGTCCTGGCTACCCTTCGCCGGTACCTCGGTCGCTTATTCCGTGGCCGTACAACGGTATTCCGGTATGCCCCGAATGTACGTTGGGCGGCAGGGTCGGAGGATCGCAGTGATTCCTGGGATTCCTCCGATTCAGCGCAAGCGGCTGGTGACCGTGGCGGCGGTTGTCCTGGTCGGACTCGTCGTTGCCGGCGCTGCCGTGCTCGTCCGGAATACGTTCTTTGGCCCAAGGACGATTACCGCCTATTTCACCACCGCCACCGCGGTCTACCCCGGTGACGAGGTGCGGGTGTCGGGTGTCAAGGTCGGCACCATCAAGTCCATTGAGCCGCAGGGGAAACAGGTCAAGATGACCCTCGCGGTCGACCGCTCAGTGCCCGTTCCGGCGGACGCGAAAGCGGTCATCGTTGCCTCGAACCTGGTAGCTGCCCGCTATGTTCAGCTCACTCCCGCCTACCGGACCAGCGGCCCGGTCATGGCTGACGGTGCGGTGATCCCGGTCGAACGGACCGCGGTGCCCGTCGAGTGGGACGAGGTCAAAACCCAGTTGATGCGGCTGGCAACGGATTTGGGACCTAAGAGTGGTGTTTCGGGTACCTCGGTGGGTCGGTTCATCGACAGCGCCGCCAATGCGCTCGACGGCAACGGCGACAAGCTGCGGCAAACACTCGCTCAACTGTCAGGGGTGGGCCGCATCCTCGCCAACGGCAGCGGCAACATCGTCGACATCATCAAGGGCCTGCAGACCTTCGTCACCGCGCTGCGCGACAGCAACATTCAACTCGTGCAGTTCAATGATCGCCTGGCCACGCTCACCAGCGTGGTCAACGACAGCAAATCCGAGCTGGACGCGGCGCTGACCGAGCTGTCCACGGCGGTCGGCGAGGTGCAGCGATTCATCGCCGGAAGCCGTGACCAGGCGAGCGAGCAGATTGCCCGGTTGGCCGATGTCACGCAGATCCTGGTCAATCAGCGCATGCCGCTGGAAAACGTCCTGCACGCCGCGCCGAATGCGCTCGGCAACTTCTTCAACGACTACAACGCCGACACCGGAACCATCGTGGGGGGGTTCGGGATCATGAACTTTGCGAATCCCACGTTTTCGGGCCTGATGGTTCCGCTGCCGGTGCCCGGCTGCACGGCAGTCGGCGCCATCGAAAACGTCACCGCGGTTGAATCGGGCAAGCTGTGCTCCATGTTCCTCGGTCCCGGGCTGCGGGTGCTCAACTTCAACAGCCTGCCGATCCCGATCAACATATTCCTGCAGAAGTCGATGGACCCTGAGAACATCCTCTACACCGAACCGCGCCTGGCGCCTGGCGGTGAGGGCCCCAAACCCGGACCGCCCGAGATCCCGCCCGCGGTGTCGGCCTACACCGGCCTGCCGGGTGATCCCGTGGGACCGCCGGGGGCAGTGCCTCCGGCGCGGATACCGGGCGCGGCGATGCCGCTGCCGCCCCCGCCGACGACACCGATGGAACCGTCACCACCGGCGCCGAACCTGTCGGAAATGCTGCTTCCGGCGGAAGGGGGGCAACCATGACCGGCCGGGTGCGGGTGCCGGGGCGGGGGATGCTCGTCATTGTCTGCTGCGCCATGTTGACGCTGACCGGATGCGCATTCCACGGCCTGAACTCACTACCCTTGCCGGGCGCGGTCGGACGCGGGCCGGGGGCCGACATCTACCACGTCGAACTCCCGAATGTCGGTACGATGGAGTCGAATTCGCCGGTGATGATCGACGACGTCATCGTCGGCAGTGTCGGCAACATGAGGGTGCAAGGCTGGCACGCCGACGTCGAGATCTCGGTGAAGCGCGATGTCGTTGTCCCGGCCAACGTGGTAGCCACCGTCGGTCAGACCAGCCTGCTGGGGTCGATGCATCTGGAACTCAACCCGCCGCTCGGCCAGCAGGGAACCGGACGGCTGCAGCCGGGCGCCACCATCCCGCTCAGTCGGTCATCGGCCTACCCGTCGACAGAGCAGACGCTGTCGTCGCTGGCAGCGGTCGTCAACGGCGGGGGACTGGGACAGATCGGGGAAATCATCCACAATTTCTCCATCGCCCTGTCCGGGCGCGAGGGCGCCGTACGCGATCTACTAACGCGCCTCGACACGTTCGTCGGAACACTGAACGACCAGCGGGACAACATCGTCGACTCCATCCAGGCGCTGAACCGGCTTGCCGGCACATTCGCCGAGCAACGCGATGTTCTCACCCAGGCGCTGCGCAAGGTGCCGCCCGCACTCGATGTGCTGATCAGGGAGCGGCCGCGCCTGACGGCGGCCTTGGACAGGCTTCGCGTTTTCAGCAACACCGCCACCCGGTTGATCAACGACTCTCAGGCCGACCTGGTCAAGAATCTCAAAAACCTGGAGCCGACGCTGCGCGCGCTTTCCGATGTCGGACCGGAGCTCGGCACGGCCATCGCGGCGGCGTTCGTGTTCCCGTTCACCCAGAACTTCGTCGACCGAGCGGTCCGAGGCGACTACTTCAACCTGCACGTCGATTTGGACCTGTCGATTCCACGGCTCAAGCGAGGACTGCTGTTGGGGACGCACTGGGGGCAGCTGGATCAGCCGTTGGTACCGGCTCCCGGGGACCCGTATTACCTGAATTACACCCATGATCCGATGCATGACCCCATCAGGCCGCCGTGGGTCGATCCGGAGGCGTTGCCGCTGCCCGCGCCTCCGGCCGGTGCCCGGCTGCCCGGCCCGCCACCTGCGCCAGCACCCACGGAAGGTGGCGGATAGATGCTGACGCGCTTCATCCGGATCCAGCTAGTGATTTTCACGATCGTGGGAACCATTGGCGTGATTGCGATGGTGCTCTTCTACATCCAAGTGCCGACCCTGCTGGGCATCGGTCGGATGACGGTTACGCTGGAGCTGCCGGCCACCGGCGGTCTCTACCGGTTTTCCAACGTGACCTATCGTGGGGTTCAACTCGGCAAGGTCACCTCGGTAAGCTTGACGCCGACCGGAGCGAAAGCCACACTGTCGCTTAGCACTTCACCCAAGGTCCCCGCGGACCTGACAGCGGCGGTGCTCAGTGTCTCCGCGGTGGGTGAACAGTACGTGGACCTGCAGCCCAGAACCGATTCGCCGCCGTATCTGCACGACGGCTCGGTAATCGCTATGCGCAACACCACAATTCCGCAGCCGGTGGGGCCGATGCTCGATCAGGTCAATGCTTTGGTCCAAAGCATCCCGAAGACCAAACTCGGCCAATTGCTCGACGAGGGCTTCCGGGGCTTCAACGGTTCCGGTTACGACCTGGGATCGCTGTTCGACTCCACATCGACGGTGTCCCGCGACGCCAACGGCGTCGTCGATCAGACCCGAATCCTCACCGAAGACACTGGGCCGCTATTGGATTCGCAAGCACGCACCACCGAATCGATCAGAACGTGGGCGCGCAGCCTCGCGGGGATTACGGACGTGTTCGCACAGGACGATTTACACGTTCGCACTCTGCTGCGAAACGGTCCCGAGGCGGCGAACGAAGCATCCCGGCTTCTCGAACAAATCAAACCGACGCTGCCGGTGTTGCTGGCCAACCTGACTACCATCGGGCAGATCGGCGTCACCTACCACCCCTCCCTGGAGCAGCTGCTGGTATTGCTGCCGTCGGCGGTTGCTATCGAGCAGGCCGCGACGGCGGAGAACCATCCCGAGGGTACGGCCCAAGGCGACTTCGCACTCACGATCGACGATCCGCCTATTTGCACGGTCGGCTTCATGCCACCCAACACATGGCGATCCCCGGACGATCTCACCGACATCGACACACCGGACGGGTTGTATTGCAAACTCCCGCAGGATTCACCGATCGGGGTTCGCGGTGCCCGCAACTATCCCTGCATGGGTCACCCGGGCAAGCGCGCACCCACCGTCGAAATCTGCAACAGCGACGAGCCTTTCATGCCGCTGGCGATGCGCCAGCACGTCCTCGGTCCCTATCCATTCGACCCGAACCTGATCGCCCAGGGCGTCCCGCCCGATGACCGGGTTACCGTCAACGACAGACTCTTCGCCCCGCTCGAGGGAACACCGCTGCCGCCGGGGGCGGTGCCGCGCGGCACACCGCCGGGGCCGCGGGGAGAGAATCCACCGCCGGGCGCGATTGCCGCGGCTGTTCCGCCGGTGCCATCGTCGGGACCTCCCCCGCTGGCGCCCTTGTCGGGAATGTCGGCCGACCTTTCGCCCATAGCGCCACTCGATGTCCCTTCAGCGGCGGAACTTCCCACGCCACCCGCCGCCCCCGCGCCGCCCACTCCTCCCGATGCCGCACCGCCCGGCACGGCCGGCGGCCCAGGTCCGCAAGCCGCGCCAAGCGCATTCGGGCCTGCGGCGGGGCCGTCCGTCACGATCACCCGGTACGACCCGCACACGGGGCGTTATGTCGGTCCGGACGGAAAGCTGTACCAGCAGTCGGATCTCGTTGCGCCGAAGGCGCCCAAGACGTGGCAGGACTTGCTGCCCACCTGAAGCCGATCCGCACGGATTCGCCGCGCTGAGTGCTCGGTCAGCCGATTCTGTCCAGGCGGAACGGCATCGCGATATCAAGCCATTGGTTTTGTCCGCAGGCACCGGACGGGCCGACCGTCTTGTCCTTTCCGGCCATGGTCGACGACCCGAGTTGATATCCACCGTATTCGTTTACGGGATAGAAATAGAAGGTCTGCTGTCCGGGGAACGCGGTACCGTCCTCGCACCGCTCCCAATCCGGTATAGACCGTTTAACCTTCCACATCTGCCCATCGTTCATATATAGGCCAGCGCTCCATCCCTGGTCGCTGGTCACCATGCCGTGGCATTCCTGGAATGTCTCGCACGTCGAACTGATGGTCCATGTTTGGTAGACCGTCGGCTCGCCGAAGTACTGGTCATTTCTCTGGGCGTAATCGCCAACTGACGTGGCACGGAAAGTCCCGTTGATCGCCACTTCTTCCTTCGTTGTTGCCCGGGCTAGGGACGGATCCAGCGCCGAGCCCAAACCGCCGAATACCGTGGCAGCGACCAGCGTTGCGGTGGTGAGTGTTTGAACTGAACGCATCATGTGCTCCTCGGCGCGAATGATCCGACAGTGCCTATGGCAGCTTGCGGCATCGGTTGCGGCGTTCTCGCGCGATGAGAATAATACCGCGGTAGTAGGTCAGGTTGAAGGTCTATGTCGCCTTACACCCATGGCGATAGGCTGGGCATTTATGCGTATGCGTTCCATGTGTGTCGGCGTCCTGCTCATGGCCCCGGTCGTGCTGGTGGAGGCGTCGTCCGCTCACGCCGACACGGGCATCAATGGATACGTTCAGTGCCTCGGAGGCGACGCAAAGCCACCGCCGCCGGGGGTAAGTGCGGAAAATTGGTTTCCCAGCGTCCATGTGATCCAGACGGATTTCGATGGCGGTGTTCCCCCGGCCCAAATAGTTCAGATTTTGGTGGGTATGGGAGTCAATCCGGACGACGCCGCTACCCGAGTGCGGTGTTTTGTGGCCTATCAGCCACGCGGACAAGGACATTGACGCACCAAAAGCAGAAGTCACGCAAGCGGATCCAATTTCGAGATCAGCCAGGAACCGTTGACCTTGGCCAACGTCACCTGGGCGATGCTCGCGGTTGTCTGCGGTTCCGGCTTCTCTTTGCTTGTGGCGGTCTGGTTGATGAACACCAACACAACGGCTGAATTCGGGTGCAACTCTGAAACGGCGGCTCGAATCACCTTGGCTGTCTGCGTGACTCGCTTTTGCAGTGCCATCGCAGCGATCTGCTCTGAGAACTTGGTGTAGTAGGCGAGGAAGTCACCGGTGAGATATGACTTCGCCTTGGCGATATCACGGTCCAGGTTGTCGGGAGAGTACGACAGCACCGCCACGGCACCGTCTGATGCCGCTTGGATTGCCTGGTGTGCCGCCGCGTCGCCGACTTGCTGATCCGGCCGGTACAGAATGAAGAACAGGCCGGCAGTGACGCCCACCGCGGAAAGGACCACCCCTGTCGCGACTATCGAACGCCACTTTGTCAAACACCGGCGGACCCAGCGCTTGACTGGCGGTCCCACCTCGTCGGACGGTGTGGTTTCCGTGCTATCCAGAGACGAACATTGCTCGACAGTCATTGCAGGAAATCGACTTTCGACATTTTGAGCTGACCGCCGTCCCGCATGATGCCGACGCTGATTCGCCACACGATAGGTGGCCGAGTCGTGTTGTCTGCAGTGGTGATATCGGATCTCGCCGCGACGAGCACGACCGCCGAATCATCACTCAACGACTCGACGGCAACGGCTTCCACAGTGGCCTTGCTGCTTGCCTTCGATTCCCCCGCCTGCGCGGCCATCAGGCCTGACATCACTGACAGCTGGCTCTTGAAGTCGCCCGTAGAGTCGTCGAGGATGCGCTGGATGTCTTCCTTGGCATGGTTGGCGTCAATCGACATCAGCAGCGTGACCCCGTGCCGGGCTGCTGCGCTGAACTCAGCGGCGAGCTGCCGTTTGTGCCCGGTAGTTCGGTGCTGCCACACCATGTAAGCGCTCGCGCCGACGGAAGCGGAGACCAGCACGATGCCGACGCCAGCGGCCATTGTTCTCCGCCCTGGGCGTCGAAGCCACCCCGGTCGACCCGGACGCCGCGGCAACCCTAGTCGCGCCAGTCGTGCCCGGGTCTCCTTTGTGCGGCGCCGCGCGCCATCCCGGGAAGCGGCGTCGTCGTCGGCTTTCCCTGTTTCGGAGCCTGTTTCGGCTGCCGCGCGCAGCCTTGAAAGGCGTGCCCGAGCCGCCTCCGCGCGCGTCTCAGCCCTGGCAACTTCGTCTTCTGCGTCCGCCTCCGAAACGGGAGCTACGGCGCCGTCCGTCGGGTCATCAGAATCGTCGACGTCGGGCCCCTCCGGATCATGCACGGAGAAACAGCTTATCACTTTCGGCCGGGGCTCAACGCTGTCCTCGGGCGGCTGCATTAGCGGTTCTACATGCGGAAATGCTCGCTCGTCAGGCCGTTAGGCGGGTGCGGTTCGGACGCAATCCGGCGTGGGTGGATATTGGCTCTGGTGATCTTCTCCAATTAGGAGAATTTTCTTTTCAGCTCCTTTTTAGATGTGGCAAAGTAATGGGGTGCGATTCATCGTGGCAACAGTTGCCGCGCTACTCGGCACGGGTGTGCTGGCGGCGCCGCCGTCCCTCGCCGAGCCGACCGTCTGCGACTACCCCGCCTGTACCCCCGGCATCATGCCGCATCAGGTTCTAGGCGCGCCGTGTGACAACACCACCTACTACGCCTTCGGTGTCGACGACAGTGTCGTTCCCCCCGCCGGGCAGCCCGGACGGCTGATGTTCTGCGGCTCGCCGAGGAGATACCAGCCGCGATGGTTCCGGTCACCTCCAATGGCGGGAGTCAAGGAGGAAGGCGCGGCGTGCCAGAACTACCAGAACTACGTCGCGCAGGCGCCCGATGGTCTGTTTCTGATCTGCTTTGCCCACGACGGCATGATGAGCTGGGTCCGCGCCGACACCTAGGAACGGTGGCATCAAAGGCGATGCCATCAAACCTGACTTGGCTTCCCATCTGCGGTTTCGTTTCATGACTGTTCGAAAAGTGTGCACCAAATCCGGTCCTGGAGCGCACCATCGAGGCCTTCGGGGAGGTGGACCGACCTGGGCGATTCGCGCCAGCTACGGCATGGTCAGATTCACCCGCGACACTCACACCACGCACGCGACACGCCGAGACGAGTGTGCATGGGTTGAGTTTCGGCGGAGTGCTGGGCGTCAAAGGCGATCGAATTTGGCGATCAGCCAGGAGCCGTTGATCTTCGCCAGAGTGACCAGGGCGCTGCTGTCAGTCACCGTAGCTTGGGGCTCGTCGTTGGTGATGGTGCTCTGGTTGACGAACACGAGGACGACGGCCAAATTCTGGTGTAGCTCCGATACAGCGGCGCGAACCACCTTGGCGGAAGCCGCCATTTGCTTCGCCTTGGCCGCCGGACCAATGATCTGCTCGCTGGACTTGGTGTAGTCCGCCAGCAAGTCGCCGGTGAGATACAACCTCGCCCGGGCGAAATCCTGATCCAGGCTCTCTGGGGAATATGACAGCATTGCCACGGTGCCGTCCGCGGCCGCCCGGATTGCCTGTTGGGCCGCCGCATCGCCGATCCGCCGATCGGGACTGTACCGGTAGAAGTATGTGCCTCCGACAAGTCCCAGCGCGCCAATGACCAACGTGGTCACCAGAATTGGCCGCCAATATGCCACACACCAGTGCATCCAACCTTCGATCACGGCCGTTCTGGGCGGACGCGCTGGACCGCCGGGTTGCTCGATTGTCATTGCAGGAACTCGACTTTCGCCATCCTGAGCTGGCCGCCCTCGCGGCTGAGATGCACGCTGATCCGCCACGACTTCATTGGTCGGTTTGCGTCGTCGGGATAGAGATTGTCGGACCTCGCCGCGACAAGGACGATTCCCGAGTCATTGGTCGTCGATTCGACGGCGGTAGCGTCCACGATGACCCTGGTGCTGATCTGCGACTCCTCCACCTGCTGGGCCAGGGCAACTCCGGTGCGCAGTAATTGGTCCCTGAGATCTCCGGTCGAGTCGTCGAGGGCGCGCTGGATGTCCTCCCTGGCGTGATTGGCGTTAATCGACATCAGTTTCGTGACCCCCTCACGCGCGGCCGCGGCGAACTCGGCGGCGCGGTGCTGTTCACGCACGAGAGCGCGATGCTCCAGCTCCATGAACACGCTCCCGCCGAGCGAGGCGCCGATGACCCCGAATGCCGCCGCGAGTGCGATCGCTTTAGGTCCGGGACGCTGGAACTTGGGCAACTGCCGGCGATAAGGCATCTCGGACAGTGGCCCGAACTCGTCGGCGTCGCCCGCGTAGATCTTGTCGGTGTCGTCTGCGCCCGGGCTCTCCAGGGCCCAGGCTTGCTGCAGCCGCGCTAGACGGGCACGGGCCTCGTCGGCCCGGGCCTCCGCCCTGGCGACTTCTTCCTCTGCCTCGGCGACCGAACGGGGTGCTTCCTCGCGGCCTGAGTCGTCCTCGGCGTCGGGGTCAGGCGCTCCCGGTGGACGCCGCCACGACGGCAAGTTGACCCCCCGGTCGCGTTGGTTCGTGCACGGAGAACCACGTTATCACCAGGCTGCTGGCCACTCCGGCATCCGAATGTCGTCGAGCGGCCGGTTGGATCCGTGGCGAAACCTACGCCTCGGGCGCACCGATCAGGCGGTGGGTGATCCGCAGCAGCTGCGCACGCAACGTGTTGTCGTCCACATCGGCGACCAGGGGATGCATGACGCCGACGGCGATGGCGCCCGAGAGGACCGCCGCCGAGACCCGGGCGTCCGCGGACGCGTCGTCGACCAGCACACCATAGAGCCGCCGAATAAAGTGCTGGAACTGTTCCTGCTCGGCGAGTAGCCGCACAATGACCGGATCGAACTGCAGGGTGCTCGCCGCGCCGCGACGCTCAATGGCCATGTCGATGACCCGGCCCAGCAAGACCTCGCGTGCCCGGGGGAAATCGTCGTGGGCCTCGGCGGCCTCCAGCGCCTCCTCCAGACCGCCCAGTTCGCGTTCCGTAAGCGCAACGACGATCTGCTCCTTCGTCTTGAACTGGTGGTAGACAGCAGCCTTCGTGACCCCGATGGCGTCGGCGATCATCTGCAGCGAGGTGCCGCCGACACCGTGCTCGGCGATCAGTTTCAGCGCGGCGTCCAGGATGCGCGTCTGTGCGGGGCTGCGCGTGACGAATCTGAACTTGCTCCGGGTCTGGTTCGGAACCACACCGAGAGCCTAGCCGATCGGCTATTGACCGTCCCTAGCCGATCGGCTACTTTCGGCTCACGGACGGTTGATCACAGCGCCGGAGGGAGTCACCGATGTCTGAAGACGGCGAGGCGCGCGTCGCGCCGAGGCGAATCGATGGTGAGCTGATCCTGCTATGGACGCTGCCCCCGGGGGTGCTGATCTGGATCGCGGCGTTTTTTCTGTTTCCCGGCTTTATACCGCCCATGTCGCCGACGATGTCGGCGGAGCAGGTCGCGGCGTTCTACCGGGAAAACCCGTCGGGCGTCCGTTCCAGCATGATCCTGTTCAACTGGTTCGGCGCGAGCCTCATCCCGATTCTGACGCTGATCGTGATGCAGATCCGGAGGATGGCCCATCGCACGCCGATCTTCTCCTACGCGATGCTGGGTTGCGTGGCCGGCGGTCCCACCTTGTTTCTCATCGCCAATGTCTGCTGGCTGCTAGCCGCCTTTCGCCCGGAACGAAGTCCGGAGCTGACGCAGTTGCTCAACGATTTCGCCTGGATCACCTTCACGATCTTGGTTCCGTTTTTGATCGGACAAAGCGTGATCCTTGCCCTGGCAATCTATTTCGACGATCCTGCAAACCTCGTACTGCCGCACTGGGTGGCCCACTTCAACCTGTTCGTTGCGGCGGCTCTGGTGCCGGCAGCATTCGTCGGCGTGTCGTTGTCCGGCCCGCTGGCGTGGGACGGTGGGTTGTCGTTCTGGTTGAAGAATGTCGCCATCGGTGTGTGGGTGGTCGTGATGGGCGTCGTCCTGGGCCGCGCGGTGTATCGGGAGCGCGCCGAGATCACAAGGCGCGCAGGAGAACTGGACAGAGTATGAGTACCGTGATGACTCAGCCGGAGTCGGGCAGCAACTCCGAGGCTGGGCCTCCCTCCGGCTGGTTGCATCGCCGGATTGCCTGGCACCTGCGGCACAACCCCAAGCGCGAACTGTGGGTGGCGTGGTGGATCATGGTCGTCTTCTACAACCTCTTCTTTGCGATGGTCTTCGTGGTAGCGCAAGTCCAGCCCCCGCCGCAACCCACCTGGGACCTCGCGACGCAGGTCGGATGGTTCCATGAACGACAGCTGGGAATACCGATTGGCTTAGGCGTCGTATTCGCCATCACCGGCATGACTGCGGTAAACAATGCGCTCATTGCGTATTCGATGCGCCGCATGTCGGTCAGCCGCGCTTTCGGGTATACGTATCTGCTCATCTACTCGCTCAGCGCGGTTCCCGGCCTGCTGCTCCTGTGCATCGCGCTGATCGTCGGGACGCTGCGTCCCGAGCGGGATCCCGAGGCGATCGGTTGGCTCTACGACTTCGCCTTCCTGTCTTTCGACGGCACCATGGGCGTCTTCCTGATTGGCTCGCTGATCTGGATGCTCGCGATTCTGATCGACAAGAATCGGGTTTTTCCCAAATGGTTCGGCTACCTCAACCTGTGTAACGCGCTTACCGAGGTCGTCGTGGCGCCCTGCTGGATCTTCCAGCGCGGCGTACTGGCCTGGAATGGGCAGATCGCGTGGTGGCTGAACATGGTCGTGTTCGGCATTTACCAAGTCACGTTTATCGTCATGCTCTCTCAGATGATCCGGCGCGAAGACTTTGGTACCGGGCCCCTCCCGATAGCCAAGCTCGACCTGGCGCGGAAGCGGGCGGCGACCGCATCATGACCGACCTCGCAGATGAGAACAAACGCGCGACATTCGTGCCGGGTCAGCCGGACATGTGGGCTTTCGTATTGTTCGAAACTTTGGTCTTCACAGGGTATTTCGGCTTCTACCTGTTCTATCGCGCCCGAAACCCTGAGCTGTTCCTGCACTCCCAGGCGCATCTGGACCTACGCATCGGTGTGTTCAACACCCTGGTCTTGCTGCTGAGTTCCTGGTCGGTGGCGCGGTGTGTCCAGTCGTCGCGTGCCGGTGCCTACCGGGCGGCCCTGCGAGACGTCTATATCACCGTCGCATGCGCCGCAATATTCTTGTTCTTCAAGGTTTTCGAGTGGGCCCGGTTGGTCGGCACGGGAAATGGGCTGGACAGCAACGACTTCTTCACCTACTACTTCTTCCTCACCGGAATCCACTTCGTGCACCTGCTGATTGGTTTCGTCGTCCTCGGTGTCATCGTGTATCAGCTCGGCAGTCCGGCCCGGCGATCCCAGGAGTTGGTCGAAACGTGCGCCACCTACTGGCATACCGTCGACTTCCTCTGGGTGCTCATTTTCGCGCTGCTGTACATGGTGAGGTGATCGGTGAAGTTGAAATTCAACAAGAGGCTGCTGGTGGTTTGGCTGATCCTGGCGGGGTTCACGCTGGCCTATCTGTGGATTGACCACTCGGTCGATGGATCGCTGAGACCTAGTGTGGTGGTCACGTCGAGCGTGATCGTGATCGCTCTTATCAAGGTGCGCATCATCTTTCGGGAGTTTATGGAAGTGCGCCAAGCTCCCGCCTTGCTATGCCGCCTCACGGACGCCTGGGTCGTGCTGATCGGCGTGAGTCTCTTTGCTTGTTACATAGTCGGGTTGACGCTCGCCTAACCCGTCGGCGTGAAGGTGAGGTGGAGTTCGCTGAGCCCGCGCAGGATGTACGTCGGCTCGTAGGTGTAGCGGCGATCGCCCTTTGGTCCGTGCTTAACCTCGCTGATGCTGATGTCGGCCATGCGGTCCAGCATGCGTTCGATGGATACCCGGCCCTCCACGCGGGCGAGCGGTCCTCCCGGGCAGGAGTGCACGCCGCGGGCGAAAGCCATGTGCTCGCGGACGTTCTTGCGGTCGAGGCGGAACTCGTGCGGATTCTCGAATCGCCGCGGGTCGCGGTTGGCCGCGCCGGGTAGCACCATCACTACCGTGCCGGCAGGGATGTCGACACCGCCGATTGTGGTGCCACGGCGGGCTAGCCGCGAGTCGCACTTGACGGGACTTTCGATGCGCAGCGATTCCTCGATGAAGTTTGGAATCAGGCTGCGGTCATCACGCACCTGTTGCTGGATGTCGGGGCGATCGCCCAGCACCTGTAGCGCGGCGCTGAGCAGCTTGGCCGTGGTCTCCTGCCCGGCGGCGAAAAGGAATGTCGCCGTACGCACCACCTCGATGACCTCGGGTGTGGAGCCGTCGGGGTACTTCGCCGTCGCCATCGGGGTCAGCACATCGTCGCGCGGCTCGCGTCGCCGGTCTTCGATGTAGGAACAGAACTTCTCGTCGAGCCATTCCAGCGGGTTGATGCCGATGAACTCGTGGTCGAGCGCGCCGACCCGTCCGGGGCGATCGGCGCCCAAGACGGTGCGGAACTCCTTGTGGTCATCCTGGGGAACACCGAGCAGGTCGGCGATCACCAGTGTGGCAAAGGGTTTGGAATATTCGGAGATGAATTCGCACTCGCCGTTGCTGAGGAACTCGTCGAGCTGGCGGTCGGCGAGGCGCCACATGAACTCCTCGTTCTGCTTCAGCCGGCTCGGCGTCAGCAGCTTGCTCAGCACCGACCGTGCCCTCGTGTGGTCCGGCGGATCCATGGTGACCATGTGCTCGAACATCGGAAAGTAGCTGCGGTGTTGCTCGATCTGGGCGCTGATGTCGTCCCCGTCGGGTTGGAACGGCAGCGGCGGGAACGGGCCTCCCAGCGCGACGATGTTCGAGAACGTTTCGGGGTCCTTATATACCTCGGTGGCTTCCTCGTGACCGGTGACGGCGACGACCCCGTAGTGCGGCAGCCGCAGCACTGGGTTCTGGCTGCGCAGGTAGTCGAAGTAGGGGTGTGGATCCGGTACCAAGGACGGGTCGGTGAAGAAGTCGATCGAATCGTAGGTGCTGGTCATGTCGTGCGTTCCTCCCGGAGCTGACCCGGCCGAATGGTGCTCAACCCACCGCGAGGCGGCGAGAGCTGCTGCCGCCCAAATCCGATAGCGTGCTGAGCACCTGCCTAGCATGACGTTAATGTCGTGGTCAAGGTCGCGGCCCCCCGGGCGACAGTACGATCGGCGTGTTCGACATTGGGTTTGGAGAGCGAGTGGCGACATGACATCGGCCCGCAGGATCGGGGCGCCGGACGCAAAGAACCGCGGCCTGCTGCTCGACGCGGCCGAGCAATTGATGGTCGAAGAGGGCTACGCCGCCGTGACGTCGCGCCGGCTAGCGAACAAAGCGGGGCTGAAACCTCAGCTGGTGCACTACTACTTCCGCACCATGGAGGAGTTGTTCGTCGCGGTCTTCCGCCGCCGCGCCGAAGAGGGTCTTCAGGTGCAGGCGCGGGCGCTGCAATCGGCCCAGCCGTTGTGGGCGCTGTGGCGGTTCGGCACCGATCCCGCGTTTACCCGGATTTCCATGGAATTCATGGCGCTGGCCAATCACCGAAAGGAATTGCGGGCCGAAATCGCTTACTACGCGGAGCGTTTCCGCGAGGAAGAGCAGCGAGCGGTGACGGCCGCGCTGCAGCGTTACGGGGTGGAAAGCAAGGATCTGCCCCCGGTGGTGTTCACCGTGCTCATGAGCA
Organism: Mycobacterium riyadhense; assembly: GCF_963853645.1. Classification (NCBI taxonomy): domain Bacteria; kingdom Bacillati; phylum Actinomycetota; class Actinomycetes; order Mycobacteriales; family Mycobacteriaceae; genus Mycobacterium; species Mycobacterium riyadhense. The sequence continues at coordinate 5,214,664 of NZ_OY970456.1, read as the reverse complement.
GCCTGTCGCGGATGCTGGTGCTGGAGCAGGCGGTGGGCATGTCGGCCGGTCACGCCGAAACTTTGGAGCTGGTGGAAAGTTATCTGCGCCGCCTCGAAGGCGAGCCGCAGCCGATTGCGGGCGTACCAGAGGCCTGGCTGGTTCACCAATTGCGGATCGAGCAGAGCACGCCCCTGGGCCCGTCCTTGGACACGACGACGGCCCCGTCCACCGACAGGTCGCAATGAAACTCCGGCGTGCTGGGCTCAGGACCGGTGTTGACGACGACCATGGCCCAGTATTCGGGTTTGGCCAAATTCAGTTCGTAGCTCCACGGTTTGCCCGGGGCGATGTCGGCCTGGACGTTCGGGGTGAAGCGGTAGGGATCGTGGCTGTAATCGGAGAAGATCGTCGGTTCTTGATCGATGTAATAGATGTTGGCGTAGATGGGATTCTTTGCGGTGATGGTGTACTTGACGTGATGCATGACCGGGTCATCGGCGTGTGCCGGTCCGGTGCTCGCCAGTAAGCCAGCCCCCCCTACCAAGACAGCGAGCAACATCGCCGAGCCCGCGCACAACAACCTGTACATCATGTCGCTCCTCTAGCTTCCGGGCGCTGACGGTTCGTCACCCGCTCCGCGGCCCGCCAGTGTGCGTCGGCAACCCACAGCTGTGCAAGGGATGCTATCGCCTCGTCGGGCGAAACACCGCTGTACTCCGGGTCCATCATGCGTCGTTGCTCCTAGGACGAAGACAGCCGATATTGGCATTCTCTAATTAGGAGAATAACATCATCGCCGCAGGCCGAAGAACTTTCTAACTGAGGATGGAGGCGGCCCGATGCGGAACCGAATCGCAGCGGCCGTTGCCGCGCTCGCTGCCGCTGCCGTCGGGGCTTGCGTCTCACCGTCGCATACCCCGCTCAATGGCACGGCATCTGTCACGGTCAACGGAACCGACGCGAAGTTCAATGTCGTCAAGTGCACGCAGGTGCAGTGGTACCGGACGATTCACATTGGCGGCGACTCTGCCGGGGCCACCGTCGTCGTGGATGGACGTGCGGAACGGGCCACCGCCGAGTCCGTACAGATCCAAAATGTCGGCGGGTTCATCGGCATGTACTCGCGGGGCGGCGGCGGCGACGCAGCCATGAGCCTGAGCGGCGACAAATTCACGATCACCGGTACTGCGGAGGGCTACTCGGTCGGCAAACCGAGTGAGCCGACTACCGCAACGTTCAAGATCATCGCCACGTGCTGACGTTGCGGTTGCGCACCTGTAGAGAATAGTATTCTCGCAAAATGCGAAGGAGGATTTCATGGGACAACTGTCACACCGGGAGGACGTCCCGTTTCCGATCTTTGACGCGGACAACCATCTCTACGAGCCGCCGGAGGCGCTGACCAAGTTCCTGCCCAAGGAGTACAAGGACTTCGTCCAGTACGTGCAGATCAACGGCCGCACCAAGATCGCGATCCGCGGCCACATCAGCAACTACATCCCCAACCCGACCTTCGAGGTCGTCGCCCGGCCGGGCGCGTGGGAGGAGTACTTCAAGTACGGCAACCCGGATGGCAAGTCCAAGCGCGAGCTGTTCGGTGAGCCGATGCGCGCGATTCCGGCGTTCTTCGAGCCCGGCCCGCGCCTGGAGAAGATGAACGAGTTGGGCCTGGACCGCACCCTGATGTTTCCGACGCTGGCCAGCCTGCTCGAGGAACGGCTGCGCGACGACCCGGTTGCCATCCATGTCCTGATCCATGCACTGAATGAATGGCTCGATGAGGTCTGGGGCTTCAACTACCAGAACCGGATTTTCACCACCCCGGTCATCACCCTGCCGATCGTCGAGAAGGCGATCGAGGAGCTGGAATGGGCGGTCGAGCGCGGCGCCCGCGCCATCCTGGTCCGCCCGGCTCCCGTCCCCGGCTTCCGGGGGCCCCGGTCGTTCGCGGTACCCGAGTTCGACCCGTTCTGGGAGCGGGTCGTCGAGCACGACGTGCTGGTCGGTATGCACTCCAGCGACAGCGGCTACTCCCGGTACACCTCCGAGTGGGACGGCGCCGAACAGGAAATGCTGCCGTTCCAAACCAATGCGATGGGCATCCTCAACGAGTGGCGGCCGATCCAGGATGCGGTGGGTTCGTGGGTGATCCACGGCGCGCTCTACCGTCATCCGAAGCTGAAGGTGGCGATCGTGGAGGCCGGTTCGAAGTGGATGACCCCGCTGCTGGACGGCCTGGCCGAGGTCTACCGGAAGGCCCCGGAAGTCTTCCCGAGTGACCCGGTCGAGATGGTCAAGAGCCGCATCCATGTCAGCCCGTTCTTCGAGGACGGCATCGACGATCTGGTCAACCTCGTCGGTGTGGATCGGGTGTTGTACGGCTCGGACTGGCCGCACCCCGAGGGGCTGGCCGAGCCGACGTTCTACGTCAACGCGCTGTCGCACCTGGCGGTTGAGGATCAGGCAAAGATCATGGGCGGCAACCTCGGTCGACTCGTCACGACATGACGTCCGGGCGGTGACGATGCAGAGCGCGCAGCGCGATGAGGAGGAGCCGGCCAATCGGATATGGGAGACCATCCCCGAGATGGTCTTGAGCGCGGCGGACCGCTTCGGTGACGCGGAGGCGGTTGTCGACGGTGGGCTGCGCCTCACGTTCGTCGAGGTCGTCGAGCGAATGCGTTGTGCCGCAGGCGCGTTCGCGTCGATCGGTATCGACAAGGGTGACCGGGTCGCCATCTGGGCGCCAAACTCAGCCGAGTGGATCGTCGCAGCGTTCGGGTTGCTCACCGCGGGCGGCGTGCTGGTGCCGGTCAACACCCGGTTCAAGACGGAAGAAGCGGACGACATCATCGTCCGCAGCGGGGCGAAGGCCGTATTGGTGCAGAAAGGATTTCTGAGCCAGGACTACATTGCGCCCGCGGGGACACCGGTCATCGATCTGAAATCTGCCTTCCTCTCCGGAGGTTCGCCGTTCGAGCGGGCCGTGAGCGGTAGCGACATCTCGGACATCATCTTCACCTCCGGCACTACCGGCCGCCCAAAGGGCGCGATGATGAATCATCACCAAACGCTGCGGATGTACGACGAGTGGGCGACACTGGCGGATCTGCGCGAGGGCGACCGCTACCTGCAGATCAACCCGTACTTCCACACGTTCGGCTTGAAAGCCGGGCTCATCGCGTCCTTCGTGCGCGGCGCGACGATGCTGCCGATCGCGGTCTTCGACCTCGATCGGGTAGTGGATCTCGTTGAACGCGAACGCATCACGATGCTGCCCGGCCCGCCAACGCTGTACCACTCGTTGCTGACAGTCCGCGACAAGTCCAAGCTGTCGACCTTGCGGGCCGGCGTGACCGGCGCCGCCGACATCGCCGTCGAACTGGTCCGTCGCATACATGACGAGCTGCCGTTCCAGACGTTGATGACCGGCTACGGGCTCACCGAGGCCGGCAACGTCACCCTGTCTAGGCCGGGCGATTCCTTAGAGGACGTGGCCACCACCGCCGGCCTGCCCTGCGAAGGGGTTGAAGTGCGCATCGCGGATGACCGGGAGGTGCTGGTCCGCGGGTACAGTGTCATGCAAGGTTATCTCGACGATCCAGTTGCCACCGCGGAGGCGATCGATGACGAGGGATGGTTGCACACCGGCGATCTGGGCAGCCTGGACGCGGCCGGTCGACTGCGAATCAACGGACGCAAGAAGGACATGTTCATCGTAGGCGGGTTCAACGCCTACCCCGCGGAGATCGAGGGCTTCCTGATGGAGCACCCCGCGGTTGCCCAAGTTGCCGTGATCGGAGTTCCCGACGAGCGTCTTGGCCAGGTGGGCAAAGCCTTCGTGGTGCCGAAATCGCCGGTGTCCGAAGATGACTTGATTGATTGGTGCCGTCGGCGGATGGCGGGCTTCAAGGCGCCGCGGTCGGTCGAGTTCCTCGACGACTTGCCGCTCAATGCCACCGGGAAAGTGATGAAGGACCGATTGCGGTGACCGACGGCGACATTCATTCGATGGTGATCGCGTCGGACTATCGGATTCCGGACCCGAGCCGGGTATGGCCGATACTCGAGCGCAATAGGTCGGCTCTCGCCGACATTGGTGCCCACCACGTTCTTGTCTATGCCTCAACGCATGACCACGGCCGCGTTCTGGTGATGATCGGGGTGCACAGTCGTGAGCCGATTGTGAAGTTGCTCCGCTCGCGGGTTTTCATCGACTGGTTCGATGCCGTTGGTGTTGAGGATATTCCAGCGGTCTTCGCCGGCGAGATCATCGATAGGTTCATCGCCGCGCCGCGGACCACTTCGGCCGTTCCTGGAGTCGTGGTGGCCGCCTTCGCCTCGGTCGACGACGTGTTGAACCTTACCGCCGAGGTCCGACGTGCGATTGACCGGTTCACCGCCGCCGGCATCCGGAAGACTTGGGTATTCCAGGCTTTCGACGATGCGCACGAAGTTCTGATCTTGCAGGAATTTCCTGATGAGGAGGGCGCTCGGGAGTGGATCGACCATCCCGACGCCGCGGCCCAATGGATGAGCGGGGCGGGAGTGGGGGCCTACCCGCCGCTATTCGTCGGCCGGTTCCTCAACATGATGAGGATCGAATAACCGTCGAGCGTCGAGTTGTTGGGCAAAATTAGGCCGCTTGTGCCCAACAAGTCTACGTTCGGCAACCTAGGCCCCCGGCGGCGACATGGATCCAACGAGTTGGCCGAGCAGTCGCGGGATCTCGAGCCGTGGCAACACCACTTCGACCAGCACCATGCAATCCTTATGCTGCGCAGCCGCGGTGAATGCGTCGTCGAGTTCGCCATACGTTTGCGCCCGGAACGCGAGGTGCTTGGCCACCCCCAGCGCGTTGGGTATCTCGGTCCACCTCCATCCGACAATGTCGTTGTAGGGGGCCGTCTTTCCGTGAATCGCCCGTTCGACGGTGTAGCCGTCGTTGTTGACCACCACGATCACGGGGCAGAGCCCTTCCCGGGAAAAGCTGCCGAGTTCCTGGACGGTCAGTTGCGCGGCTCCGTCGCCAATCAGTAAGACCGTCCTGCGGTCCGGATGCGCCAGTCCTGCTCCGAGTGCGGCGGGTAGCGTGTAACCGATTGAGCCCCATAGTGGTTGGCCAATGAAGGTGACTCCGTGGGGCAATCGGTGGTCGGCCATCCCGTAGAACGACGTCCCCTGGTCGGCCAGGACCACGTTTCCCGGCGTGAGCGCTTCGCAAAGCCGGTCCCACACCATCTGCTGGGTGAGCGGCTCGTCGCGCGCCGGGGTTGGCGGCGATGGTTCGGCCGGCGGCGACGTCACCGGTGGTGACGTTATCCCGCGCCGGACCAGGATCCCGGTCAGCGCAGCAAGCGCCGCGCCCATCTCGAGCGGCGCAAACACCTCGTCACCCACGCTGCTTTGGTATTGCCCAATATCGATCGTGCGGGCTGGGCTGATCCGCTGGCTGAAGAAGCCGCTGACCATATCGGTGAACACCACCCCGGCCGTCACGAGCACCGGCGCCTGCTCGATCGCGGTGCGCACCCGCTGGGAGCTGGCCGCTCCGGCGTAGATGCCAATAAAGTTGGGTGAATTCTCGTCGAGCAGGCTCTTTCCCCACATCAGCGTGGCGTGCGGCACCACGTCGGCCGCCAGCAACGCCTCCAGCTCAGTGATCGCCTGCAGGCGATGAACCAGCAAGTCGGCTAGCACGGTCAATTGGTGCTCGCCGATCAGTTTGGCAGCGGCCTCGGTGAACAGGGATAGCGCGCGCGGGCTAGTGCCGCCGCTGTAGCGGGGGAGCGGCGCCGCGGGCGGCTCGGTGGGAAAGCGCGCCACGTCGGTAGACAGCAAGATGTAGCCTGGCCGTTTCTGCTCCCGCACCTCGGACAGCACCCGGTCGATCTCTCTGCACGCCGTTGCCGGCATGAGATTGGCTTGGGCACAGGTGATTTCGCGGCTTATCCGGACGAAGTGCTCGAAATCGCCGTCCCCGAGCGAATGGTGCAGTGCCCGGCGGGTGCCCTGGGCGTCTTTGGTTGGGCCGCCGACGATGTGCACCACCGGCACGTGCTCGGCGTAGCTTCCCGCGATCGCGTTGGTCGCCGAAAGTTCGCCGACCCCGAATGTTGTTACCACAGCGGACATTCCGCGTAAGCGTCCGTACCCGTCGGCGGCGTAGCCGGCGTTGAGCTCGTTGGCGTTACCCACCCAGCGGATGGCCGGGTGGCCGACGATGTGGTCGAGGAAAGCCAGGTTGTAGTCGCCGGGAACACCGAAGATCTCCGTAACGCCGAGCTCGGCGAGACGGTCGAGAAGATAGTCACCGACGGTGTAGACGGCCACTTCGGTTGGGGGGCTCGTGGGATCGCTCACGACCACGACCGTACGCTCATCCGGCGGGTATTCCGGCCGGGGCGTCCGTTCGATATCGTGCGGGCCATGGCAATCAAAGAGTCCCGCGACATCGTCATCGAGGCCAGCCCCTCCGAGATCCTGGACGTCATCGCCGATTTCGAAGCGATGCCCGAGTGGTCCGAGCCCCATCAGAGCGCACAGATCCTGGAGAGGGGCGACGACGGACGGCCCAGCCAGGTGAAGATGAAGGTCAAGACCGCGGGTATCACCGACGAACAGGTGGTGGCCTACACGTGGGGCGAGAACGAGGTGACCTGGACGCTGGTCAGCTCCGGCCAGCAGAAGTCGCAGGACGGGAAGTACACGCTGGTGCCACAGGGGGCCGAGGCCACCCTGGTCAAGATGGAGATCACCGTGGACCCGAACGTTCCACTGCCCGGCTTCGTGCTCAAGCGGGCTGTCAAGGGGAATATCGATTCCGCGACCAAGGAACTGCGCAACCGGGTGTTGAAGGTCAAGAAAGGCGGCTAGTCACAGTGACCAACGGGGGGCCCCTGGCCGGGGTGAGGGTCATCGAACTCGGCGGCATCGGACCAGGCCCGCATGCCGGGATGGTGCTCGCCGACCTCGGTGCCGACGTGGTGCGGGTGCGCCGGCCGGGCGGCCTGCAGATGCCGTCGGAGGATCGCGATCTGCTGCACCGCGGGAAGCGGATCGTCGACCTGGACGTCAAGACGCAGCCCGAGCTGCTGCTGGAGCTGGCCGCCAAGGCCGATGTGCTGCTGGACTGCTTTCGGCCCGGCACCTGCGAGCGGCTCGGGATCGGTCCCGAGGACTGCGCGGCGGTCAACCCGAGACTGATCTTTGCCCGCATAACCGGTTGGGGACAGGACGGACCGTTGGCGCCGACGGCGGGCCACGACATCAACTACCTGTCGCAGACCGGCGCGCTGTCGGCGCTCGGCTATGCCGACCGGCCGCCGATGCCGCCGCTGAACCTGGTCGCGGACTTCGGCGGTGGTTCCATGCTGGTGCTGCTGGGCATCGTGGTCGCGCTGTATGAGCGCGAACGGTCGGGGCAGGGCCAGGTTGTGGACGCCGCGATGGTCGACGGAGTCAGTGTGCTGGCCCAGATGATGTGGACGATGAAGGCCATTGGCAGCCTGCGCGATCAGCGCGAATCCTTTCTGCTCGATGGCGGCGCCCCGTTCTATCGCTGCTATGAGACCTCCGACGGCAAATACCTGGCCGTCGGCGCCATCGAGCCGCAGTTCTTCGCGGCGTTGCTGGCCGGGTTAGGTCTGGCGCCCGGCGACGTGCCGAATCAGCTGGACATCGGCTCGTACCAAAAGATGCACGACATCTTCGCCGAACGGTTCGCCAGCCGAAGCCGCGATGAGTGGACCCAGGTCTTCGCCGGCACCGATGCATGCGTGACGCCGGTACTGACCTGGAGCGAAGCGGCCACAAACGAGCATTTGACGGCGCGATCGACGCTCATCACCGCCCATGGCGTTGAGCAGGCCGCGCCCGCACCCCGGTTCTCCCGAACGCCGCCCGGCCCGGTTGGGCCGCCGCCGGCTATCACCACACCCTTGAACGAAATCGGATGGTAATTGAAGTATCGGGCCGAACACCGTCCCTCGGTCGGGTCACGTTGCTAGCGTTGAACTCAGTGGCCGTACAAGTCTCGCGCGAAATTGTCATTGATGCGCCACCGGAGAAGGTCATGGAGGCGCTCGCAGATCCGCGCGTCTTGACGTCCTGGTCACCGCTGCACAAGCAAGTGGAAGTGATCGACTATTACCCTGACGGTCGCCCGCACCATGTGAAGGCCACCATCAAGATTTTGGGGCTCACCGATAAAGAGGTTCTCGAATATCACTGGGGCCCGGATTGGGTGTGCTGGGACGCCGGTCAAACTTTTCAGCAACATGGGCAGCACATCGAGTACACCGTCAAGCCCGAAGGCGTCGATAAGGCGCGGGTGCGTTTTGACATCACCGTTGAACCGGCGGGACCGATACCAGGTTTCGTCGTCAAGCGGGCCAGCGAGCACGTGTTGGATTCCGCGGCAAGGGGACTGCAGAAGTTGGTCACCGGCGATGCCGATCCGGGCCACTCCGAATAGTTGAGCTGGGCTCATCCGCGTTTCGGCGTGGTCCGTCACCGCACAGCGTTGCTAATTTAATACCCGATTTGGCTCATTGGTTCGCGGCTCGGCATCGCTGGAGCCCGCTGACTTGTGAGTTTGCTTCGGGACGCGTCGAGAGTTGTGCACTAACCCCGACCTGCGGCGCGCCGCTGGAGTCTTCCTGGTGGGCCGGTCTTTCAAGCGCACCTGGAGGCGACGATAGCGAGCCGGGGCTACTCCGAACTACGTTGGCGCGCACCATGACTGCAATTGACGCGACTTTCTCCTCCAGCTGTCTGCATTGCTCTCAAGTCACATCCGCAACTCTGGCCTGTGCCGGAGGCTATGGTCTCCCTGCCCACCTAATGGGAATGGATCGGCTGTAGTCGTTGACCGTGCTTTATGGATGGTCATCGGCGAGGCTGATTTGGTGAGCCGCCGGCCGGTGAGCACTATTGCCCACCAGGAACGATTGATTCCTTCGGCGTAGACCGTTGCCCCGGTCCGGTCGTGGGTCAGTTGTAGCGCTACTGGGATGTTGTGCCATGCGAGCACTGGACCATTAGGCCGCAGCCGGGTGGCTTCAGGCTCGAACAAAGAGTAGTTCGATCCAGTGAGGAGAAGGTGGTGAGGTGATGTTGTTTGTTGGCGATGACTGGGCCCAAGACCATCACGACGTGTATCTGATGGACGAGGCTGGCGCACGTTTGGCCGCAACGCGATTACCTGAGGGGTTGACCGGGATCGGGCAGTTCCACGAGTTGCTCGCCGAGCATGCCGACGATCCCGGCGAGGTGATCATCGGGATCGAGACCGACCGCGGCGTGTGGGTGGGTGCGCTGGTCGCGGCCGGTTATCAGGTGTACGCGGTCAATCCGAGGTCGGTGGCCCGGTACCGGGACCGCCATGGGGTTTCGGGCGCGAAATCCGATGCCGCTGATGCGAAGTTACTGGCCGATCTGGTCCGCACCGACCGCCACAACCACCGCCCACTCAGCGCCGATAGTTCGCAGGGCGACGCGATCCAGGTGCTGGCCCGTGCCCATCAGGGCCTGATCTGGACGCGGGCGCGCCAGTCGGCCACACTGCGCGCCAACTTGTTGCAGTACTATCCGGCGGCCCTAGAGGCGTTGCCCAGTCTGGGCGACCGGGATCGCGACCGCGACGCGCTGGCAGTGCTGGGCCGAGCTCCCACCCCCACACAAGGTGCCCGGTTGAGTCTTAGCAAAATCGGATCGGCGCTTAAAGCCGGTGGGCGCCAACGCAACATCGACGAACGCGCTCGCCAGATCCAAGCGGCCCTGCGCACCGAGCAACTGGCCGCCCCCGAGGCCGTCACACAGGCCTGCGGCGCCATCACCAGCGCCACGGTCAACGTGCTGATCGAACTCACCGATCAGATCAGCCAGTTGGAAACCACGCTGGCTGAGCATTGTGAAAAGCACCCGGACGCCGACATCTACCGCTCCCTGCCAGGACTTGGTGTCATCCTCAGCGCCCGGGTGCTCGGTGAGTTCGGGGACGCCCCGAACCGCTACACCACCGCCAAGTCTCGCAAAAACTACGCCGGCACATCACCGTTGACCGTCGCGTCGGGAAGACAAAAACTCGTGCGGGCCCGCTACGTCCGCAACGACCGCCTCTACGACGCCATCGACCGCTGGGCGTTCGCCGCCCTGCAATGCAGTCCCGGTGTGCGCGCCTACTACGACCAACACCGCGCCGCCGGCGACACCCACCACCAAGCCCTACGGGCCTTGGGTAACCGCCTCGTGGGCATCCTGCACGGTTGTCTACGTCACCAAACCCTCTACAACGAAGACACCGCCTGGGCCCACCGACAACTCACCGCCGCTTGACTCTTCCAACGTACCCGCGACAACTGGGGTTTCTGCAGGTCATTCCCGAAGCAGAGGGCCGCGCGGTCAAGACCCCACGGCTGCGTTTGTTTTTGCTTGTTTTGAAGCTTCCTGGTCCTGGCTGGGCGGCGTCGAAGTCGGCGTCGGGGTCAAGGTTCGGGCGCAGCCCGACCGCGTAGCGGCCGTAGGGCCTTGACGGCGGCGCCGTTCGGCGCATGCTGTTCAGGGCAAGGGAGATCGAGATCGCTTGTGCTGCTTTCGGCTTTTGGGGTTGACGATATTGGTCGTTGACGCTCTTCAGTGCCCGGTTTGCCGGGTTGCGGCCCAAACCGACAACCCACCGCCGCTTGACTCTTCCAACGCTGGGATGTCTATCCGCGACAACGCGGTTTGTGCAGGTCAACGCCACCGCGGGACCCGCACGGCCACCACCAACGTGGGCACAACACCGCAGCTCAGGCGGTTGTCGCTGCGAGCCGGGCGCATCGGGTGTGTCACCGGGCGCAGCGACACATGTGACTGTTGTGACGGTGCGATGTGCCCGATTTATGGTCACCGGCGACGCCGATGCGGGCCACTCCGAAAATAGTTGAGCTGGGCTCATCCGCGTTTCGGCGTGGTCCGTCACCGCACAGCGTTGCTAACTTAATAGCAGTGGCCGTTCAAGCATCGGGCGAAATCGTCATTGACGCGCAGCCGGAAGTGATCATGGAGGCGCTCGCCGACATGGACGCTGTGCCGTCGTGGTCTTCTGTACATAAGCGAGTCGAAGTTATCGACACCCATCTCGACGGTCGGCCGCACCACGTGAAGGTCACTATCAAAATCACCGGCATCGTCGACACCGAATTGGTCGAATACCACTGGGGACCGGACTGGATGGTGTGGGACGCCAGGAGGACCGCCCAGCAACACGGACAGCACGGCGAGTACAACCTGAGCCGAGAGGGTGACGACAAGACCCGGGTGCGATTCACTATCACTGTCGAGCCGTCCGCGCCGCTGCCCCAGTTTTGGGTCAAGATAGCTCGTAAGAAAATCCTGCATGCCGCATTGGAGGGACTCCGCAAGCGGGTTATGGACGGCTAGAACACGGGCCCGTCGCGCAGCACGCCCAATCGTCGGATCGCCTCGTCCAGGGTTTCCTCGCGTTTGCAAAACGTGAAGCGCACCATGTGATTCCACACATCGTCTTGCTTGGAAGCGTGTTGCGCTGCCGGGTCACAGAACGGTGACATCGGGATCGCGGCCACGCCCACTTTCTCGGGTAGTGCCGCACAGAACTTCATGCTGTCGTCGTGCCCTAGCGGACGTGGGTCGGCGCAGAGGAAGTATGTGCCGTGGCTGTCGTGGACGGCGAAGCCGATGTCGGTAAGTGCCGCCGACAGCCGATCGCGTCGGTGTTGCAGCGTGCTTCGTAGTTGTGTCACCCAGGCGTCCTGGGTATCGAGAGCCGTGGCCACCGCGGGTTGAAATGGCGCGCCGCCCACATAACTCAGGTACTGTTTGGCCGCCCGCACTCCGGCGATGAGTTTGGCTGGGCCGCAAGCCCATCCGATCTTCCAGCCGGTGCAATTGAACATCTTGGCGGCACTGGAGATGGTGATCGTGCGTTCGGCCATGCCGTCGAAGCCGGCGAGCGGCAGGTGTTCGTGGCCGTCATATACCAGGTGCTCGTACACCTCGTCGGTGATCACCAAAAGGTCTGCAGCCACAGCGATCTCGGCAATGGCCGCCAACTCGGTCGCGTTCAGCACCACGCCGGTCGGGTTGTGCGGCGAATTGACGATTAGCGCTCGAGTCCGCGGTGTCAGTGCGCGTCGCAACGCATCGGTGTCCAGTGCAAAGCCGCGGCCGTCGGGGACCACCGGTACGACTACCCGGTGTGCGCCGGCCATTGCCACGACCGGTGAGTAGGAGTCGTAGAACGGCTCGATGAGCAGTACCTCCGAGCCGGGTTCGACCAGGCCCAGCACCGCGGCCGCAATGGCTTCGGTGGCCCCCACGGTCACCAGCACCTCGGTGTCGGGGTTGTACTCGATGCCGAAACGCCGTCTTCGCTGGGCGGCGATGGCCTGGCGTAGCGGTTGGATTCCCGTGCCCGGTGGGTACTGGTTGACGCCGGCCGCGATGGCGTCTTGGGCGGCTTTGAGCATCGCCGGCGGGCCGTCCTCGTCGGGAAAGCCCTGCCCGAGGTTCACCGCGCCGATGCTCGCGGCCAGCGCCGACATTTCGGCGAACACCGTCGTCGCGTATGGCCGCAGTCGCGACACCGTCATGATGGACGAGCTTATTGTGTGCGGGCCGGCCGTCGAGCGTCACGCCGGCGCGGCTGCCGGGCTCGGCGGGCACTCCGGCGTGCCGCTCGGCGTAGCTGACCAGCGAAGTCGGGCCCAACCAACAGGTTGGCCGACGGCCCTGTTAGTGTGCCCCTACTGGACCTACTCTTTAAGAAGGATCCTAACCCCCCTTTTTGGAACAGGAATCGACATGTCCGAAGAAGCCTTCATCTATGAGGCCATCCGCACGCCGCGTGGCAAGCAAAAGAATGGCTCGCTGCACGAAGTCAAGCCACTGAGCCTGGTCGTCGGCCTGATTGAGGAGCTGCGCAAGCGCAACCCCGATCTCGACGAGAACCTGATCAGCGATGTCATCTTGGGGTGCGTCTCACCCGTCGGGGACCAGGGTGGCGATATCGCCCGCGCCGCGGTGCTCGCATCGGGCATGCCGGTCACCTCCGGCGGCGTTCAGCTCAACCGGTTCTGCGCATCGGGCCTCGAAGCCGTCAACACCGCCGCGCAGAAGGTGCGCTCCGGCTGGGATGACCTCGTGCTGGCCGGTGGCGTGGAGTCGATGAGCCGAGTGCCAATGGGATCCGATGGCGGCGCCATGGGATTGGACCCGGCCACCAACTACGACGTCATGTTTGTTCCGCAGGGCATCGGCGCCGACCTGATCGCCACCATCGAGGGCTTCTCCCGCGATGATGTCGACAACTATGCGTTGCGCAGCCAGGAGAAGGCGGCCGCGGCGTGGTCGGGCGGTTACTTCGCCAAGTCCGTGGTGCCGGTCCGCGACCAGAACGGTCTGCTGATCCTCGACCACGACGAGCACATGCGGCCCGACACCACCAAGGAGGGGCTGGCCAAGCTGAAGCCGGCCTTCGAGGGCCTCGCCGCGCTGGGCGGCTTCGACGACGTGGCGCTGCAGAAGTACCACTGGGTGGAAAAGATCAACCACGTGCACACCGGCGGTAATAGCTCCGGCATTGTCGACGGTGCGGCGCTGGTGATGATCGGTAGCGAGGCTGCCGGCAAGTCGCAGGGCCTGACCCCGCGGGCACGCATCGTGGCCACCGCCACCAGCGGCGCCGACCCGGTGATCATGCTCACCGGCCCGACCCCGGCTACCCGCAAGGTGCTCGACCGCGCGGGGTTGACTGTCGACGACATCGACCTGTTTGAGCTCAACGAGGCGTTCGCATCGGTGGTGCTGAAGTTCCAGAAGGACCTGAACATTCCCGACGAGAAGCTCAACGTCAACGGTGGCGCCATCGCAATGGGTCACCCGCTGGGCGCCACCGGCGCAATGATTCTGGGCACCATGGTCGACGAATTGGAGCGCCGCAACGCCCGGCGCGCGCTGGTCACGCTGTGTATTGGCGGCGGCATGGGTGTCGCGACGATCATCGAGAGGGTTTAAGCGCATGGCAGACAACACAATCCAGTGGGACAAGGACGCCGACGGCATCGTCACACTGACCATGGACGACCCGTCCGGGTCGGCCAACGTGATGAACGAGGCCTACATCGAGTCGATGGGCAAGGCGGTGGATCGCCTTGTCGCCGAAAAGGATTCGATCACTGGTGTGGTGATCACCAGCGCGAAGAAGACCTTCTTCGCCGGCGGTGACGTCAAGACGATGATCCAGGCGACGCCGGAGGATGCTGGCGACGTCTTCGACACCGTCGAGACGGTCAAAAAGCAACTGCGCACGTGCGAGACGTTGGGCAAGCCGGTCGTGGCCGCCATCAACGGGGCGGCCCTGGGTGGTGGCCTGGAGATCGCGCTGGCTTGTCATCACCGGATCGCCGCCGACGTCAAGGGCAGCCAGCTCGGCCTGCCCGAAGTCACGCTGGGGCTGCTACCTGGCGGCGGCGGGGTAACCCGCACCGTGCGGATGCTGGGTATCCAGAACGCTTTCGTCAGCGTGCTGGCGCAGGGCACTCGGTTCAAGCCGGCCAAGGCCAAGGACCTCGGGTTGATCGACGAGGTGTTGCCGACGGTCGAGGAACTGGTGCCGAGGGCGAAGGCGTGGATCAAGGCCAATCCGGACGCGCACGAGCAGCCGTGGGACAAGAAGGGCTACAAGATGCCCGGCGGCACTCCGTCGTCGCCGTCATTGGCGGCGATCCTGCCGTCGTTCCCGTCGAACCTGCGCAAGCAGCTCAAGGGCGCGCCGATGCCCGCGCCGCGGGCCATCCTGGCCGCCGCGGTTGAGGGTGCACAGGTCGACTTCGATACCGCCACCCGCATCGAAAGCCGTTATTTCGCTTCCCTGGTCACCGGCCAGGTTGCAAAGAACATGATGCAGGCGTTCTTCTTCGACCTGCAGGCCATTAACGCAGGCGGATCGCGGCCCGACGGCATCGGCAAGACCCCGATCAACAAGATCGGTGTGCTCGGTGCCGGCATGATGGGCGCCGGTATCGCCTATGTCTCGGCTAAGGCCGGCTACGACGTGGTACTCAAGGACGTGAGCCTGGAGGCCGCGCAAAAGGGCAAGGGCTACTCCGAAAAGCTGGAGGCCAAGGCGCTGGAGCGGGGCCGCACCACGCAGGAGCGCAGCGACGCGTTGCTGGCACGCATCACCCCGACGGCCGACCCGGCCGACCTCAAGGGCGTGGACTTCGTGATCGAAGCCGTCTTCGAGAACCAGGAACTCAAGCACAAGGTGTTCCAGGAGATCGAAGACATCGTCGAGCCCAACGCGGTCCTTGGGTCCAACACCTCAACCCTGCCGATCACCGGTCTGGCGACCGGCGTCAAGCGGCAGGAGGACTTCATCGGGATTCACTTCTTCTCGCCGGTCGACAAGATGCCGCTGGTGGAAATCATCAAGGGCGAAAAGACATCTGATGAGGCACTGGCCCGGGTGTTCGACTACACGCTGGCCATTGGCAAGACCCCGATCGTGGTCAACGACAGCCGCGGCTTCTTCACGTCCCGCGTCATCGGCACCTTCGTCAATGAGGCGCTCGCGATGCTCGGCGAGGGCGTGGAGCCGGCTTCGATCGAGCAGGCGGGTTCGCAGGCCGGCTACCCGGCACCGCCGCTGCAGCTGTCCGACGAGCTCAACTTGGAGCTGATGCACAAGATCGCCGTCGCCACCCGTAAGGGCGTCGAGGACGCCGGCGGAACCTATGAGCCGCACCCGGCCGAGGCCGTCGTCGAGAAGATGATCGAACTCGGTCGGTCCGGGCGCTTGAAGGGCGCCGGCTTCTACGAGTACCCCGACGGCAAGCGGTCCGGGTTGTGGTCAGGGCTGCGGGAGACGTTCAAGTCGGGGTCGGCTGAGCCGCCGCTGCAGGACATGATCGATCGCATGCTGTTCGCCGAGGCGCTGGAAACCCAGAAGTGCCTCGACGAGAACGTGCTGACGTCGACGGCCGACGCCAATATCGGGTCGATCATGGGCATCGGGTTCCCGCCGTGGACCGGTGGTAGCGCGCAATACATCGTCGGCTACGAAGGTCCGCTCGGCCGGGGCAAGGACGCCTTTGTGGCCCGCGCCCGCGAGCTCGCGGCCAAGTACGGCGACCGCTTCCTGCCGCCGGACTCGCTCACCTAAGTACCGCGAGCAGACGCAAAAGCCCCCATTTCGCACCGAAATTGGGGGCTTTTGCGTCTCTCTCGAAAATGAAGGTGACCCGAAGCGGGTGAGTGGCTGCCCCCGGGCGTTATGCGGCTTCGGTGAGTGGTTCGAGAGTCACTTTGTATCCCAGGCGTTCTAGTTGCTTGATGGCTTTGGTCTTGGTTCGCGCGGGCTGGTGTCGGGTGTAGTAGTCAGCACCGGGGTCACGGTAGAAAGCACCGTTTACCAGCATGTTCCATGCATCGGTGAGCATCTTGTGTTCGAGGCTGACCAGGGCGATCAGGGCGGGCAAGGAGTTGCGTCGTGGTTTCTTCCTGCGCGTTTGAACGGGCCGCCTGCCGGCGATGCGTCGATAGCGGACGCTGTAGTAGGTGTCTTTACTACGCGCGGCCGATAGGGCAGCTATGCCCAGGGCGGCCTTGAGGTGATGGTTGCCGGGGCGGGTGGCGGCTGATTTGACCCGGCCCGCTGATTCGTTGCAGCCGGGCACCACCCCGGCCCACGACGCCAGGTGTGCGGCGGTGGGGAACACGCTCATATCGGCGCCGGTTTCGGCGATGAACACATCGGCGACGATTCGCGACCAGCCCGGGATGCTCATCAGCAGTTCCCGGACGGCCTGAAAGGGTTTGATCGCCTCCTCAATGCGCGCATCGAGGCGAGCGATGTCGGCAGCATGGGCATCGATGCGATCCAGGTAGAGCCGCGCCATAAACGCGTGATGGTCGTTAAACCGTCCGCGCAACGCCTCGGTGAGCGCGGGAATCTTCTGGCGCATCTGCCCTTTGGCCAGATCGGCGATCACCGCCGGGTCGCGCTGCCCGGCGATGAGTGCTTCAAGCATCGCCCGCCCCGACACCCCGACGATGTCGGAGATCACCGCCGAGAGTTTGATCCCGGTGTCTTCGAGCAGCTTTTCCAGCCGCTGGATCTCTTTAGTGCGCGCTCGAGTGATGGTGGTGCGCGCCCTAGTCAGATCCCGCAACACCCGAATCGGCTCCGGTGGCACAAACGAGGCCCGCAGCAGCCCATGTGCGCCCAGATCGGCCAGCCACGCCGCATCGGAGACATCGGTCTTACGACCGGGCACATTGCGCGCCGCTTTAGCGTTGACCAGCATCACGTTCAGCTGGCCTTCGAGCAGGTAATAAAACGGTTTCCAGTAATCCGACGTGGATTCGATCACCACACAACTGACCCGTTCGGCGATCAGGTGCTCCCGCAACGCCAGGATCTCGCCGGTGGTCGACCCCCACGTGCTCACCGTCGTCGACGTGCCCCGCCGACCCTGACCCTGCACCCGGACACATACCTTGGCGTCCTTCTTGGAGACATCAATGCCCGAACACCGCGGATGAACCACCTCCATGACCATCACCTTCCATCCAGAACTATTGTCGTGGAGCGTGTTTCGGGGAGAGCCAAACAAAGACAGGAGTCTCTCTCGCGTGCTCACAGGCAACAATCCACGGCCCCCGCACAACCACAGGGGTGCTCTCCGCCACCAAGCTGCTCGCCGTACTCACCGGCAACACAGACGCAACGGGGTCCACCGAAACACCCCACAAGCGTCGACCCAACCCGCTCCGAGAAGCAACCCGCCACCACGGCTACCAAGCCGAACGCCCCGGACTAATTTTCATCCCCCACGCCGGGGTGCAGCCCCCTTGGCAGCTGCTCGCGGGTCAAACGGGCGCGTACTCCTTGTACTGCATCGAATCGTGTAGGCGCGCGCCTTTGGTGTTCAGCCTCGCGATCGCTTTGGTGAGCCCGGTGGGAAGCAGCGTGATCAGCTGACCGGCACGGGTCAGTGCCCAGACTCCGGCGCGGGACGCCGGCACGATGGTCTTGGCAGTGGCACGCGCAAAGGCGCGGCTGCGCCGCACGGGTTCAGCCATCTGGGCTTCGTAGGCGGCGAAGGCACGTTCGTAATCTCCGTTAGCTTGGGCTAATTCGCCGGCGAGTGTGTACGCGCCGACCACCGCGATGCTGGTGCTTCCGCCCACCGCGGGGCCGGGGCAATATCCCGCGTCACCGACGAGTGTGACCCGCCCGCGCGACCAGGTGTCCATCTGTAGCTGGGTGATTGAGTCGAAGTAGAACGTTGGTGTGCGGTCCAACTCGTCGAGCCAGCCGTCTACCGTTGGATGCATCCCGGCAAACGCGTCGTGCAGTAACTCTTTTTGCCGCAATACATCTCGGTAGTGGTATTGCAATTCCGCCTTGCTGCGGAACATGAACAAGCTGCGTGCGTCTTGTAGGGGTTGGGCCGTGTAGATCCCTGCGAGGCGGCCCGCGCCGACGTGAACGATCATTTCGCCTTCGCTCGCAAGGGTTTTCGGCACCGACTGTACCGCCAGATAGCCGCCGAGGAACTGTGTGCGTACCGCGTCTTCGCCGAAGACAAGTCGGCGTACGTTCGAGTGCAGCCCGTCGGCGCCGATCACAACGTCGGACCTGCGCGGTGCCGCGTGCTCGAACGTCACGTCGCCATCGGGGGAGATGCTGGTGATCGAGTCGCCGAATAGGTACTCGACGTTGTCGCGCGCGGCGCCGTAGTAGGCCTCGCTGAGGTCGTCGCGCATGATCTCCACGTGCCGGTCGGATGCCGCGCCGATGACCTTCGTGAGGTCGAGGCGGGCCGGTCGGTGGACACCCTCGCGGTGCATGGTCAACGCGTCCGTTCCGGTGACACGCGCCTCGATCTCCGGGAGCACACCCATCTTTTCCGAGATCTCCATGGACGGCCGGAACAGGTCGACCGCATGCCCGCCGGTCTTGCGCAAGCTCGGCGCCCGTTCGACGACGGTGACGTCGAACCCGTACCGGACGAGCCAGTACGCGAGTACCGGGCCGGAGATGCTGGCCCCCGAGATCAGAATCCGCACGTCGACCTCCCTGGCTCGAAGTTAGGCCTAACACAGAGCTTACCTAACGGTAAGTCAGTTAAGCTCTGTGGGTGACCAAGCCAAGGTCGGACACCAGGCAGCGCATCCAGGAGGTCGCTCGCGAGCTGTTCTTGCGCCACGGCGTGCAGCGAACCAGCCTGCAGGATATCGCCGACGAGCTCGGGATCACCAAACCCGCTTTGTACTACCACTTCACCTCGCGCGAAGACCTGGTGCGCAGCATCGTGGTGCCGCTGATCGAAGAAGGTGAGCGGTTCGTCGCCGATTCGGAGCGCGTTGGTGGCGTCGATGCTCGGGAGTTGCTGGAGGGCTACTTCGATTTCTTTTACCGGCATCGGCAGGATCTCATGCTGGTGTTGGCCGAATGGACGACGCTGTCTGACCTTGGTCTCATCGATACCGTGCTGGCATGGCATGAGCGATTGGGCAGGGTGGTATTCGGCCCGAAGCCGCCGCTTGCGCAAGCCACCCGCGCGGTGGTCGCCTTGGGCGGCCTGCAGGACTGCTGCATCCAGTTTCCCGATGCGCCCTACGAGGAGTTGCGTGCACGCTCGGTGGATGCCGCGCTCGCCGCGCTGGGGGTATTGCGCTGAGGTCGCTAGTCGCCGGCGTGGGGCAGCCAGCGCAGGTACTCGTAGCGACCAAGCGATTCCAGGCGTCGCCACAGCACGCTGGTCGGAAGCGCCTGGCTGCGATGCCGGCGGACCGCCTGATACTGCCTGCCTCGGTCCACCAGCACGATCAGGTCGATGTCGGTGGGCGGATGTCCGATAAATCCTGCGCCGTATTCGGTGTTAAGTGAGTCCGCGACGCTGGCAGGCACCGTCCATGCCAGCACCGGAAGCCCCATTTTGGCCGCGGCGGATTGCGCGGCCGCGGTCGCCTGCCGATGGTCGGGGTGCCCGGTGACTCCGGTGGGGTCGAATACCAGCAAGCCCTCCGTGCCGAGTCGCATTGCGAGATCGACGACCGCAGCGGCTAATTCATCGGCGGGCGTGTCGGCCAACCGCCCGTCTGGATAGCTCAAGAGGTCCACCGTGCCAACACCGAGCTCGGTGGCCGCGGCCGCCAGCTCGTGGGCGCGGATATCGCCGAGCTCGCCGTTGACACCGTGAAGCGTGGAAGCCTCACCCTGGGTCAGACACAACACCGCAAGCTTTGCCCCGTTGTCAGCGAACGTGGAAAGAATTGCGCCCAAACCAAACGACTCGTCATCGGGGTGGGCGACCACGGCAAGGACCGATCGCCATCCGGGGAGTCGGGCAGTGACCATCAGACATGTGGCCTAATCCGGATTGCGGATTCGACTTCGTCGACCGTGAGTTCTTTGGTGCAGAAGAACCAATCCTCGCAATGAGCATCGCCAACCTGTGTCTCCATCCGCTCTTGCGCGGTACCGCTAGAGCCTGGGGCGGGCAGGATTACCGGTTCGCCGGGCCGCCAGTCGGCCGGTGTTGCGACACCGAAATGGTCCGCTGTCTGGAGCGCTTTGACCACACGCAGCAATTCTTTGAAGTTGCGGCCCAGGCTTAGCGGATAGTAGATGATCGCGCGGATCGTTCCCTTATGGTCGACGACGAAAACCGCACGCACTGCCTTGCTCGAGTCTTCGCCGGGCATGATCATCCCGTATTTCTTGGCGACATCCATTGCGACGTCTTCGATGACTGGGTAGGAGATTTCGATGTTCTTGAGGTCGCGGAAGGCAATTTTGTCCTTGATCGTTCGTAGCCAAGCGATGTGGCTGTAGAGACCGTCGACCGAGAGTCCCACGAGTTCGGTGTTGTAGGCCGCGAACTGTTGCTGCATCAATGCGAAGGTCATGAGCTCGGTTGTACAGACCGGAGTGAAGTCGGCTGGGTGCGAAAAGAGGATGACCCATTTGCCTTCATAGTCGCGGGGAAAGTTGATCTCGCCCTGGGTGGTCAGAGCGCTGAACGCGGGCGCTGTCTCGCCGATGCGCGGCATCGATGTCGTCGCGACAGTGGCTTCCGTAGTGATGGTCATTTGCACGCTGTCCTTTCTCAAGCAGTTATCGTCGCCGCCTTGCAGCATGTCCCCGACGCCGCAGCGGTGGGTAGGGCCAATGGTCATCGGGCATTGAGGCCACGCGTCCCTTTTCGGGAAAGGGTGTTCGTGCCCAATCGATTACCCGGACCGGCGCGTCGGGGCCCCGGCCGGCGCACACCATATCGAGTCGAAGTGGTGGGGGCCGCTAGGTCGCTGCGGCGGCCTTGCGCTCAGCGATCCGGGTCCGCACTGTGGTCATGTGATTTATCCTTTCCGTGGCTACACAGGAGAGTGACCTGCGGCGTGCGGCTTAGTGCAGTCGCGAGTTAGAACGAGGTTGGCTGGCCACGCACCCGACTGGTGTGATTGACGCTCACCGCGGCGATCCTGTGCCGGCAGCCGCATCGACGAACTCGCAGAACGCGTCGTAAGCACGCGCACCGTAAATCGTGGCCGGCCCACCGTGCATGAGAATGCTTACGCCAATGGCCTCGGCGGCTTCCTCTTTCGAGGCTCCGGCGCGAACGGCCCCCTGGGCGTGGGACGCGATGCAGCCATCGCATCCGGCTACGACCCCGATGGCAAGTGCGATGAGCTCCTTGAACTTCCGCTCTAACGTCCCTGAGTTCAGTGCGCCGTTGCTCATCTCCGCGAATCCCCGGTACACGTCAGGGATCATCTGGCGTAGGGTGCGATGCTTCGGGTTGAGTTCGTTGAGGATGTCGTGGTAGTGGCTGTGTTCGCTCATGACCCATACAATGCTAATACCCCGTGGGGTATTCCCGAGGTTTCGTTGGTACCCCTGGGGTGCGATGCAAGTCGGCGACGTGAAGGAAGGGGGTCAGAGCATCACCGCGGTGCTCAATCAGGCTTCGCCGCTTCCAGGGACAGCTCGCCGCGGTGGTAAACATGAATGAGCCGGGCCACGGCTGCGGTGGATCTCGTCACCCAGAGGTATTTCTGCGCCTAGCCTAAAGTTCGGGCGCGCAATCGATTACCGGCACACAACAGACAGCCAAAGGAGGAGTAGCGATGACCACGGGTCTGAGCGCCAAGCTGAACACCTCGTTCGAGGAAGCGGTTGACCGGACCACCCGCGCCCTGGCGGATCAGGGTTTCGGCGTGCTGACCACGATCGACGTCAAAGCCACACTGAAGCAAAAACTTGGCGAAGACATGGAGAATTATGTGATCCTCGGTGCCTGCAATCCGACGTTGGCGCACCGCGCTCTTGAGGTAGACCGCCAGATCGGCCAGTTGTTGCCATGCAACGTCGTGGTGCGAACCGACCTGGACAGTCAGGCCGACACGGTGCTGGTCGAGGCGATGGACCCGCAAATCATGGTCCAGGTCGCCGGCCAGCCGGCAGGGCTGCAGGAAATTGCCGATCAAGCGGCCGCCAAACTGCAAGCTGCGATGGGCGCGGTTGGCCAAGCGGCTCCGACAGAATAGCCCTCCTGCAACGCGGGCCCACGACCCAGGCGCAGGGCGGGCTTCCGCACAACACTCCAATCAGCAGCAAACGCTTGGGTTCGGTATCGGCGGACGGGGCGATCGGCACACCGCCGCTGCGCACAGTGTGGGTCTGAAAGTCGAAACGCCCGAACAGCTGATTTCGAGCCTGACATCCGAGGTCGTGCAGTCAGGAGTCAAAGGTGTCACAGTGCACCCGAAACACGGGCCGATGGCTTCGCCATCGTCAAGGCAACCCGGTGAGTGCACGGCTGGACGTGCCGGGCCCGACATTCATCCGTCCTGGTAGCGATGACGTCGGGCCCGGGCAAAGCCGGTCAGCGCTTCGATGTCCGACCGGCCCCCACCGGCGGTCACCAGGGGAGGCACGACGTGCACTAACTTCAGCGGCACATTGCGCATCTCAGCGTCACGAGCCGCCCATTCGACCGCCATTGTGGATGACGGCGAGCCATCGACGCCGACCACAAATCCGGGGTGGGTGTGTTGATCTGACATATGGATCTCCCTATTTGAGGGCACCGACGAGGGCATGTCGTCGGCAAGTGAACGCGCTCTGAAATACCGCTGAGGTTAGGTGATCATCGAAGTTGGGACAGGAGCCACTAGTCCTCAACCAATGGGCATTAGTGCTGCATTAGTGCCTCGGAGCGGTGGGTTTGACGGTGATCCGGGCCGCCGGGCGTCAGCGAACGGCGGAAGGGGCGGCCCCAGCATTGGGCAGCCCCTCACGCAGGTCGGTTTGCGCCGAACCGTTACTTGCCTGGCTCTTCGGGTTGCTAGCTTCGGCGTCGGTATCCTCGCCCAGCAGCAGGGAACGAACCAGCCGACGCGGCCCGAAGGGTCGAAGCATGCAACTTGCCGGTCGGGGTCGCACATTCTGTGGCCACCAGAACCAACGCCCGAGCAGGGCCGCGATGGATGGCGTCATGAGCGACCGCACCACCAAGGTGTCGAACAGCAGGCCCAGGCCAATCGTGCTGCCGGCCTGGCCGATTGAGCGTAGGTCGCTGGCGGCCATGGACATCATGGTGAATGCGAACACCAGGCCCGCGGCAGTGACGACACTACCCGTTTCGCCCATGGAGCGAACGATGCCCGTCCTCAGCCCGGCACCAATTTCCTCCTGGAACCGCGACACCAGCAGCAGATTGTAGTCGGATCCGACAGCCAGCAGAATTATCAACCCAAACACCGGCGCGATCCAGTTCAAGTCCGGGCCCAAAATATGTTGCCAGACAAGGACCGACAGTCCGAAGGCGGCACCCAACGACAACAGCACCGTACCCACAATCACAAACGATGCAACCAGGGCTCGTGTGATGATAAGCATCACAACGAATATCAACGTCAGCGCCGCTATGCCCACGATCATGAGGTCGTACCTCGAGCCGGTCTGAATATCGTTGTAAACCGCTGCCGTGCCGGTGAGATAGAACTTGGCGTCGGCCAAGGGTGTTCCCTTCACGGCTTGGTGCGCGGCGTTGAGCTCCGGCTTGACCGCGGCGATTCCTGCGGGAGTTGCCGGGTCGACGTCGTGAGTGATGATAAATCGTGCTGCCTTGCCGTCCGGCGACAAGAAGAGTTTGAGGCCTCGCTGGAAATCGGGGTTGTCGAACGCTTCCGGCGGTAGGTAGAAGTAGTCGTCGGCCTTGGAGGAGTCGAAGGCCTGGCCCATTGCGCTTGCGGTGTCCGTCATCCGGGACATTTGAGTGACTAATCCCGAGAAGCTGCTGTGCAGGGTTAGCAGGGTCCCTCGCATGGACTTTGCGACAGCGATTATCGGCGAGAACTCCGTCAGCATCTGGGGAAGCAACGCATCGATCTTGTTCAAATCGCTGAGAAGCGTGCTCATCTCTTCGCTGAACGTGTCCACGCCGTCGATCGCCTCGAACACCGACCTCGCCGCCCAGCATGCGGGGATATTGAAGCAGTGTTGTTCCCAGTACAAGTAACTGCGAAAGGGTCTGGTGAAATCGTCGAAATCCGCTAAGTGGTCCCGCATTTCATCCAGCGTGGCCTTCATCTCGGTCATGTCGCCGACCGTGTGATGCGTGGTGTTGCTCATCTGCGCCAGCAGGCCATACATCCGTTCCATCGAGCCGATCATGACGCCGAGATCGTCGCTCATCGTGAGCATGTCGGCCGTTCGGTCTTTCATGAATTGCAAGTTTTGTTGTATCGGGAGCGCCTGCATGCTGACCTGGAACGGTATTGACGTGTGCTCGATCGGGCCGCCCAAGGGTCTGGTGATGCTTTGGACCCTCGCGATTCCCGGCGTACGGAAGACGTCTTTGGCAATCCGGTCCAGGATGATCATGTCGCTTGAATTCCGCATATCGTGATCACCCTCGACCATGAGGATGTCGGGATTCAGTCTGGCGGAGCTGAAATGGCGTTCTGCCGCGGCGTATCCGACATTCGATGGGAGATTCGGCGGGATATAGAAGCGGTCGTTGTAGCTGATCTTCATGCTGGGCACGACGAGCAAGCCGACGAGGGCGATGAGTAATGACGCCACAAAGATCGGTCCAGGCCAGCGGACGGTGGCTGTGCCGATGCGCCGCCATCCCCGCGTCTTGATCATGCGCTTCGGATCCAGCAGACCGAACCGGCTTGCGACGGCGACAACGGCCGGCGCCGCAGTCAGTGCTCCCGCTATCACGATGAGAAGACCCAGCGCGGAAGGAATGCCCAGGGCCTTAAAGTAGGACAACCGCGCGAAGTGGAGGCATAATGATGCTCCGGCGATCGTTAGCCCCGATCCCAAGATGACGTGATAGGTTCCGCGAAACATCGTGTAATAAGCAGTTTCTCGGTCTTGGCCGGCCTGACGTGCTTCTTGATAACGTCCGATCAGGAATATCGCATAATCCGTTCCGGCCGCAATTGCCAGGGACGACAGCATGGCGACGACGAACGTCGAAAATCCCAGTAGGTCGTAGTTGCCGAGTAGCGCGACGACCCCCCTTGCCGTGCCCATCTCAAAACCAACCATCACCAGAACGAGCAACACGGTGCTGATGGAGCGATAGACGACGAAGAGCATGATCATGATGACCACGCCTGTTACGCCCATCATCTTGAACATGCTTTTGTCGGCGGCCTCGGTCATGTCCGTCGTGAGCGCTGCCGGGCCGGTGACGTTTGCCTTGACCCCCTCGGGCGGTGGTAACGAGTCGACTATCTCGCGAACCGCGTGGACGGACTGGTTTCCCAACGTGCTGCCCTGGTCGCCGGCTACGTTGAGTTGGACGTATGCGGCTTTGCCGTCTCCGCTCTGAGACCCGGCCGCAGTGATCCGGTCTCCCCACAAATTCTGGACATGCTGTACGTGCTTGGCGTCGGCTGCCAGCCTATTCACCAAGCGGTCGTAGTATGCGTGCGCTTCGTCGCCGAGTTCTTTGTTGCTCTCCAAGACAACCATGACCATGCTGTCCGAATCCGACTCATCGAACGTCGCCCCAATGTGCTTCGCGGCGATCATTGATGGTGCGTCTTGTGGCGTCATCGTGAGCGCGTGCGTCCTCGCGACCGATTCTATTGGCGGCACAATGACATTCACGGCGACCGTCATGAGCAGCCAGGCCAGGATGATGGGTATCGCGAATCCGCGGATGGCCCGCATCAGAAGTGGGGGGTTGTCGTCCTGGACGTTCTTGACGTTCATGCGGCCTTCACCAAGCAGAAGGTCTGGGCGTGATGTCCGTTGGAGGATTGCTCGTCGCGGATATCGCCGTTCACGATGATGCGACACCCGATGGTGTCACTGTTCCCCTGTGCTACCACATTGGCGAGCACCGCCGGAATCGTCGTAGTGAAGGTGTAAGTCCAAGGCAGGCTGGTGAAGTCGGCTTGCTCGGGCTCGGCATTCTTGTTCAGATAGCTCACGCTTCCTGCCGCGCCGCTGGGCCCGAAAACCTCGTAGGTCACCCGCTTAGGATTGAAGGCCGCTATGGTGTCAGCGCTGCCGCCGGTCGACGACAAGGTTTCGTCGGAGCCGAAAACGCCGCGCAGGCGATCGACGGCTATCGCACCGACGCCTACCGCCACCACCACGATCAACGGCAACCAAGCCCGCTTGAGGAAAGTGGACATTGAAGTTTCCCTCGTGCCTCGTTCTTGTCGGTGTAGTTTCATGCGCCAGCAGCTGGGCGCGATAGGGTCGTTCGGCCCTCAACAACATGGCTTTTGGCACGCCGGCTTGCTATTTCGCTTGGACACGCGGGCGTGCCTGAACCAGCATGGGTTCGCGTCGACGGCCTGTGCGGGGGCTCATAGTTCGTGAGGGACGTCGGGTAGGTTTCACGAAACGCGCTCCGGACTCCAGTTGCGATCATTGCCCAGCTCCTCTTTTGGTCCGTCACCGCTGACCGAGGGTTTCGCCCAAGATACCCTACCCCGTACGGCATACGTAGTGAATTGAAGTTCGTTACTGCGGCATGACCCACGTACTACTGAACTATGGGACTGGCAAACAGAAAGCGCGAAGCCGCGGCGACGCGCTTCTCGAGCTGACCGGGCAAGCGCTTAGCTGCGACTATCGCCCGATTCGAACCCGTATGTCCGGCTTTGCGGGCCGTTGCCTTCCCACTCGGTAACTCGACCGGTGGTGGCTTAGATCTTGCTGTCAGGCAAGTGCGAGGAAGAGTTTCTCCAGCTCCGACTCGGTCATCGGCCGCGCTCCCTTTGCGCCTTTACCCGTGGCGCATTCGCGCAGGCCGGTGGCAACGATTTTGAATCCGGCGCGATCCAGCGCGCGCGAAACCGCCGCGAGTTGTGTGACGACGTCCTTGCAGTCTCGGCCCTGCTCGATCATCGAGATCACACCGGCAAGTTGGCCCTGCGCGCGCCGCAGTCGGTTCAGTACGGCTGCAATGCTGTCCTCGTCACCAACCATCGTGGGTCCCCTTCGTGTTGTTCTTCGCAGTATATCCCGGGGGGTATCCGGGAAGGCTTGGATCTATGACCGGGCTTCGCCCCGCGCCACTGCGCGACTCGGGTGTCCTGACAGCAGGCCATTCCGGCTCCATCGTCGCCACACTAGAGTGCCTAGACATGCGCTTCGGTCTCTTCATCCCGCAAGGCTGGCGAATGGATCTTGTCGGCATCGAACCCGAGAACCACTGGGCGGTGATGCGCGAACTGGCCACCTACGCCGACGGCAGTGCCTGGGACTCACTGTGGGTTTACGACCACTTCCACACCGTTCCGATGCCCACGGGCGAAGCCACGCATGAGGCGTGGTCACTGATGGCCGCATATGCGGCGACCACATCGCGGGTCAAGCTCGGCCAGATGTGCACGGCGATGAGCTACCGCAATCCGGTCTACCTGGCCAAGGTGGCCGCCACCGCCGACATCATCTCTGGTGGTCGCATCCAGATGGGTATCGGCGGCGGCTGGTACGAACACGAGTGGCGGGCTTACGGCTACGGGTTTCCGTCGGCGGGGGTGCGGCTGGGCAGGCTGGATGAAGGCGTCCAGATCTTGCGCGACGCCTGGCGCGACGGCAAGGTCACCTTCGACGGTAAGCACTACCAGGTCGATGGCGCTATTGTGGCTCCGAAGCCGTTGCAAGACAACGGCATTCCGCTGTGGATCGCCGGCGGTGGCGAAAAGGTGACGCTGCGTATTGCCGCCCAGTACGCGCAGTACACCAATTTCACGCCGGAGCCAACGGCGTTCGCCCACAAGTCGGAGGTGCTGGCAGAGCACTGCCGCAAGCTGGGCACCGACTTTGAGGCCATCGTACGATCCGCCAACTTCACTGCCCTGATTGGGACTTCGGACGCCGATGTCAAAGACCGGCTGCAACGGGTCCGCGACCGGATGGTCGGCTACGTCCCGGAGGCCGTCGCGGACGCGATGATCGCCGGTGGCAGCGGCCCGGATTCGGCGACGGGCACGCCGGAACAGGTGATCGAGCGGATGGCGAAGATCCGTGACTTGGGTTGTGAGTACGCGATCTGCTACTTCCCTGAAGCCGCCTATGACCGTTCCGGCATCGAGCTGTTTGAACGCGAAGTGATACCTGCGTTGAGCTAGATATCGGTCGTGACGTAGCGCGATTTGACAGGGGCGGCGGCCAGCAATGGCGGCAGCTCCGTCAGTCGACCTGCGCCGGCGCGAAATCTGCGGTAGGCCTCGTCGTGCTCGACCGTCTCCCAGAGTTCGTAGATAAGCCAGTGCGTTTCGTCGTCTTCATCGACAAGCACGTCGGTGCGGAGGTTCCCGTCAAACGCCCGGGTATCCTGCAGCGCGCGGGCCATGAGCTCGCGTCCGGCTGCGACCGCTTCGGGTTTGAACTTGAGTTCGAGGATCACGGTGATCGGCATGGGCGCCATGCTGCCACGGGCGTAGAGAACGGGATTTCCACTTTTCCGGAACGGTGTTGTACGGTTTGAGGTGCAGCATTCTCTTGCCCGACGACGGAGGATCCTTCGATGCAGAAGGCACTCGCCCCCGACATCTCGACCTGGCCTGACCCGAACCCGCAGCTGATCGGCAGTCGCTGTGACAGCTGTGGCGCCACCACCTTCCCGGTGCAGCAACGATGTCCGCGCTGCAGCGTCGGAGAGATGAGTGAGGTGCTGTTGCCGCGCCGCGGCACCGTCGTGACGTGGACCACGCAGGGTTTCCCGCCCGGACCTCCGTATGCCGGTCCGACCGGCAAGGATTTTGTGCCGTTCGGCATGGGCCTGGTGCAGCTGGGCTTAGGACAAGACGCTGTGATCCGGGTCGAGGGCAGGCTGACCGAAAGCGACCCGGCCAAGCTGAAATTCGGCCAGGAGGTCGAGCTCACCATGGTTCCGCTCACCGTAAACGAGGAAGGCGAAGAGGTCCTTACGTTCGCGTTCACACCCGTAGGAGCCTGAGATGACTAACGACGTCGCGATCGTCGGCGTGGGCCTGCATCCGTTCGGCCGGTTCGAAAAGACCGCGATGCAGATGGGCGCCGAGGCCATTCAGTCCGCGCTGACGGACGCCAATGTTCAGTGGAAGGACATCCAGTTCGGCTTTGGCGGCAGCTACGAGGTGTCCAACCCGGACGCGGTAACCAGGCTGGTGGGTCTGACCGGTATTCCGTTCACCGACGTGTTCAACGCCTGCGCCACCGCGGCCAGCGCCATTGCGCAGACCGCCGACACCATCCGATTGGGCAAGTACGACATCGGCATCGCCGTAGGCCTGGACAAGCATCCGCGCGGCGCATTCACCGACGACCCCGCGAAATTGGCGCTGCCGCAGTGGTATGCCCAGAACGGGCAATTCGTCACCACCAAGTTCTTCGGCATGAAGGCCAACAAATACATCCACGACCACAACATCTCCCAGGCCACGCTGGCCAAGGTCGCCGCCAAGAACTACCGCAACGGTGCACTGAACCCGAACGCATTCCGTCGCAAAGCGATTCCCGAAGAAGAGATCCTGAACTCGATGGTGCTCAACTACCCACTGACGCAATACATGTTCTGCGCGCCCGACGAAGGTGCGGCCGCGGTTGTTATGTGCCGCGCCTCCTTGGCGCACCGGTTCACCGATAAGCCGGTGTACGTGCGAGCCTGCGAGATTCGCACCCGCCGCTATGGTGCCTACGAGGTGCACGCCACGTCGGCTCCCTTGGACGAGGACTCCTCGCCGACGGTCTACGCGGCCAGGGCGGCCTACGAGGCCGCCGGAATGGGACCCGAAGACATCGACCTGGCCCAGTTACAGGACACCGACGCCGGCGCCGAGGTCATCCACATGGCCGAGACTGGTTTATGCGCCGACGGCGAGCAAGAGAAGTTGGTGGCCGACGGCGCCACCGAGATTGGCGGTGAGCTGCCGATCAACACCGACGGCGGACTCATCGCCAATGGAGAGCCGATCGGCGCCTCAGGGCTGCGGCAGGTGCACGAGTTGGTGCGACAGCTGCGCGGCGAGTCGGGCGAGCGTCAGGTACCGGGCAACCCGCGCGTCGGCCTGGCCCAGGTGTACGGCGCGCCGGGCACCGCGTCGGCGACCATCCTGTCGCTCTAGGGTGGCGCGAGCAGACGCTAAAGCCCCCGAAACAGCGTTGTTTCGGGGGCTTTAGCGTCTGCTCGCGCAAACTAAACCGCGTCGGCGTCCTTGATGATGTAGCCGTATCCCTGCTCGGCCAAGAACCGCTGGCGGTGCGCGGCGTACTCGGCGTCCAAGCTGTCGCGGGCCACCACCGAGTAGAACATGGCACCGCCGCCGTCGGACTTAGGCCGCAGCAGTCGCCCCAACCGCTGGGCTTCCTCCTGGCGTGAGCCGAACGTTCCCGAAACCTGCACCGCCACAGCGGCTTCCGGCAAGTCGATGGAGAAGTTCGCGACCTTGGAGACCACCAGCGTGGAGATCTCACCACGACGGAAGGCGTCGAACAATGCTTCGCGGTCAGCGGTTTTGGTGCCGCCCTGGATAACCGGAGCGTTCAACTCAGCGCCGAGCTCATCCAGCTGATCCAGGTAGGCACCGATCACCAGGGTCTGCTCGCCGGGATGTTTCTCCAGAATCGACTTGACGACAGCGATTTTCGTGTGCACGGTCGAGCAGAGCCGGTAGCGTTCTTCGGGCTCGGCGGTGGCATACATCATCCGTTCGTTGTCGGTCATCGTCACCCGGACTTCGACACACTCCGCCGGCGCGATCCAGCCTTGAGCCTCAATGTCTTTCCACGGCGCGTCATAGCGCTTGGGGCCAATGAGGGAGAACACGTCGCCCTCGCGACCGTCCTCGCGGATCAACGTGGCGGTCAGGCCCAGGCGTCGCTTGGATTGCAGGTCGGCGGTCATCCGGAACACCGGTGCTGGCAGCAGATGCACCTCGTCGTAGATGATCAGCCCCCAGTCGCGGCTGTCGAAGAGCTCCAGATGCCGATACTCGCCCTTGGTGCGGCGGGTGATCATCTGGTACGTCGAGATAGTGACGGGCCGAATCTCCTTGCGTTCGCCGGAATATTCACCGATCTCGTCCTCGGTGAGCGAGGTCCGTGCGACCAGCTCGCGTTTCCATTGCCGGGCGGCCACGATGTTGGTGACCAGAATCAGCGTGGTCGCACTGGCCTTGGCCATGGCCGCCGCACCGACCAGCGTCTTGCCCGCGCCGCACGGCAGTACCACCACACCGGACCCGCCAGCCCAGAACGAGTCGGCGGCCATCTGCTGATAGTCGCGGAGCTGCCAACCGTCCTGCTGCAGGCCGATCGGATGCGCCTCGCCGTCCACATAACCGGCGAGATCCTCAGCGGGCCAACCGATCTTGAGTAGCAGCTGCTTGACCCGGCCACGCTCGCTGGGGTGCACGATGACGGTGTCGTCGTCGATGCGGGCGCCCAGCATCGGGGTGATCTTCTTGTTGCGCAACACTTCTTCGAGCACGGCGCGATCCAGGCTTACCAGCGTCAGGCCGTGCGCGGGGTTCTTGACCAATTGGAGCCGGCCGTAGCGCGCCATGGTGTCGACGATGTCGACCAGCAGCGGCTGAGGGACCGCGTAGCGGGAGAAACTGACCAGCGCATCGACGACCTGTTCGGCGTCGTGGCCGGCGGCGCGGGCGTTCCACAGCGCCAGCGGCGTGATCCGGTAGGTGTGCACGTGTTCGGGTGCGCGTTCCAGCTCGGCGAACGGCGCGATGGCGGCGCGTGCCGCGCCGGCTAGTTCATGTTCTACTTCCAGCAGTACCGTCTTGTCGGACTGCACGATCAACGGCCCGTGGTTCACAGATTCCATTATCTTTCGTCCGCTGGTACCACCGAGGTGATGCGGTGGATCGCGAACTCGCGCAGCCGCCCGGACGCCGAATCGAAGGCCATCAGCTGACCACCGCGGATGGTGATTGGCGAGACAACCCGCTGCGTGGCAACGCCGGCGGCGTCGAGGTAGCCGATCAATACGGTGGTCCGATCCCGCGCCGCGCGCTGCAACAGCGACATCGCAACGGCAGGATCGACGCGGATATTGCCGAACGGCGCGGCGGTCACCTTGCGCAGCACCGCGACGACCGCGTTGAGCGTCTCACTGCTTGGACGCGCCGGCGGGCGGTAGGGGCGGCGCTGCTGCGGGGCGGGCACCCGCGCCCCGCGGGGCCGGACATCGACGATGGCGCCGGTGGAGTCCTCGGCAGCCGGAGCCAAGCCCGCGGTGCGCAACGCGGCGAGCACTTCGGATATCGGCGCGGGGGAGACGGCCACCGTCGGCGCCAAGGTACGCAGTGCAAGCCCTTCGGCGGCAGGGGCTGCGACCGCTTGCGCGAGCAGGGCCGGATCCTCGCACCGCACGAACGACGCGGCCATACCGATCCGAAGTTGCCCGTGCCGGCGTGCGGCATCGTCGATAAGATACGTAAGCCCTTGCGGCACCGGAGTTTTGGAATGGCCGGCGAAGAAGGATTGCATCCAGTCGCGGGTCTTGCCAATGTCAAGTGCGTGCCTGATCGACTGTTCGCTGACCCGGTACACCATCGCCGCGCCCGCCGATTCGACGGTGGCAACCGTGGCCAAGTCCTCGGCGAGGTCGCGATGCAGCGGCCCGGGCACCACGACGGTCAGGTCGGCCTGGACCAAAAAGTGGTCGATCGGTTTGGGCAATGCCCGCGTCATCGCATCGACCACGGCGCCGGGATCGGCGTTCTCGGCCAGCAGTACTCGGCCGGGCCTGCTGATCGCCCCGCGACCCACCAGACCCAGCATGTGACTTTCGGTCAGCAGATCCGCTACTGGTCCCGGCTGCAGCCGCCGGGCCCAGCGTGGCCGTCGCCAGATCAACGCCGCCGACGCCGAGTCCGCGTCGACACCGGCACCGGCGGGCAGCTCGGCAAGCGTGTCCAGTAGCAGCCTACGATCCAGCGGGGCTGCGGTTGAAAACAGCGAATCCGACAGGGCGCCATATGGTTTGGCGTCCGGACCGCGGCTGCCGATCAACGCCGGTCGGCCCGGTAGATCCAGCCAGGTGGTGGCCAATAGGTACCAGCGGTCGGCGGTGGCTATCGAGATGAACCGGTCGGCGGTCGCCGTCGGCGCCCAGTACGGCCCTTCTCCATAGAGTGGTTCGGGATCCGGCATGCCGCTGGCGATCAGTCCGGCCGCCGCGGCGAGTTCGAGGATCAGGCCCAGCCGGGGCTCGTCGATTCCGGTCACCTTGGACAGGCGCTTGATTTCGCGAACGCCCAGTCCGCCACTGCGTAGTTCGGCTACCGGTACGGCGCCGAGGTTTTCGAGCAGGACGTCGACCTCGCGTAGCAGGTCGATGACCGCGCCGGCCGCCGAGGCATCCACGTCGTCGGGTGTGGTGGTGGACACCACCGGGTCGGGCGCTGTCAGCTGCATCGGCCCGGGGTGTTCACCACGCAGCACCTGCCCGACGAGGCGGGGCAAGATCACGGTTTCGGCATCGACGCGTCGCAGCAGGCCCGTCGCCAGCAGCCGCGGCACGGGCCGGTCCGCCGGCGCGCCGGGTGCCGCGTCTCGGGTGCGTCCCATCGGGGATCCTTCGAGCAACTTCTGCAGCACGTCGCGCTGCGGTTGGTCCAGCTCGTCGATCGCGGCGGCGATCTCGTCCCGAGTGTGCGAACGCTCTTCGAGCGTGACCTGGCCCGCATGCCACGGCAACGCCGTGGCCGTGTCGGCGGGCACCCGGACCGCGGTTTCGCCCCAAACCAGGGCGCGTAGCTTCAGGTCATCCAGCGCCGCGATCACGTCAGACTGGGGCGCGTTATCACCTATCAATGCCAGCAGCTTGGCGACTGGCACCGGCTCGCTATCTGCGTGCAGCACCAGCGAGGCGTCGAGCACACCCAACCGCAGAAAGTCGAGCTCGTCGGTCGCGGCCTTGACCGACTGGCGGGCCTGTGCGCGCGCGGCGAGCGCGGAGATACTGCCGGGTGGCGGCTGCGCAAGGTCTGGTCGCAGCTCCAGCAGCAGGATCAGCCGTTCATCGGGCAAATCGGCCAGCCAGGATCCCAGTGGGATGTCCGGCGTGTGTTCGGTCATTGCTGATCAGCGTAGGCCCGACCGACGGCCTTGCGCCGCGGGTGGGTGGGCGACCTGTCAGAATGGTTCCCGTGGCTGACATCGCTGAAGGCAAGGCGCGCAAGAACAACAAGTATGTGGACAACGGTTGGCCGACCACCGACCCGGACGACCATGCGGTGAGCGAACTGGTGACCGACCGCACGGGTGCCTTATCACCCTTTGGTGAAATGGTGTTTCCGGTCTCCGCCGACGACTTGCCCTACGTCCACCCGGTGACGGTCGTTAACCGGTAGGCGCCGGGATGGCCAGGTCAGACGCGTTGTCGCACCTGGACGAGCAGGGAGCGGCGCACATGGTCGACGTCTCGGAGAAGGGAGCCACCAGGCGCACCGCGGTTGCCGCGGGCGCCTTGCGTACCACGGGGCAGGTGGTGGCGTTGATCTCGACCGGCGGCCTTCCCAAAGGCGATGCCCTGGCTACCGCACGGGTGGCGGGCATTTTGGCGGCCAAACGCACCAGCGACCTGATTCCGCTCTGCCATCAGCTCGCGCTCACCGGGATCGACGTCGATTTCACCGTCGGCGAGTCGGATATCGAGATCACCGCGACGGTGCGAAGCACCGATCGAACGGGGGTCGAGATGGAAGCGCTCACCGCAGTCAGCGTGGCCGCCCTGACCTTGTACGACATGATCAAAGCGGTCGACCCAGCCGCGCACATCGACGACATTCGGGTGCTCCGCAAAGAAGGTGGCCGCGGTGGAAGCTGGGTGCGGCAGTGACCACCCAGCGTGCCCGATCTGCCCGCATCGTCATTGCCTCTACCCGCGCCTCGGAGGGTGTGTACACCGATCAATGTGGGCCCATTATTTCTGAATGGCTTGAGCAACATGGGTTTTCGTCTGTCGAGGCGCGGGTAGTCGCCGACGGGAACCCGGTAGGCGAGGCGCTGCACGACGCGCTTGACGACAGCGTCGATGTGATCATTACGTCCGGTGGCACTGGCATCTCGCACACCGATACGACCCCAGAACAGACCGTGGCGGTGCTGGACTACATCATCCCGGGGCTGGCCGACGCGATTCGCCGCTCCGGTCTGCCGAAGGTGCCGACATCGGTGCTGTCCCGTGGGGTGTGCGGCGTGTCCGGCCGGACCCTGATCGTCAATTTGCCCGGTTCACCCGGCGGTGTTCGCGACGGCCTCGCGGTGCTTGCCGATGTGCTCGACCATGCGCTCGACCAGCTTGCCGGGGAAGATCACCAGCGATGACGCGCGCCGACGACGATGCAGTGGGGGTACCTCCCGCTTGCGGGGGCCGCAGCGATGAGGTGGGGGTACCACCCGCTTGCGGGGGAGAGTGGCGCTGATGACGTCCGTCGTGCGCGCACAGCTGACCGAGGAGCCGATATCTCTGGCCGAGCACGAGGAGTTGGTGAGCCATCAGGCCGCTGGAGCGGTTGTCGGGTTCGTCGGAATGATCCGCGACCACGACGGCGGACGCTGGGTGTCCCGACTGGAGTATTCCGCGCACCCGTCGGCCGCACAGGTCCTTGCTGACGTGGTGGCCGAGGTTGCCGCCGAATCTAGCGGGGTGCGTGCTGTGGCGGCCAGCCACCGCATCGGGCTCCTGCAGATCGGGGAGGCGGCCCTGGTGGCGGCGGTTGCCGCCGATCATCGTCGGGCGGCCTTTGCTACCTGCGAGCAGCTCGTCGACACCATCAAGGAGCGACTGCCGGTGTGGAAGCACCAGTTTTTCGACGATGGGTCCGACGAATGGGTGGGTTCGGCCTGACCTGCGGCGTCAGCTCATGACGTACGGCTGCGCGAGCGCGTCGAGCGCGTCGTTGCCGCTGACGTCTTGCGCCCGGATCGCCTCCCACAGCTTCTTGGTGTAGGCGACATCGGCGACCTGGTGGATTTCCACGGGCGCGGTGGCGACATCGCCGGGCGGGGGCACGTCCGCCGGCTGTGCGGCTGGGTCGGGCAGTTGCGTTCCGGCATCAACGACCGCGGGTGCCGGGGCGGGCTGCTGGTCGGCCGGAGCAGGCTGCTGGTCAACCGGAGCGGGCGGAACCACATCCGCGGGAGGCACGGGTGGCAGGTCGGCCGGAGCCGGGGGCAGGTCTTCCGGCGGCGCGGGAGGCGCAAAGTCGGCGGGGGCAGGGGCCAAGTCGGCGGGGGCCGGCGGCAGGTCTGCGGGCGGCGGTAGCTCGGCGGGAGCTGGCGGCAGGTCTGCGGGCGGGGCCAAGTCGGCGGGGGCCGGCGGCAGGTCTGCGGGCGGCGGTAGCTCGGCGGGAGCTGGCGGCAGGTCTGCGGGTGGCGCCGAGTCGGCGGGGGCCGGCGGCAGGTCGGCCGGCGGGGGTAGCTCGGCGGGAGCTGGCGGCAGGTCGGCCGGCGGGGGTAGCTCGGCGGGAGCTGGCACGTCGTTGCTGGCAAGTTCCACCGCGGGAGCCGGCTCAGCGGGCGCGGGATCCGCGGGCGGCGGCGCGTCGGCGAGCGGGGCCGGCTCGCCGTTAACTTCGGGCGCATCCAGCGGCCCGTCTAGCGCTGCCGGAGCCGGGACTTCGCGCGGGGTGGCCGCCGACAGCCCATGACCGCACACCGGCCAGGCGCCGCGACCCTGGGTCGCCAGCACTCGCTCGGCGACCGCGATCTGCTGCT
Source organism: Mycobacterium riyadhense (assembly GCF_963853645.1). Classification (NCBI taxonomy): domain Bacteria; kingdom Bacillati; phylum Actinomycetota; class Actinomycetes; order Mycobacteriales; family Mycobacteriaceae; genus Mycobacterium; species Mycobacterium riyadhense. The sequence goes on along the minus strand of NZ_OY970456.1, from coordinate 5,177,436 downwards.
CTCTGGTGGCCAGCTGGGCAGACGGGGCGAACTCGCCGCCGCCATGCGATGCCCAGGTGCCTTGGGTGAATTGCACGCCGCCGTAGAAGCCGTTGCCGGTGTTGATCGACCAGTTACCGCCCGACTCGCAACGGGCTACCGCGTCCCATTCGTAGTCAGTGGCCGCGTTGGCGTGGCCGGCGAGGGCCATGCTGCCGATGCTGCCGCCGCCGAGCACCGCGCCGGTAAATGCAACCTTGGCGACGCTGACGCTCGAGGTGGTGGGCTTACGGTGACGTCCACTCATAACTCTTTGAATTCCTCTCTGTACACGCCTACGAGGTCAGCTGTCGGGTTCGGGTTGGATTCGAACTAGAGAGGTCACCCGGCCAACGTCGTACTTCGGTGAACGACTTCGGCTTCACCCCAAGGGGCCATGGCTGGCCCCGGTCCGATCTCGGCGGACCTGGTGGGTCCCCCGCCTCCATCCGCGGTTGGAATCCCTCTGCCTATCGGATGGAGCTCGGCGCGTTATAGGGAGGGAGGTAAGTCACTCAGGGTTGGGCTGACTTGCCTCCCGAGACGGTAGCGGCTTACGCCGGTCCCGTCACTGGGCAGAAATGTTGTGTTCGCCACCCGGTCACTGCACAAAATGCCCGAGATTCTCGGTGTTTGCGCAGCTCATAGCACTCGAAATCGAAGCGTGGCCGGGTTGTTATCTTTTCGTTACGTGAGATATTTCACAGCGCTTTACCCACCCGCGAAGGGGGGTAGTACATCAAGCGTGTCGCCGGCGAATAACGCTGTGGCGTCATCTCGGACGGCAATCCCGTCGCAAAGGTAGGAGCAGCGGCTCAACACTGTCGCAAGCCGAGCACTCCGGGTGGTGAGATCTTTGATCAACTCGGCCACGGTGGTGCCGGGCCGCAGCGTCACCGTTTCCGACTCAACGCCGGCCGCCGCCCGCGCAGCCGCGAAATAGCGGACGGTCACTTGAATTCCGTCCGATTGGTCGGACACTTGGGCCTGTGGGTTAACCACCGATGGCGCTCATCGGGCGGTCGGGCTGAATGAAATTCGGGTCGTTGATGCCGTGACCGGCAGGCTTGCGCCACATCGCGGCGCGCCATGCGGCCTCGATCTGGCCGTCGTCAGCCCCGCCGCGCAGCAGACCGCGAAGGTCGATCTCCTCGGTGGAGAACAGGCAGCTGCGGATCTGGCCGTCGGCAGTCAGCCGCGTGCGATCGCACGTCGAGCAGAAGGCGTGCGACACCGAGGCAATGACCCCGAATTTTCCGCTCGGTGTGGCTGGGCTCGCGTCGACATGCCAGAGTTCGGCCGGCGCGGAGCCGCGCGGCGCCTGGTCAGGCCGCAGCCGGAAGTGCGGCCGCAGCGCGGCCAGGACGTCGTCGGCGCTCAGTGCCGCGTTGCGACGCCACTGATGCCCCGCATCGAGCGGCATCTGCTCGATTACCCGCAATTGGTAACCGTGCTGGAGGCAGAATCGCAACAGCTCGACGACGTCTTCGCGGCCGCTGATGGGGTCCAGCACGGCGTTCACCTTGACGGGCGCCAGCCCTGCTTCCTTGGCTGCAGCCAGTCCGGCCAGCACGTCGGGGAGCCGGTCCCGACGGGTGATGGCCGCGAAGTGGGCGCGGTTCACGCTGTCGAGCGACACGTTGACTCGGTCCAGGCCCGCTGCTGCCAGAGTTGTTGCCCGCCGTGCCAGCCCCAACCCGTTGGTGGTCAGCGAAATTTCTGGGCGGGGCTTCAGGGAGGCCGCCGCCGCGATCACCGCTTCGAGGTGGCGGGCCAACAATGGTTCACCGCCGGTAAATCTCACGCTGGTCGTGCCGAGTCGGGTGACGGCGATGCGCATCAGCCTGGCTAGTTCGTCGAGGCGTAGCAGTTGTTCGCCAGGAAGCCAGTCCAGGCCTTCTTCGGGCATGCAGTAGCTGCAGCGCAGATTGCAGCGGTCGGTCAGTGACACTCGCAGATCCGTTGCGATCCGTCCGAAGGTGTCCAGCAAGGGACCCTCCGAGGGTGGTGCTTGGTTCGAGATGACGGGGTCGCCGGCCCTACGCACCGTCGGTACGCCCAGCGCGGTCAGCGTCATGAGGCCACCCGTTCGAATCGGGCCGGCGAGCCGGCAGTAACAGGAACGATCTGCTTGCCCAGCGGCACCAGCGACACCGGAATCATTTTGAGGTTAGCCAGCGCCAGCGGAATGCCGATGATGGTGATCGCCATTGCTGCCGCGCTCAGCAAATGTCCGATTGCCAGCCAGATGCCGAACAGCACCACCCAGATGATGTTGCCGATCAGGGCGCCGGTCCCGGCAGTCGGCTTTTCGACAATCGCGCGCCCGAACGGCCACAACGCGTATGACGCGATGCGAAGCGCCGCGAAGCCGAAGGGGATGGTGACGATGAGCAGGAAGCAGACCAGCGCCGCAACCAGGTACCCGAGCGCCAACCAGAGGCCACCGAAAACCAGCCAGACAACGTTCAGGACTAGGCGCATATCTCCTCCAGGCGGTAGTGCCAGCCTACCGAGTAACCGATAAACGGGGGTGCTTGCCGGCGAGCCACCCGAGTAGGATCTGAGATCGTCATCGCGCCCTGCGCAGGCGGGGCGCGTCTTCTGTTGCCCCCAAGTGACTCGTTAGACAAGCAGGTGAGACCAGTGCCGACTGGCAAGGTGAAGTGGTACGACTCCGACAAGGGGTTCGGCTTCCTGTCGCAAGAGGACGGCGAGGACGTCTACGTCCGGTCCTCGGCATTGCCCGCGGGTGTCGACGGGCTCAAAGCGGGGCAGCGCGTGGAGTTCGGCGTCGCTTCCGGTCGCCGCGGACCGCAGGCATTGAGCCTCAAGCTGATTGATCCGCCGCCCAGCCTTTCGAGGAGTCGCCGTGAGGCGCCCGTCGAGCACAAGCACAGCCCCGATGAGCTGCACGGCATGGTCGAGGACATGATCACGTTGCTCGAGAGCGCGGTGCAGCCGGAACTGCGCAAGGGCCGCTACCCGGACCGTAAAACGGCCCGTCGAGTTTCCGAGGTGGTCAAGGCGGTGGCGCGGGAACTCGACGCGTAGGAGTGCGGGTACGGACGCTCACCAGCGGCTCGGCCACCGGTAACGCCTATCCCTTGTGGGCCGCCTCGAGCACGGTCGGTCAGCCGGGTTGGCCGGGCTGGCCGGCGATGCCCTGGGTGCCGCCGATGCCGGGGCTGCCATCGGTGGTTTTCCCGTCGCCGGCAGTCCCGCCGGCGCCGGCCGCACCTGCGGCGCCGCCCGCACCGGCCGCGCCGCCGGCACCAACGCCGCCGTCGGTACCCACCTGGCCGAAGAGCAATCCGCGGGACCCGCCCTTGCCGCCGAGTGCACCGGGGGCGCCGCCGTTGCCGCCGTCGCCGCCGTTGCCGCCGCTGCCGCCGTTGTTGCCATTGCCGCCAATCCCTTGGCCGGGACCATTGTTGGTGCCGGAACCGCCGGCACCTCCTGCACCGCCGGCACCGCCGGCACCGCCCGCACCGCCCGCACCGGCCGTGCCGCCCGCGCCACCGGCGCCGCCGTTGCCGACGAGCATGCCGCTAGCACCGCCGTCACCGCCCTGGCCTCCGATACCACCGTTGCCGCCGGTGCCGAGGGCAGTGGCGCCGGCACCGCCTACACCGCCATCGCCCCCAAACGCCGTGCGCTGAGGGCTAGGGCTATCGCTGTTGCCGCCGCCACCGTCGCCACCGGCGCCACCGGCGCCACCCGGGGCACCGGTACCGCCGGCACCACCAGTTCCGCCCGCACCGCCGACGCCGCCGTCGCCGACCAGTAACCCGGCACGGCCACCGGCACCGCCGGTTCCGCCAGCACCGCCGGTGCCGCCAGAAATGGCGCTGTCCTGGCCGTTGCCGCCAGCACCGCCGTTACCGGCCTCAGCGTTACTTGGGGAATTGGTGCCCGCGTGGGCCTCTCCGCCTTTGCCGCCGGTCCCCCCCGCGCCGCCTGCGGCCTCGGCATTGCCGCCCGCCCCACCGGCACCTCCTACGGCGGCGTTACCGGTGGAATCGGCATTGCCGCCGGCGCCGCCGGCGCCGCCATAGGCGCCGTCGCCCCCGATGCCGCCCTCACCGCCAATGGCGTCACCGCCACCGGTCGAGGTGGCGTTCCCGCCGCGCCCGCCCTCGCCGCCGGTCGTCGTGGCGTCGCCGGCATCGCCGGGGCCGCCCTTTCCGCCAACGGCGGTGGCACCTGAGGTGGTCTTGTCGGCGCCCACCGTGCCGGTTCCGGCCGTACCCGTTGGGTTGGGGTTGACGCCGTCTGCCCCGGCTGCCCCGGTGCCGCCCTGCCCGCCGGCACCACCGGAACCGAACAGGTACGCGTTGCCGCCGGCACCTCCATACGCCCCGGTGCCGCCGTTGATGCCCGCCACCCCCGTCCCTCCGAGCCCGCCGGCCCCACCATTGCCGTACAACCACCCACCGTTGCCACCGGTGCCGCCGATCGCGCCGGCTCCTCCGGCGCCTCCGACCCCGCCGTTGCCGATCAACCCCGCGCTGCCACCGGCGCCACCGGCCTGGCCGATCCCGCCGGACCCGCCGTTGCCGCCGTTGCCGTACAGCAAGCCGCCGTCCCCGCCGGCCTGTCCCGTCCCCGCCGCCCCATCTGCGCCGTTGCCGATCAGCGGGCGCCCCAGCAGTGCCTGCGTGGGCGCATTTATGACGTTCAATGCTTGCTGCAGCGGGGAGGCGTTAGCGGCCTCGGCGATCGCATACGCGCTCGCGCCAGCGTTTACGGCCTGCATAAACCGCTGATGAAACGCCACCGCTTGGGTGCTGAGCGTCTGATAGGCCTGGGCGTGCCCGGAAAACAGCGACGCCACGGCCGCCGACACCTCGTCGGTACCGGCGGCCAGCACCCTGGTAGTCGGGGCCAGCGCGGCTGCGTTGGCTACGCTTAACGCTGACCCGATCTTCTGCAAATCAGTTGCCGCCGCAGCGACTATCTCCGGGACCGCCACCACGTACGACATCGCTGTCCTCCTACCAGGTCGTCATTGACCGATCGGCAGTTACAAACGGTATCGCTATCACGACTGGACGTCATCAGATTCACCCAATCTGTGGAGAGAAACCCCGTTAGCCCGCGTGCGACTATGGCTTCGCTACCGGCGGGTAGCATTCGGGCAGGCACCGGGTACTCCACCCTCGATGTGATTCGTTAGTCAGGAGGCGGCGATGGCACAGCAAGCGCAGGTCACCGAGGAGCAAGCAAGAGCCCTTGCCGAAGAATCCCGCGAACGTGGTTGGGATAAACCATCTTTCGCCAAGGAACTGTTCCTCGGCCGGTTTCCGTTGGACTTGATCCACCCGTTCCCCAGACCGTCGAGCGCCGAAGAGGCTCGCATCGCAGAGTTTCTCGACAGGCTGCGGGAATTTCTCGACAGCATTGATGGCAGCGTCATCGAGCGTGACGCCCAGATTCCCGATGAGTATGTGAAGGGCTTTGCCGAGCTGGGCTGCTTCGGCATAAAAATCCCGTCCGAGTACGGCGGCCTGGACATGTCCCAAGTTGCGTACAACCGAGCCCTGATGATGGTTTCGTCCGTTCATCCCAGTCTCGGCGCGTTGCTGTCGGCCCACCAGTCGATCGGGGTACCGGAACCACTCAAGCTTGCCGGGAGCCCGGAGCAGAAGCGGAAGTTCTTGCCGCGCTGTGCCGCCGGCGCCATTTCAGCGTTTCTGCTCACCGAACCGGACGTGGGTTCCGACCCGGCGCGCCTGGCCTCCACGGCGACACCTGTCGATGACGGGAAGGCTTATGAGCTAGAGGGCGTGAAGTTGTGGACCACCAATGGCGTGGTCGCCGAACTGTTGGTCGTCATGGCCCGAGTGCCCAAGAGCGAGGGGCATCGCGGGGGAATCAGCGCATTCGTTGTCGAGGCCGATTCACCCGGGATCACCGTGGAGCGGCGCAACAAGTTCATGGGACTGCGCGGCATCGAAAACGGGGTGACCAGGCTGCACCGTGTTCGAGTCCCCGCCGAAAACCTGATCGGCCGCGAAGGCGATGGCCTGAAGATCGCGCTGACCACACTCAACGCCGGACGGCTGGCCTTACCGGCGGTCGTCATCGGGTCCTCCAAGTGGTCGCTGAAGATAGCCCGGGAATGGTCCCGGGAGCGAGTGCAGTGGGGAAAGCCGGTCGGCAAACATGAGGCGATTTCCAGCAAGCTCGCCTTCATAGCCGCCACCACGTACGCGCTCGATGCGGTGCTCGAACTGGCCGGTCAGATGGCCGACGAGGGGCGCAACGACATCCGGATCGAGGCGGCGTTGGCCAAGTTGTGGTGCAGCGAGATGGGCGATGTGATCGTCGACGAACTGTTGCAGATCCGCGGTGGCCGCGGCTACGAGACCGCGGAGTCCCTTGCTGCACGTGGGGAGCGCGCAGTGCCGGTGGAGCAGGCGATGCGGGACCTGCGGATCAACCGCATCTTCGAAGGATCCAGCGAAATCATGCGGCTGCTCATCGCGCGGGAAGCAGTTGACGCTCATTTGACCGCCGCCGGTGACCTTGCGAACCCCAGAGCCGATCTGCGACAGAAGGCCGCAGCGGCGGCCGGGGCGAGCGGTTTTTATGCAAAGTGGTTGCCGAAACTGGTTTTTGGGGAAGGCCAGCGACCCACGTCGTACCGTGAGTTCGGCGCACTGGCGACGCATCTACGATTTGTCGAACGCTCGTCACGCAAGTTGGCCCGCAACACCTTCTACGGGATGGCGCGCTGGCAAGCCGGTCTGGAGCAAAAGCAAGGATTCCTTGGGCGCATCGTCGATATCGGTGCGGAGCTGTTCGCCATGTCCGCGGTATGTGTGCGCGCCGAGGCGCAGCGAGTTGCCGATCCGGCGGAGGGCAAACAGGCATACGAACTGGCCGAGGCGTTCTGCCAGCAGGCCACCCTGCGGGTCGAGGCACTGTTCCACGCCTTGTGGACCAACACCGACGGCATCGACCGCCGGTTGGCAAGCGATGTTCTGGAAGGCCGCTACACCTGGCTAGAGCAGGGAATTATCGATCAGTCAGAGGGCACCGGACCGTGGATTGCGCACTGGGAACCGGGGCCGTCCACCGAGACAAATCTGGCCCGGCGGTTTCTGAGTTCTTAACGGCATTGTGCCGAGAGTAAGGCAGATATGGCCTCGTATGTCGCCGGAACGGGCGAGTTCACCCGCGATACCAACTACATCGGCACCCGCATCACCGCCGATGGACGCGACGGTTATCCGGTAGAGCCGGGCCGTTATCGGCTTATCGTTGCCCGTGCGTGTCCGTGGGCCAACCGCACGATCATTGTGCGGCGGTTGCTGGGTCTGGAACATGTTCTCTCCATTGGGTATTGCGGCCCTACCCATGACGAGCGCAGCTGGACGTTCGACCTTGACCCGGGGGGTGTCGACCCGGTGCTCAAGATCCCGCGGCTGCAAGACGCTTACTTCAAGCGCTTTCCGGACTACCCGAAAGGGATTACCGTCCCGGCGATCGTCGACATCCCAACCGGCGCGGTGGTCACCAACGATTTCGCGCAGATGACCCTGGATTTCTCCACCGAGTGGACCGCATACCAGCGCGACGGCGCGCCGCAGCTGTACCCCGAAGGGTTGCGGGCCGAGATTGACGAGGTGTCCGCACGGATCTACACCGAAATCAACAATGGGGTGTACCGGTGCGGTTTTGCCGGGTCACAGGAGGCTTATGAAGCGGCGTATGACCGGCTATTCGCCGCGTTGGATTGGGTGAGCGATCGCCTGGCGACCCAGCGATACCTGGTGGGCGACACCATCACGGAGGCCGATGTGCGGCTGTTCACCACGCTGGCCCGCTTCGATCCGGTGTACCACGGGCATTTCAAGTGCAATCGGTCCAAGCTCAGCGAGATGCCAGTGTTGTCGGCTTACGCCCGCGACCTATTCCAGACGCCGGGGTTCGGGGACACCGTCGACTTCGTACAGATCAAGCAGCACTACTACGTGGTGCATTCGGATATCAATCCCACCCGCATTGTGCCCAAGGGGCCCGACCTCGCTGGCTGGTTAGCGCCCCATGGACGGGAGGCCTTGGGCGGCAGGCCGTTCGGTGACGGTACCCCGCCCGGGCCGCCGGTCGAGGACGAACGGGTGCCGGCCGCCCACGGCGCGTAAGCTGTCGGCGCGGAGATAATCGGCCAGCGTCGAGTTGTTGGGCGAAATCACCCCGTTGGCGCTCAACAACTCCACGTTCGGTGGGTCAGTGGGGGCAACCCGCGGCCAGCAGGGCGCGACGAACACGTGTGACGACGACGTCGTGCCGATTCCGGAGCATGTCGGCGCTGACCCGGATGATGATCCAGCCGCGGGCCTCGAGTTCGGCCAATCGATCGATGTCGCGGGTTCGCCGTGCGGCATCGGTCCAGTGTTGCGCGCCGTCGAACTCAACGCCGACCCTCCATTCCGCCCAACCCATGTCGATCCTGGCCAATACCCCACCCCAGTCGTTGAGCACCTCGATCTGGGTCTGGGGCCGTGGCAAGCCGGCGCCGATGAGTACCAGACGGGTTCGCGTCTCATAGGGTGATTCGGCGCCTCCGTCGACTAGTGGCAGTGCCTGCCGTAACTGCACCAACCCACGAGCACCCCGATGGCGGTCAGCCAATAGTTCGACGTCGGCAACCTTCACCTCCGTGGCTCGGGTCAGGGCGTCCAATCGAATCACCGCTGTAGTCAATCCCTTTCGTCGTCCAAGGTCGAATGCCGTGCGGGCCGGCGTGGTAACCCGAATCCCGTCGCGCACGCAGACTTCGTCATCGCCGAGGGCGTCGCTGTGCAAGATGATGCCGGGTGTCTTGTCGCGACTTCGTCGGTTGAGTTCGGCCGGCAGCCAGTCGTCGATCCATGCCGTGCGGTGAAGTGCTGCGGCTGACAGGCCCGCCACGGTCGCGGTTCGCCCCGACCACAGCCATGCGGCAACCGCCCGGGTTACAGCGGTGAGCTTTTGTCCGCGGGGGATGTACACATTGCGATGAACCATGTCGAAGTCGGTCCGCAATCGATGCGGCGTGACGACTCCCGCTGCTAGCGCGTCGGTGCCTCGGAATGGCCAGTTAAGGGTCTCCATGCCCGATACGGTGCCCGCCGGTACCGACATGCTTGGTCGAGCGTCGACTTGTTGAGCAAAAACATGGCCACATTGCCCAACAACTCCACGCTCGGCAGCTTATTTAAAAGATAAGGCGCACTGACCATTCCGCGTGCGGCACGTCACGTAGTTCACCCGCGGAGTCGACTACCAACGTCAGCAACTGCACGACTATCCCGGTCAGTCGGCCGCGCTGCGGGTCGACGGTTGGGATGGTCACCGCCAGGCGGCTGTTGGGCCGAAATAGCGTGGTCGTTGTGTTGGTGGGGTCTTCGTACACCTTCAGCAGCCGCCAGGGCGCCCGCGAAATCGTCTCCGGTACCGAAAGTTGGACCGGGTAACGTTCGCTAAACGGAAGTTCGCCCTGTGCTTGGGGTGTCTGACAGTCATCGAGGTTGAGCACGTTGCAGTAGAGGTACGGCCCGACCCGGGTCAGGTGTCCATGCAAATACGCACTGATTTCCGGTCGTTGCGGACCGGGCTCACGAACCAATAGCCATGTGCCGACCCCCGCTCCGATCGACAGCAGTACTACCACGACCGCGATCAGCACGGCCACACCGCGTTTCACTGAGGCATCGCTCCCGCTGCTGAAGCGCCAAGGCGCCGGCCCTCCTGTTCGACCATCACGGGGCGATTGCCTCCGAGGCCGGGGATCAATGAGTGACCCCGGAAGCTGACGATCGTTTGCGCTAGGCCCAAGATCAGCAGCGCGCTGACCGCAGTGAAACCGACCCACAACTCCGTGTACACCAACACCCCGAGCGCGCCCCCGAGCACCCACGCCAGCTGCAAGGTCGACTCCGAACGCCCGAACCCTGATGCCCGCGATTCCTCAGGCAGATCGTGTTGTAACGAGGCGTCCAACGATGCCTTCGCAATTGCGCTGGACCCCGAGGTAATCAGAGTGGCAATCGCGGCAACCAGCAGGTTGCCGGCCACAGCGGCCGCCAACGCCAACACGGTTACCACCACTGTGCAGCGCACCACCAATACCGCCGGCCTGCCCAGTTTGAGGCGTGCGCTGGTGAAGTTGCCGGCGAAGTTTCCGATTGCGGCAGCGGCGCCGATGATCCCCAGCATGGCGAGCTGAACCCATCCGTCGGCGTCGTGCGCCTTGGCGACAAAGGCCGGATAGAGGAACAGAAAGCCAACCATCACCTTGATCGTGCAGTTACCCCACAATGAGGTAATAATGTTGCGGCCCAACGGTTGCCGTAGCCTGCCGCCGACCTTTTTGACTTCCTTGAGTTCCTCCGGCCACCGTCGCCGCAGCGGGTCGCTATCCCGGTGGTAGCTCAACGTGGCCGGAACCTCACCGGTTGTCACTTCAACCCAGCGCGGAATACGCATCGACAGCAAGGCGCCCACGATCGTGATCGCGACGACGACGAACAGCGCGCCCGGGAGCTGCAACAAGTGTGTGCAGGCAAACTCGACACCAGCCGCAACGGCACCTCCGGCGATGGTGCCGCCGAGCAGACCAAACACGGTGAGCCGGGAGTTGACCCGGACCAAGTCGATCGTTGGCGGCATCACCCTCGGCGTCACGGCGCTGCGCAACACGCTGAATGACTTCGAGAACACCATCATCGCCAACGCACATGGATAGAGCACCCACGACGGGAAGCTGCCGGTAGCGCCGTCGTAGTTGATAATCAACACCAATGCCAACGCGGTGCGAAGCGCGAACGACAGTGCCAGCGCGACCCGCCGGCCGTGCTGCAGCTTGTCCAGCGCCGGACCGATAAGCGGCGCGATCACGGCGAACGGTGCGATGGTGATCAGCAGGTAGAGAGCGACCTTGGACTTGCTCTCCCCACTGGCCGCCGCGAAGAACAGCGTGTTGGCCAGCGCGACGGCCATTGCGGAGTCGACCGCGAAATTCGCCATCACCGGCCACGTCAGCGCGGTCAGTCCGGACTTGTCGGCGCCGTCGGCGGTGGCGGCGCGCTGAACCATCCAGTACATGCGGGAACCCATTTCGCGGCTGCGCATCGCCGCGGCCCGGGTGACGGTGATCCGTTCCCCGTTGTTGACACCACGCGGCGGCGGTGGGGGTGCGCCGCCCCGTTCGGGTTCCGGCTGCTGGCCCAGCGGCGGCAGGTAGCGGTTGGCGCTGGGCATCGGTGGGGGCCGGCGCGCGCGGCGAAAGTCGGAGTCGTTGGCCGGGTAATTGGCCATTCCGGGGTGCTCATTGAGCGATCCGCTTCGGGTCCGGCGGCCCGGGGGTGGGGCCATGCGGCCCGGATGATCACGCCGCCGTCCAGACACGATTCAATTCTGTCCTATGCCGCCTTCTCGCGTTGGCAACCGGGTGTGGCCCGTCCACCGTGTCTTCCGGCAGTATTGGATACGCATTGCAGAGGAGGGGACAGCGTGACCGGACCCAATGAGGAATCCGCCGTGACGACCGTAGCCGAGTGGCCCGAAGGGTTGGCGGCGGTGCTCACGGGTGCGGTCGAGGCGGCCAGGGCGGCTGTCGCGGAGTTCAGTGGCCCGGAGGCGGTCGGCGACTACTTGGGCGTCAGCTATGAGGACCCGAACACCGCGACCCACAGGTTTCTGGCGCATCTACCGGGCTACCAGGGATGGCAGTGGGCCGTCGTTGTCGCCACCTATTCCGGCTCTGACCACGCCACGATCAGCGAGGTGGTGCTGATTCCCGGCCCGACGGCCCTGCTGGCGCCCGAATGGGTGCCGTGGGAGAAGCGGATTCAGCCGGGTGACTTGAGCCCAGGGGACTTGCTAGCGCCGGCAAAGGACGACCCGCGGCTAGTTCCGGGCTACACCAGCAGTGGTGACGCGCAGGTTGACGAGACCGCTGCCGAAGTAGGGCTGGGCCGGCGCTGGGTGATGAGTGCCTGGGGTCGCGCTCAGGCAGCCGAGCGTTGGCACGACGGCGACTATGGTCCCGACTCACCGATGGCGCGGTCCACCAAGCGAGTGTGCCGCGACTGCGGTTTCTTTCTGCCGCTGGCCGGATCGCTGGGCGCGATGTTCGGGGTGTGCGGCAACGAACTGTCGGCCGACGGCCATGTCGTCGACAAGTACTACGGCTGTGGTGCGCACTCCGACACTCCTGCCCCGGCGGGCATCGGCTCGCCCACGTATGAGCCGTACGACGACGGCGTGCTCGACGTCATGGCGAAGCCGGTTCCAGAGACTCCCGCCTAGTCCTTCGCGGTTCCACCGAAGAAGTGCGTTCAAGTTCGAGAACGCGCTGTCGCAATCGTTCGCCCTGCCGGATTTATTTCGGGTCCAGATAGGTTTCGAGTCCGTCTTGCGCGCCACGTGCACCACGGCGGGCAGCGGCGAGTTGCCACACAAAGATGCCCGTGCCGAGCAGCCCCGTTCCGAGCCCGGCGACCGTCACCGGACGCCAATTCTCCAGGCTGGGTACCAAGAACGCGGCGGCCGTGGCAGCCAGCCAACCCAAAGCCCCAACCACGATGACCGGCCACACCTCGAGCAGGACGGCCGGCAGCGGTGGCGCGGGGCTTTGGTCGGGTTCGGCGCTCATCGCGTTCAACATAGCGGGCGGCGGGCAACTCGCAGAACGCAACATGGCCGACCGGAGGCAAGCCGCTGGCGGGAGAGAAGTTCGTCGTTTGCCGGTTCTGACCGCGAGTCCTGAGGTTCCGATGTAACCTCGCGCTGTGCCTGACAGCGACGCGCGGCTGGCCAGCGATTTGTCGCTGGCGGTTATGCGGTTGGCCCGGCAACTGCGGTTTCGGAATCCGTCATCGCCGGTGTCGCTGTCGCAGCTGTCGGCGCTGACGACGTTGGCCAACGAGGGTGCGATGACGCCCGGCGCGTTGGCAATCCGGGAACGGGTCCGTCCGCCATCGATGACCCGGGTGATCGCCTCCCTGGCCGACATGGGTTTCGTAGACCGCGCGCCGCACCCTGTCGACGGTCGGCAGGTGCTGGTCTCGGTGTCCGAATCCGGCGCCGAGTTGGTCAGGGCGGCCCGGCGCGCGCGCCAGGAATGGTTGGCCGAGCGGTTGGCCACGCTGGACAGCGGACAACGCGACGTCCTGCGCAACGCTGCCGACCTGATCTCGGCCTTGGTCGACGAAAGCCCGTGAGTGCCGTTGAGGATGTCAGCGATCCCGACGATCCGCGGCTGGACAATTTTCGCGACCTGAACAGCGTCGACCGTCGTCCCGACCTCCCGACCGGAAAGGCCTTGGTGATCGCCGAGGGCGTGCTTGTCGTACAGCGCATGCTGGCCTCTCGATTCACCCCGCTGGCCTTCCTGGGTACCGACCGCAGGCTCAGCGAGCTCAAGAACGACCTGGCCGGCGTCACCAGCCCCTACTATCGGGCGTCCGCAGACGTCATGGCGCAGGTGATCGGGTTTCATCTCAACCGCGGCGTGCTGGCCGCCGCACGTCGGGTGCCAGAGCCCAGCGTCGCTCAGGTGGTCGACGGCGCCCGCACCGTCGCGGTGCTCGAAGGAGTAAACGACCATGAGAACCTGGGCTCGATCTTCCGCAACGCGGCGGGCCTGGGTGTCGACGCGGTGGTGTTCGGGAGCGGCTGTGCGGATCCCCTCTACCGCCGCGCGGTCCGGGTCTCCATGGGTCACGCCCTGCTGGTCCCGTATGCACGGACCACAGACTGGCCCGCCGACCTTGTGATGCTGAAAGACAGTGGCTTCCGGCTGTTGGCGATGACTCCACAAGGTGACGCCTGCGCGCTGGCCGAGGTGATGGACGCGATACGCGACGAGCGGATTGCGTTGCTGGTGGGCGCCGAGGGCCCCGGGCTGACGACGGCTGCACTGCGGATCAGCGACATGCGGGTGCGGATCCCGATGTCGCGAGGTACCGACTCCCTCAACGTCGCGACTGCGGCGGCGCTGGCGTTCTACGAGCGGAATAGGCTTGCGTCGTGAGCGACGAGTCCGTGCCCTGGGCAACGGGTTTGACGGTTGCCGGGTTCGTGGCCGCCGTTACCGGAACCGCGGTTGTGGTGTTGAGTCTCGGGCTGGTCCGAGTGCATCCGCTGTTGGCGGTGGGGCTCAACGTGGTGGCGGCCGGAGGATTGGCGCCGACCCTGTGGGGCTGGCGGCGCACCCCCGTGCTGCGCTGGTTTGTGCTGGGTAGCGGCGTAGGTGTGGCGGCCGGGTGGCTGATACTGCTAGCGCTGGCCGCCTGAGCGAACCCCGAGCAGCACATCCTCCCAGGCGGGAATGGCCGGCTTGCCCCGTCGGCTGCTGACCGGCGGTTCGGCCGGCGGCGGGGGTGGTGCCGGCCTCGCGGGTTCCTGCACGGCATCGAAGGCGAGGTGGGCCACCGGCGCCAGCGGCCGCAGCGGTGTTTTGAAGTCTGGGTCGATCAGCTCACTGGCCGCGTCGTCGATCGCGGTGGCGGTGCCGCCGTGCGCGCCCGGCGTGAAGCGGAAATGTGCGACGTTGTCGGAACGGCCGGCCTTCCAGGCCAGCTGCACCGTCCAGCGCCCGTCTTCGTTGCGCCAGGCATCCCAGCCGAGGTTGTCGGGGTTAAGGCCACGCTTTACCAATGCTGTAGTGACCGTCTCTAGCAGCGTCAGCACGGACGGGCCGTCGGCCAAAACCGGGTGGGCCGCCGTCGCCAACTCGGCCGCGCGCGAGCGTTCCAGCAACACCGGGTGGGCGAACCGCTGGATGCGCGCGATGGCCGAACCCGAGGCGGCGGCGACCTGCTCGACGGACGCGCCGGCGCGGATTCGTGCCTGAATTTCCTTGGGGCTCAACATGTTAGTCACTTGCATGTCGAGCGGCGGTTGTTCTGGCGGCGGTGCCTCGCCACGCAAGGCGGCCCGTAGCCGATCATCGGCCGGGAGCCTGAACCTCTCGGCTGGGTTGGCACCTTCGCAGATGATGTATTTGCCGTCGGCGTCGAGCCCAACTGCTTTGAGTTCCCGCATGGCTTCTCCTCGCAGGCTCCGTGCAGGTCAGCACTGGACCTGATACGTGCGCACTCTAGTGGGCTAAGCCCCGTTAACCTCGTTGACACGCGGAGGCGGCCACGCGCTTCGTTAGAGCCGCTCGACCACCCAGTCGACGCATGCGGTGAGCGCGCTGACGTCGTCGGGATCCACGGCGGGAAACATCGCGATCCGTAGCTGGTTGCGGCCGAGTTTGCGATACGGCTCGGTGTCGACTATGCCGTTAGCGCGCAAAGTCTTGGCCACGGCCGCAGCGTCCACCTCGTCGACGAAGTCGATGGTGCCGACCACTTGCGAGCGCAGCCCGGGGTCGGCGACGAACGGCGTGGTGTACGGGCGCTCGTGTGCCCACGCATACAACCGCTGCGACGAGTCCGCCGTGCGCTTGACCGCCCAGTCCAGCCCGCCGTTGCTCAACAGCCAGTCGACTTGCTCGGCCAGCAATATCAGGGTGCCGATCGCCGGTGTGTTGTACGTCTGGTCCTTCAGGCTGTTCTCGATCGCTATCGGCAGCGATAGGAAGTCGGGAACCCAGCGACCGGACGCGGCGATGGCCTCCACCCGGGCCAGCGCCGCCGGGCTCATGACGGCCAGCCAGAGGCCGCCATCGCTGGCGAAGTTCTTCTGCGGCGCGAAGTAGTAGGCGTCGACCTCGGCGATGTCGACTGGCAAACCACCGGCCCCGGAGGTGGCGTCGATGAGGACCAGCGCGCCCCCCGAGTCGGCCGGCCGGTGCACCGGCACCGAGACACCGGTCGACGTCTCGTTGTGTGCCCAGGCGATCACGTCGACGGACGGGTCGCTCTGCGGCTTCGGGGCGCTACCCGGATCCGACTTGACGATGATCGGGTCGCCGATGAACGGGTTCTTGGCGACGGCCGAGGCGAATTTCGAGCTGAACTCGCCGTAGGTCAGGTGCAGCGAGCGCTTGTCGATCAGCCCGAATGCCGCGGCATCCCAGAACGCTGTCGCGCCACCGTTGCCCAGGATGACCTCGTAGCCGTCGGGCACCGAAAAAAGCTCGGCCACCCCGCTGCGGACCCGGCCTACCAGATTCTTGACCGGCGCCTGGCGGTGCGACGTGCCGAACAAGGCCGCCGAGGTGGTGGCCAGGGCCTGCAGTTGCTCTGGACGGACCTTCGATGGTCCGCATCCGAAGCGGCCGTCGCGCGGTTTGAGGTGAGCGGGAATCTCGAGCTGGTCAGCCATGGCCATCAGGGTAGTGAGCAACCCTGCGACCTAGCTGAACGGCCCTTTGGGAGGGACCAGCGTGTGATCTGAGACACATGAAAGTGCGCATTTCCCGGTACCAGCGGTACCGTGTTCCATACACGCCCGAGACAAACCTCATTGAGGAGGCTGCTCATGGCTGCTGGGAAGGCCAGGACGCGCATGGTTCGGCGTTGGCGCCGCAACATGGAGGTGCTTGACGACGCCGAGTACGTGGAAACGCTCGCCACACTGTCCGAGGGGTCTGTGCGGCGAAACTTCAACCCGTACACCGATATCGATTGGGAGTCACCGGAGTTCGCTGTCACCGACAATGATCCCCGGTGGATCCTCCCGGCGACCGACCCGTTGGGCCGCCATCCCTGGTACCAAGCGCAGACGCAGGAACGCCAGATCGAGATCGGAAGGTGGCGCCAGGCCAACGTGGCCAAGGTGGGGCTGCACTTCGAATCCATCCTGATCCGTGGCCTGATGAACTACACGTTCTGGATGCCCAACGGCTCCCCGGAGTATCGGTACTGCCTGCACGAATGCGTCGAAGAGTGCAACCACACCATGATGTTCCAGGAGATGATCAACCGGATCGGCGCAGATGTTCCCGGGATGCCACGGCGGCTGCGCTGGATCTCACCGTTGATCCCGCTGGTGGCCGGGCCATTGCCGGTAGCGTTCTTCATTGGCGTACTCGCCGGCGAGGAGCCCATTGACCACACCCAGAAGCAGGTTCTCCGCGAAGGCAAGTCGCTGCATCCGATCATGGAGCGGGTGATGGCCATCCATGTGGCCGAAGAAGCGCGACACATTTCGTTCGCTCACGAGTACCTACGCAAGCGGTTACCGAATCTGACTCGGACGCAGCGGTTCTGGATCTCGCTGTACTTTCCGCTGACCATGCGGAGTTTGTGCAATGCCATCTTGATTCCGCCCAAGGCATTCTGGGAAGAATTCGACATCCCGCGTGAGGTCAAGAAGGAACTGTTCTTCCGGTCGCCGGAATCGCGAAAGTGGTTGCGCGACATGTTCGCCGACGTCCGCATGCTCGCCTACGACACCGGCTTGATGCAGGGCCGACTTGCCCGGCTGATGTGGCGGATCTGCAAGATCGACGGTAAGCCGTCACGTTACCGCAGCGAGCCGCAACGTCAGCGCTTGGCGGCCGCGCCAGCAGCGTAATCCTTTATGCCACACGTTATTACACAGTCGTGCTGCAATGACGGGTCCTGCGTCTTCGCTTGCCCGGTGAATTGCATCCACCCGACTCCGGACGAGCCGGGCTTCGCGACCTCGGAAATGCTCTATATCGACCCGCTGGCCTGTGTGGACTGCGGTGCCTGCGTGAGTGCCTGCCCGGTTGGCGCGATCGCACCCGACAGCAGGTTGGATTCCAAACAGCTGCCGTTCGTTGAGATCAACGCCTCGTACTACCCAAAGCGGCCCGCCGACGTGAAGCTACCGCCGACCTCGAAATTGGCCCCGGTGATTCCGGCCGCCGAAGTCCATGCGCATGGCGACCCGCTGACGGTGGCCATTGTCGGCTCCGGGCCCGCAGCGATGTATGCCGCCGATGAGTTGCTGGTCCAGCATGGCGTGCGGGTCAACGTGTTTGAGAAGCTGCCCACGCCCTATGGGCTGGTGCGTGCCGGGGTTGCGCCGGATCACCAGAACACCAAGAAGGTCACCCAACTGTTCGACCGCGTCGCAGGGCATCGGCGCTTCCGGTTCTACCTCAACGTCGAGATAGGGAAGCACCTGAGCCACGCGGAACTGTTGAGTCACCATCACGCCGTGCTGTACGCGGTGGGTGCGCCCGATGACCGCCGGCTCGATATCGCGGGTATGGGTCTCCCGGGTGCCTGGACCGCCACAGAATTGGTCGCGTGGATCAACGGACACCCCGAATTCACCGATCTGCCTATCGATCTCGGCCACGAACGCGTCGTGATCATCGGTAATGGCAACGTCGCCCTCGATGTGGCGCGTGTGCTCACCGCGGACCCCGACGACCTCGCCCACACCGACATCGCCGACCACGCGTTGCGGGCGCTGCGCGGCTCGGCGATCCGCGAGGTGGTGATCGCGGCCCGGCGTAGTCTTGCCCACTCGGCGTTCACCCTGCCCGAGTTGATCGGACTCACGGGCGCGTCCGACGTAGTACTCGACGCCGTCGATCACCAGCGGGTGCTCGACGACCTTACGTCCGCTTCCGACTCGGTGACCAGGAACAAGCTGCAGGTCTTGAGCAGCCTGGGCATTGCCGGTGAGGGGGTCTCGCCGCCCTCATCGCGCCCGCGGATCCGGCTTGCATATCAGCTCACGCCGCAACGCGTCCTCGGTCAGCAACGGGTAAGCGCCGTGGAGTTCTCGGTCACCGGTACCGATGAGGTGCGCCGGCTCGACGCCGGCCTCGCACTGACGTCGATTGGCTACCGCGGCAAGCCGATCCCCGATCTCCCGTTCGACGAAGCGGCGGCGGTGGTCCCCAACGATGGCGGTCGGGTTGTCGACCCGGCCACCGGCCGGCCGGTGCCTGGCGCGTACGTCGCCGGCTGGATCAAGCGCGGGCCGACAGGGTTCATCGGCACGAACAAGTCGTGCTCTTGCCAAACCGTTCAGACTCTTGTTGCCGACTTCAATGCGGGCAAGCTGACCGCTCCGGTGGCCCAACCGGCGGAGCTTAAGGAGCTGGTGCACGCTCGCCAGCCCGACGTGGTCGACGCCGCCGGATGGTGCGCCATCAACGCCGCCGAGGTGGCGCGCGGCCGTGACGAGGGCCGCCCGCGCAACAAGTTCACCAACGCTGCCGAGATGCTCGCGGCAGCGGCTACCGCAGCGCAGGCGCCGCCGCTGGGACGGCGCCTACTGGCCCGGTTGAGTGAGCGGATCGCGGGTTAGCTGCTGGCCTGCGCAGCCATGGCCGCTTGGATTTCCTCCATGCTGACCTCGCGCACCGGCTGTCCCAACGACCAGTGGTGGCCGAACGGATCTTCGAGCACCCCGTAGCGGTCGCCCCAGAACTGGTCCTCCAACGCCGCCACCACGGTGGCGCCGGCGTCCAGGGCACGCTGGAACTTCGCGTCGACGTCAGTGACCGTCAGGTGGATGGTGACTGGAGTTCCGCCCAACGACCGCGGAGTCATCGACTTGCCGCCGCACATCTCGGGGAAGTCGTCGTTGAGCATGACTGTGAAGCCGTTGATGCGCACCGCGGCGTGGATCAGCTTGCCATCGGGACCGGGCACCCGCCCCAGTTCCTCAGCGCCGAACGCCTTGACGTAGAAGTCGATGGCGGCGGCGGCGTCGCCAACGACGAGGTGGGGGATCACTGCGGGTTCGACGTTGATCGCCATGACGGTCTCCTTACGGTTTGGTATCCCGGACGGGCTCACGAGTACTGACTACGGCGACGACGGAAAGTCATCGCCGCAAGGCCATTCAATCGCGGGGCACCGACAACTTTCCGCCAGCCTGATCGTTTCCCCCCGTCCGTGCCGCGGTGGCCGTCAAGACCCGCGTCGGCAATATCGCCGTCTCTAAGCCGTCTCTAACCGAAAACGTTCCCGTCACGACACGAGCAATTCTCTGTCTCGGCATGAATACGCTTCTGTCACAGCCGGTTCGACTTGCTGTCTGCGCCCTCGAAGTGGCAGGCATGTTCGCCGAAGCGGCATTGGCCACCGATTCAACGGTGCAATGAGTCCCGTCGCGAGCCGATCTGCGGCTCTGCTGCCCGAGCGGGCTAGGCCGGAACGTTGAACACACGGTTGTATGAATCGCGCGTGCTCGTCCGCGCAAAAAATGTCTGTCACCAATAGGTCTGGCGGACCACTAGCTCCGGCCCAGCTATCTCCAGAAGCGGACGATTTGCCAGCTAGAGCAGCGATTTATCGCGCAAGTCCGCTTGTTGGCGAACACCGGTGATGCCGCAGGTTCCATCGATCACACGGCGCAACAACTCAACTCGTCGGCGGTACGAACAGCAACCCAAAAGATTCTGGCGGGCCGGTATCCTGCCCGGCTCCCGAGCTGTAAAACGACGTCGCCGTTCCAGCTTGGTGGGGCGCTACCGCGCCCAGCACGCACCGCGCGGGTGGTCGCCGGGGCCCCTGGCGGCGCACGTTTTGAAGGTGCACAACTTTGCGACGGACGCCGGATATCGACCAACTACGCGCATTGACAATGTCTTTGCTGCAGGTAGAACATTCGCTGCGAGCAACGACCTTTCGCGAACAGCGGCACAAGGAGAATCGATGCGCTACGCCAGGGGGATCGGCCGGATTGGTGCGCTAGCAGTTGTCCTGGGGCTGGGAGTGGCGATAACCATCCCCGCGATTGGTTGCTCCGCACCGGGGGATTCGGGCTCCGCGACCGGAGATCCGTGGGCGAAGCCATTGTCGCCGTCGGCCGAGGCGTTCCCACTGGGCAGCTTGCCGCAGATCGACCCCAACGAACTCTTACAGGCCTTGCTGGACGCTTTGGCCGCGATCCGAAACGGGATCGTTCCCATCGTCTTCAACCGCACTCCCGTCGCGACCCCACAACAGGTCAGCGTTCCCCAGGGCGGCACCACCGGCCCGGTTGCATTCACCGCGTTCGACCCCGACGGCAACAGGATGACGTTCAGAGTGCGTCAGCGTGGTGTGCCTGGCGGACCCCAGCATGGCGTCGTCCAGGTAGACCAGCAAACCGCCAGCTTCACCTACACGCCCGACCCGACTTTTGTCGGAAGCGACACCTTCACCGTGGCAGTCAGCGATGACACCAGCCTTCACGTACACGGCTTGGCGGGCTATCTGGGTCCATTCCATGGGCACGACGACGTCGCCACCGTGACCGTCTTCGTCGGGGCCACCCCGACCACGACAATCAGCGGTGACTTCAGCATGTTGACTTACAACATCGCGGGGCTGCCCTTCCCGCTGTCCAGCGCAATTCTGCCGCGCTTCTTGTACACCAAACAGATTGGGCAGCGGCTCAACAACTACTATGTCGCGAACGTCCAGGAGGACTTCGCGTACCACGATTTCCTCGTCAAGAGATCCCAGATGCCCAGCCAAACACCGCCCGAGCCGCCCACCCTGCTGTGGCCCATTGGGGTGCCCTTCTCCGATGGGCTCAACACTCTCGCGCAGTTCAAGGTGAAGAGGCTTGATCGACAGACGTGGTGGCAATGCTCCGCCGACAACTGCCTCACCGTGAAGGGCTTCACCTACAGCCAGCTGCAAATGCCGGGGGGTGAAACGATCGACCTGTACAACCTGCATACCAACACAGGCGGTGGGAGGTTTACCAATGACAACCTCGCGCAGATCACCAACTACATCCAGCAGAACTCCGCGGGCCGCGCGGTCATCGTCACCGGCGACTTCAACGCCCGGTACTCCGACGACCTGAGCGCTCTCCAAACATTTGCCTCGGACCTTACGCTCACTGACGCTTGGGTGCAGCTGGAGTTCGGCGGCATGACGCCAACCAATGCAATCCCCTGCATGGTCGGGAACAAATGCGAGCTGCTTGACAAGATCTTCTACCGAAGCGGTCAGGGTGTGACACTAAACGCCGTCGCGTACAGCAACGAGGCGCCGAAGTTCTTCAATTCCAAGGGACAGCCGCTGTCGGATCACAGCCCTCCGATGGTCGGCTTCCACTACGACGTCGACAATGTGGGGCTTTGACAGGGAGTGCGCGGTCAGGCGGTGGTGAGGACGCGATCCCACCCTTCGACCGATTCCGGGCGGCGCGGGCCAGGTCCCACATAGATGGCCGACGGCCGGACGAGTTTGCCGAGCCGCTTCTGCTCGAGGATGTGGGCGCACCACCCGGCGGTGCGGCCGCAGGTGAACATCGCCGGCATCATCTTTGCCGGCACCCGGGCGAAGTCGAGGATGACGGCGGCCCAGAACTCCACATTGGTCTCGATCGCGCGGTCGGGACGACGTTCCCGCAGCTCCGCCAAGGCCGCCTGCTCCACCGCCACTGCGACCTCGTAGCGCGGAGCGGCCAACCGCTCGGCGGTCGCCCGCAGCACCCGTGCCCGGGGGTCCTCCGCACGATAGACCCGGTGTCCAAATCCCATCAGTTTCTCGCCGCGATCCAGGATTCCTTTGACCAGGCCGCGGGCGTCGCCAGTCTGCTCAACCTCTTCAAGCATCGGCAGGACGCGGGCCGGAGCCCCACCGTGTAGCGGCCCGCTCATCGCCCCGATCGCCCCGGACAGCGATGCCGCGACGTCGGCGCCGGTGGAGGCGATCACCCGCGCGGTGAACGTCGAGGCATTCATGCCGTGTTCGGCGGCCGACACCCAGTAGGCGTCGATAGCCTCGATATGCCGTGGGTCTGGCTCACCCTGCCAGCGGGTCATGAAACGTGCTGTGACGGTGGGGCATTCATCGATGACTCGTTGCGGGACCGCGGGCTGGTAGATCCCGCGGGCGGATTGCGCGACATAGGACAACGCCATCACCGATGCCCGGGCCAGTTGGTCACGCGCTGCGTCGTCGTCGGTATCGAGCAGTGGTGCGTAGCCCCAGATGGGAGCCAGCATCGCCAAACCGGCCTGGACGTCGACGCGCACATCGCCGGTGTGGATCGGCAGCGGGAATGGCTCAGCGGGCGGCAGCCCGTTACCGAACTTTCCATCGACGAGCAGCGCCCATACGTCGCCGAATGTGACCCGCTGATTCACCAGATCCTCGATGTCGACGCCGCGGTAGCGCAGCGCGCCGCCGTCTTTATCCGGTTCGGCAATTTCGGTGGTAAAGGCCACCACGCCTTCGAGGCCGGCGACAAAATTTTCGGGGACCACAGTCATGGGCAAATTCTCGCACCCCACCTTCGGGGCCACGCTACCGGCCGGTAGCCGCCCCGGTACCGTAGACGCGGTGGCAGGACCAGACGAGATGCGTGCGGCCGGCGGGTTCGTCGAGAACGACGGCAGTCCCGACCTGGACACGGACTGGCTCGCCGATGGTTGGCTTGCGTTGTTCCGCAAGTGGATTGGCGACGCCGAACGCGCTGGACTCGCCGAGCCCAATGCGATGGTGCTGGCTACCGTTGCCGACGGCAGGCCGGTCAGCCGATCGGTGTTATGCAAGGGCGCGGATGAGACCGGGATCACCTTTTTCACCAACTATGACTCGGCCAAGGGTGCCGAGCTAGCGGCGACGCCGTACGCGTCGGCAACGTTTCCCTGGTACCAACTCGGGCGCCAGGTGCATGTCCGCGGCCCGGTGCGCCGGGTAGACCCACAGGTGACCCGGGATTACTGGTCCAAGCGGCCCCGCGGCTCCCAACTGGGTGCGTGGGCATCGCACCAGTCGCGGCCGATCGCGTCGCGTGCGGCGCTGCTTGGTCAGCTCGCGGAGGTGAGTGCACGCTTCGCCGAGACTGAACAGGTGCCGGTGCCCCCCAACTGGGGTGGCTACGTCATTGCGCCTGAGGTGGTGGAGTTCTGGCAGGGCCGGGAAAACCGGCTACACAACCGAATTCGGGTCATCGGCGATCGGATCGAGCGCCTGCAGCCCTGAGGCCGGCCTCGTTCCGACAACGTGGATCGTGGGCGCGATACTGGGCGCGGCCCGGCCGCGCCCTAGTCCCGCTAGTTAGCCGCCTCAACCGTTTTGCGGTACACGAGCCACCGCATCTCGATCGGGCATTCTTCACGCTGCACATCGAACACGTCGAGGCCGGTGCACCAGGCCACCTTCACCGACTTCCATGACGCCACGAACGCGACGGCGATCGGTTCATCGGCATTACCGATGTCGCAGTAACACTCGCGGTTCAGCGAGGGCGAGACCGGTGGGACGAATCAATACCTGGTCGAGAACGAGTAAAGGGGCTCGCGCCCGGGCCGCCAGCGTAACGTGGCTGCGATTTCGGGCTTGGTTTTTCGCAGTGCCGTTACGCTCGCGAGCCGCCCGCGGTTAAGTAGTCGACTACTGATGCTTGCGCCGTCAATTCGGGTGAAGCTCGGTGTGCCAGAGGTTGGCATGCCGCAGGGGTAGGACAGACATGTCGTATGTGAGCGTGGTGCCGGAGCTGGTGACGGCGGCGGCAGCGGATTTGGAGACCATCGGTTCGACGCTCGACGCGGCCCGCATAACGGCGGTCCCAGCGACCCTTGCGGTGGCGCCAGCCGCCGCCGATGAGGTGTCGCTGGCTATCGCGCAGTTGTTCTCGGAGCACGCCCAGGACTACCAGGCGGTGGCTAGGGATGCCGCCGCGTATCAGAATCAGTTTGTCCAGAACTTGCGGGCGGCTCCGGCCGCGTACACCGCCGCCGAGGAGCTGATCGCCTCGTTGGTGCGGGGGTTGGACGCGGAGGTGCGCTATTACGCGACCGCTGGGATCGCCTTGAGTGATATGATAATGCTAACTCCGGTGCAATTACTCGCATTTATTGCGTTCTCGCTTTTTTGGCCATTGTTGCCCCTTTTGCCATTATTGAAATTCTCACAAATATGGACGCTGTTCACCGAGGTGATTAGCAGGCAACCGATCTCCTATCCATACGTAGAAAGTTCCCTCGCACTCGCGATTATTCGAGCGATTATCCCTGGGTTTTCCCCCACTGCGTAGCAGGTACCGGTCGACACTGTCCGGATGAGCGATTTGCGACGATATGCGCCAGCATTCGCAACGTTCGCACGTACGCTGCTGAGGTGCGCTTGTCGTGGCCGCTGGTCGGCCGCTCGGAGGAGATGCGGACGATCGAGGCCGCCATCGCGGCTTCGGATGTTTCGGGGATCGTCGTCTGCGGCGCGGCGGGTGTGGGCAAGAGCCGGATCGCCCGGGAGGCATTGTGGGCCGCCTCTGCACGGGGAGTCGAAGGCCGGTGGGTGGTCGGCACTTCGGCGGGGCGGGCAATTCCGCTGGGCGCTTTCACCGCGTGGGCGCCGCCCGGGGTCACCGACACTCACCAGTTGTTGCACGGAGTTATGGAGTCGCTGACCGCGGCGCCGGCGGGCGTCACCGTGGTGCTGGCGGTCGACGACGCCCACTTGCTCGACGACCTATCGGTATTCGTTCTGCATCAGATCGTGCAGCGAGGCGCAGCGAAAGTGATGCTCACCGTGCGCGACGGCGACCCGCTTCCCGCCGCGGTGCAAGAGATATGGACGGTCGGCTCATTCGACCGGCTTGACTTGCAGCCACTGTCGCTCGACGAAACCATGACGCTGCTGTCGGAAACCTTGGCTGGACCTGTGGACCCGGGTGCCGCTCAGCGACTGTGGAAGCTCACTCGCGGCAACCTTTTGTATCTCCGCAACATCGTCGAACAGGAGGTCGCTGACGCTCGAATCATGCGGCAGGACGGCTACTGGCGCTGGCTCGGCGATCCCGTCATGCCGCCCGGGCTGGTCGAGCTGATCGAATCGCGCATCGGAGCCCTGCCCGCGCCGGTCAGCGATGTGCTCGACGCGGTGGTCGTCGGGGAGCCCATCGAGCTGGCGCACCTGAGGCGCGTCGCTGATCCGGCGGCGATCGAGAAGGCCGACACGCGGGCCCTCATCACGCTCGAGCCGGTAGACGGCGGCGTCCAGGTGCGGTTGGCGCATCCGCTTTACGGCGAGGTTCGCCGACGGCGCGCGGCGCCAACCCGGCTACGACGGTTGCGCGGACTCGTCGCCGCCGAACTCGCCCGAGCCGATGACTGCGACGACATCCAGGTTGTGGTGCGCCGCGCCACCCTGAGCATGGACTCCGATCTCGCACCCGATCCCCATCTACTGGTCAGGGCGGCCCATGGTGCCGTCTGGCTGGCGGAGCTGCCACTAGCCGATCGACTTGCCGAAGCGGCAGTCCGCGCAGGCGCCGGACCCGAGCCGAACTTCATTCGCGCGCACGCGCTTTCGTGGTCAGGCCGGGGCGACGAGGCGGACGCGGTGCTGGCCGAAATTCGCGCCGACCAGTTGACCGACAGCGAGCGCGCCCGACTCGCATTCCTGCGGGCCAGCAACATGCTGTGGGCACTCGGTGAGCCCGCACGCGCGAAAGAGATCATCGACGACGCGGCGCACACCGCAGCACCACAGGCCCGTTGCTATGTCGATGCCTTCCTCACGGTGTACTGGTTCGCGACGGACCAGCCCGCAGCGGCGCTACATGCGTCGAAGAGCCTCACCTTGGCTGAGCTCCCCGCCGTCGTTGGCGCTGAGATCGCCTGGGTCCTGGCCACAATATCCGCGGATGCTGGGCGCGCCGCCGAAGCCGTAGCCGTCGCGGAGGCGGGATACAGCGCTGCGGCACGCTCTTTCGATGCTCCGCACATGAGGTTCAACATCGCGGATTCGCACGTCAGCGCGCTGCTACTGGCCGGCGGCATTGCGGACGCCCTTGACGTGGCCGAGCGGGTGCGTCGCCAGGCGGCCGACATGCCGGGCGCGGCTCAATTGCTCGGCGCTGCCGTGGCGGGTCGGGCCGCCCTCGGCGCCGGACGCCTGCATTCCGCGGGTGCATTGCTTGAACACTCGGCACTTGGACTATCCGCCACGCACGCCTTGGGCTGGGGATACCGCTATCACATCTCGCGCGCGACTGCGCTCGCGATATGCGGTTCCACCGCGGAGGCAGCCGACGCGCTAGCCGCCCTGGACAAGCAGCGACGCCCCTTCCGGTCGCTGGACTATGAGCGCAGCCTGGCCCACGCATGGGTGGCTGCGGGCCAGGGCGCCGTCAGTGAGGCCATCACCATCGTGTTATCGGCTGCCGAAAGGGCGTCAATCAAGGGTCAATTCGCGGCAGAAGTGCTCTGCCTGCAGACCGCCGCGCAGTTCGGTGACCATTCGGGCGCGGTCAGATTGCGTGACCTTGCAGCGATCGTCGAGGGGCCACGTGTCGGCGTCGCGGCACGGTTCTCGGCCGCACTGAGTGACGGCGACGGCACTGAATTAGCAGCGGTATCAGAAGAATTCGAGCGGATGGGGGACCTCGTCGCCGCCATCGATGCGGCCGCCCATGCCGCCCTGGCGTACCGCGGCCGGGACCTGCGGGGATCGGCGTTGGGATGCGCGACGCGCGCTGGCGCGCTGGCCGAACAATGCGGCGGCGCCCGGACTCCGGCGCTTCGTCGGGCCAGCGAACCGTTGCCGTTCACCGATCGCGAACGCGAGATCGTGATGCTGATCGGTGAGGGGCTGTCCAACCGGGCGGTTGCGGAGCGGCTTACGCTTTCCGTACGCACTGTCGAAAGCCACATCTACCGGGCGATGTCGAAGACCGGGACCACCAGCCGCGAGGAACTCGCCGCCCTGGTGCCTCGTCGCGGGGGCACACACGGAGTGACTTAGGCTCTGACAGCCCAGACGGCTCGCGCTTGGCGCCGGCAATGATTTGCGGCATCGGCCGGACAGGTTCGGCATACAGCACCGCAGCAAACTCCTTGCGGTGCAATAACGACCGCCAATCGTTACGGCGGGGGCGCCAGCGACGACACGGGTGAACGCAAAACGTCGATGCCCGGGTGCGGCGATATCGCCACTGCCGATATCGCGGCCACCGAGAGCAACGCGTCATCGCCATCTCGACATGGGGCCAATTGGAACGTAGGAGCGCGGCTAAGTGCGGCTAAGTGGTATCGCGCCGAGAACACGAGCGATTGCAGTGGCGCGCTACTGCAATGGTCCCGTCGAGGACGAGCGACGATTCGGGTAGCGGACTGGACCCGGCGCGGCGGCCGTCGTTCGCCAGGGCACAGGTGGAGGAACGGAGACCGCGGATGGACGTCGGCCAAGGCGCGGCGATCGTGGGCATCGGGTGTCGGTTGCCGGGCGGGGTATTCACGCCCGACCAATTTTGGGACTTTATGTTGCGGCGCGGGAACGGCGTCGTCGAAGTGCCCAGCGAGCGCTGGAATACCGATCTCTTCTATGATCCTGACCCAGCCGCGCCGGGCCGGGCCTACACACGCCATGGCGGATTCGTGACGCTTTCGCCGTGGGATTTCGATGCCGACTTCTTCGGCATCTCCCCTCGGGAAGCCGAGGTGATGGATCCTCAGCAGCGCTGGGTGCTCGAGGTCGCGTGGGAGGCGCTTGACGACGCGGGGCTGGGGGGCAGGGTTTCCGGACGCGACGTCGGCGTCTATGTCGGCGGGTTCATGATCGACAACCAGATCCGCCGCTACCTGCCCTCGGCCCGCCGCGCCATCAGCCACTTCACGGCCACCGGTGCGTCGCAGGCGATGCTGTCCAACCGCCTCTCGCACGCGTTGGATCTGCGCGGCCCGAGCATGACGATCGACACGGCGTGCTCGTCGTCGATGGTGGCGATTCACCTGGCAAGACAGGCTATTTCCCGCGGCGAGTGCGAAACCGCCCTTGCCGGGGGCGTGAACGTCATGATCCATCCCGAGCTCTTCGTATCGATGTGCAAGGGCAAGTTTCTTGCCCGCGACGGGCGAAGCAAATCCTTTGACGCTGCCGCCGACGGGTACGGTCGCGGTGAGGGCGCCGGCATGCTGGTGCTGAAGAGCGTCGACGCGGCGTTGCGCGATCGGGACCGCATCTACGCCGTGATCGCGGGCAGCGGGGTCAATCAGGATGGTCGCACCACAGGGATCACCGTTCCCAACGGGGCCGCGCAACGAGACCTCGCGCGGGCAGTCTGCGCGCAGGCGGACCTCGCGCCCCACCAGATCGGGTATGTAGAAGCGCACGGAACGGGGACGCCCGTCGGAGATCCCATTGAGGTCGTCGCGTTGGCTGAGGCATATGGCCTGGCCGAGTCGCGGAGCGCACCGCTGCTGGTGGGTTCGGTGAAGGCATCGATCGGGCATCTCGAGGCCGCAGCGGGTGTGGCCGGTGTGATCAAGGCCGCGTTGGCGATTCGGCACCGCACCATCCCGCCGCAAGCGTGGCTCGAAAACCTCAACCCCGCGATCCCATTTGGCGAACTCAACGTCGAGGTCGTCACTCAGACGACGCCGTTTCCCAATTCCTCGGGCCGAGCCATTGCCGCAGTCAACGGCTTCGGCTACGGCGGGACCAACGGCCATGTCATCTTGACCGACGCCCCTGACGTGTCGGCGGTCGCCCCGGAACGTCCGTCGATCGCGCTGCTGCCCATCTCGGCCGCCAGCGAAGACGCGGTCCGTGCCGCTGCCGACGCCATGCGGAGCGCCGTGGGCGGCGCGTCGTCGATCGGCGATCTGTGCTCGGCCGCATGGAGCCGGCGGGCGCATCACCAGTTCCGGATCGTGCTGCCCTGCCGCGACAAGCAGGAACTGGTGCAACACCTCGACGAGGTCGCTACGGGCACAACGCCGATCAGCCGCGCCACCGTGCCGACCGGAACGAAGCCGGCATTCGTCTTCAGTGGCATGGGTCCCCAATGGTGGGGTATGGGGCGCGCACTGATCGGCAGGGACGGACCTTTCGCCCGCACAGCGGCGGAGATCGACTCGGTATTCCGCGAGATCGCCGGCTGGTCGATCCTCGACGAACTGTTGAGACCCGAACCTGATTCCCGCATTCAGCACACCGAATACGCTCAGCCGGCCAACTTTCTGCTGCAGGTCGGGCTTGTCGCCGAACTCTCGGCGCTGGGTGTCGAACCCGCTTCGGTTGTCGGGCACAGTGTCGGCGAGGTGAGCGCGGCGTATGTCAGCGGTACGCTGACCCTTCGCGACGCGCTCAGGGTGAGCTATCACCGGTCGCGTCTGCAGGCCACGACGGACGGCACGGGTGAAATGCTGGCCGTCGGCCTATCGGAAAGCGAAGTGGGGCGGCTGCTTTCGGAAGCGGGCGCTGCGGATGTGGTGGTCGCAGCGGTCAATGGCCCGGATTCGGTGACGCTGGCCGGTCCGCGCCCGGCGATCGATGCACTGCACGACGAACTGGAGTCCGCGGGAGTCTTCGTGCGCCGCCTGCAGGTAACGGTGCCCTATCACAGCCCGCTCATGGATCCGATCCTCGACGACTTGGCAACGGCGCTGGCCGATGTCCATTCCGCACAGCCAGAACGGCCACTGTATTCAACGGTGACCGCGCGCCGGGTCACTTCACCGGAATGGGGTGCCGAGTACTGGTGCGCCAACGTGCGCCGACGTGTGCGATTCCGCGACACCGTCGACACCCTGATCGACGACGGCCACCGGGTATTCCTGGAGATCGGGCCGCATCCCGTGCTGTCTGGGAACATTCGGGCAATATTGGCCAACAGGGCGGAATCGGGTGCGGCCATCGCGACACTCAAGCGCGACGAGCCTGACCCCGAACGCCTGCTCGGCGTCATCGGTGAGCTGTACCGCGCCGGCTGCCTAGGCCGAACCGCGCCGGGCCAATCAACGATCGCGCCACACGCGGATCTACCTCGTTATCCCTGGCAACACAAGACGCTGCTCGCCGAGGCTCCTCACGCGGTGCTGGAACGCAACGGTGGTGTCTACGACCGTCCGTTGCTCGGTACTAGATCCGTCCGGCACCCGATGGCGTGGTCGACCGAACTGTCGGTCACGCGGCTGCCCTGGCTGCCGGACCACGTCGTCGACGGGATGGTGGTCGTGCCCGGCGCGGCGTACCTCGACGCTTTCTTGAGCGCGGCCGCCGAGTGCACCGAACATCCAAGCGTCACAGTTGAATCCGTGCGATTCCTCGCCCCACTGGTCATCGACGAGCACGCGGTACCAGCCGTCTCGGTTGCCGCGGAACCCGCCACCATGCGACTGACTTTCGCATCCCACGACGACACCGACAACCGGATTGTCCACTGCACAGGACGAATCGTCGATGCGGCGGTCGAAGCACCGCAGGCTGTGGTGCCGCGCATCGACGGCGCGGCCCTGAGTCATGCCGAGTTCTACGAGTTGCTGGAAAGTCGGGGTCTTCAATACGGTCCGGCGTTCCGGCGGGTGGTCGATGCCTGGGTGGGCGCCGATGTGGTCGTTACGACGATCGAATCGGGACCGGCCGACACGATGCACCTCGTGCACCCGGTCGTCATCGATGCCGCGTTGCAGGGCGCTGCCGTATTCGACGATCTGCCACCTGGAACGATGGTGCCGGTCGCCGTCGGGACGGTGCGCCGGTACGGCCCGACGCCGATGGCTGCGACAGCTGTGATCACTCGCCGCGGCGGACCCGACATAATGGCCGACATCGCAGTGTGCGGCCCCGACGGCACACTATTCCTGGAGTTGCTCGGCGTACGCTTCGGCGAACTGATTCCTGCCCCGTCACCGCTGGCCCAATTAGAAACACTGTTTTACGAAATCGACTGGCGACCCGTTGATTTATCCGGCTCTCCCGGCCGTGTCGATCGGCCGGTCATCAGCATCAGCCTCGGAAGCAACGCGGCTGAACCGTTGTATGGCATCATGTTTCCGACAAGCGACGACAACACGACTTCGAGGACACGTTCAAAACCATTGCGGCGATTGATTCGTCGCCATGACACGGCCGCCGATGTCCCCATTCGTCCCACGCGGGTGGCACAAACCATCCGACGGCTGGGCGGAGCCGACGTGACCGCTGTCGTGATCGCCGGCACCGACGACCAGGTCACGCTGATCGCCGAACTAGTCGAGGTGGCACGGCAATTCGATACGGTGATCGATTCCGGGTCAGACCTGCGGATCGATGCGATCCTGTTGACGAAGGGTGCCTTCCGGCTGCCCGGGGACCGCCACGAGCCCAATGTGCTGCACGCCGCGCTGGTCGGAGCGCGGCGAGTGATGCAGAACGAACAACTCTCGGTGCGCTGGCGCCACATCGATCTGCAGCCCGGGGATGACCACAGCGGCTTGACCCCGGCAATGCTGACCGAGATCCGGCACGGCGAACAGCTTGTCGACGAGATTGCGCTCCGCGACGGGTATGCGCTCGCGCCCTATTGTCGCCGCGACCTTGCCGATCGGGTCGCGCCGTACACGGAGGCAATCCCGCAGATCGATCCCCAAGCGTCGTTCGTCCTGGAGCCGCCGGCCACGCGTCTCCTCGACGATCTCGCGCTGCGCGCCGTGCGGCGAATTGACCCGGGCCCCGGGCAAATCGAGGTACGCATCGATGCGATCGGGCTGAACTACAAGGACTCGATGAAGCTGCTCGGGGTGCTCACGCCCCAGGATCTGCGCGGGGCGTTCTACGGGACCACCGTGGGTATGGAAGGGGTGGGCACCGTCACTCGCGCAGGTCGCGGAAGCCGCTTCGACATTGGTGCTGCCGTATTGGTGTCGGTTCCGGACATGTTCAGCCGGTACCTCACCGTCCATCCGGCCGATGGTCTGGTCGCACCTCTTACCCGTGGCGTGACACCTGATCTCGCGGGGAGTTTCATTCCATTCTTGGCCGCCCACTACGGCCTGCTGCACGCGGCGAGGTTGGGCAGGGGCGAGACGATCCTGGTGCACGGCGCGGCCGGCGGCACCGGATTGGCAGCGGTCCAGGTCGCCCGTCGGCTCGGTGCCCGCGTCATCGGCAGTGCCGGCAGCGAGGAACGACGGGCCTTCGCGCGCGCCGCGGGCGCGCATCACACCGTGAACTCCCGCACGGCCAACTTCGTCGACGACGTCATGCGGCTCACCGACGGTCGCGGCGCGGATGTCGTCTACACCTCGCTACCCGGCGAAGCGCTCCGGCAAAACCTCAAGGCCGCAGCGGAATTCGGCCGCGTCGTCGATATCGGTAAGGCCGACATCTACCGCAACGGGGTGATCGAGCTCGGGCCCTTCGACCGCAACCTGCAATACTTCGCCGTCGACGTCGACCGGCTGTTCACCTACCGGCGCGCCTTTGCCGACGAGATCGCCGCCGAGGTTGCGGCGCGGCTCAACGACGGAACCTACACCCCCCTGCCCGCGGTGACATATGACGCCGGCCAGCTTCCGGATGCGTTCGGCATCGTCGCCCGCGGCACCCAGCAGGGCCGCGTAGTGGTCACGCTGGGTGGCAACCCGCCGGTGCGGCCCGAGATCCCCACATTTGCGGTCCGCGCCGATGGCACCTACCTGGTTACCGGCGCCTTCGGCGCGGTCGGCGTGGCAATCGTCGATTGGCTGGTTGCACAGGGAGCGCGACACCTGATCCTCGTCAGTAGAAGCGGCCCCGGTGCGGGCCGCGCCACGCGGCGGCTCGAGGCGTGGCGCGCCTCGAGCGCCGACATCCGGCTGGAAGCCGTCGACGTCGGCGACGCACTCGCTGTGTCCCGCTTAATCGCCAGGGCCACCGAGCAGCTGCCTCCGCTACGCGGTGTATTCCACGCCGCCGGGGTGTCGGAGGACAGCGCATACGAAAGGATCACCCCGCAAACCCTGCGGCGAGTGATCGGCGCCAAGCTCGACGGTGCATGGAACCTGCACCATGCGACGGAATCGGCGGGAATTGACCTGGATGCATTCGTGCTGTTCTCGTCGATGTCGGCGGTGATCGGCATCCCGCTGCAGGTGGCCTATGCCGCGGCAAACGCCGGCTTGGACGCGTTGGCTCACCTGCGCCACGCGCAGGGCAAGGCCGGGCTGTCGGTGAACTGGGGAACGCTGCGCGGTGGTGGCATGGCCGACAACTCACCCGAGGTGCGCCGCTACACACACTTCCTCGGGTACCGCGACATTTTGGTGGGCCACGTCCCCGCGCTGCTGGCAACGCTGCTGGGCGTTGCCGGAGATTTGCCCAATGTCGTTGTCGCAGGCTTGGATTGGCGGAAGATGCTATCGGCCCAGCCGGCATCGAAGTCTTCCACCCGGTTCGCCGACTTCGCCGCGGCCCTGGGCGACGGTGCTGGCTCCCTGAGCTTCCGTGCCGAATTGCTGGCTCTGCCGGCCGACCAGCGACTCGAAGTGCTCACGTTGATGCTGGCCGAACACCTCGCAGCCGTTCTCGGTGTCTCCGCCGACACCATCGACCACCACACGCCCCTCCCGGAGTTCGGGCTGGATTCGTTGTCGTCGGTCGAGCTTTCCTCACGTGTGGCGGCCGCGCTCGACATTCGAATACCGGCAGTGGATTTCGGACGGCTTCCCGGATTGTCCGCCATCGCGAAGCAGGCCCTGGCCGTAGCTGAGGTGTCGTGAACTCTGAAACAGATGTCCGGGACCTGGCCCGCGACCTGATGAACCGACACCGCCCGGGAAGGACGTCGAATCAGCCACCTGCGCGACGGCGTCGGGGCCTCGAGAGTCATCCGCTGATCGAGCAAGCGCGGAGCGCCCGGCAGACGCTCGCGGAGCTCACCGCTCGCGGCGTTGCCAACCCCTTCTTCGTTCCGCACGACGGCGTCAGTGGACCGACGATCGACATGCTCGGCCGGCAGTTGATCAATTTCTCGACCGCCAACTACCTTGGGCTTGGCTATCACCCGCAGGTTGTGGCGGCGGCCAAGGAAGCAATCGACCAGTACGGAATGTCGGTGTCGGCGGGCCGCGCGGTATCCGGGGAGATACCGCTGTATTCCGACCTGGAGCAGCGGCTCGCCGGCGCCTACGGCGTCGACGACGCGGTCATCACCACAAGCGGATACCTCGCCAACGCGGCGATGATCGCGTTCCTGCTGACCTCAACCGACCTTGCCGTGTGCGACGCACTGGTGCATTCCAGCGTTGTCGCGGGCACCCAATGGGCGCAGTGCCGACGAGTGATGTTCCGCCACAACGATCCGGAGTCTTTGGCCGCCATACTCCGCCGGATGCGTGGCTCCGCGGAGCGGGCCATGGTCATAGTCGAGGGGGCATACAGCATGGACGGTGACATCGTGGCACTGCCCGAGGTGCTGTGTGTCGCGCGCGAATTCGACTGTCTGGTCATGGTGGACGAGGCGCATTCCTTCGGCACCGTGGGGGAGCACGGCTGGGGTGTACGCGAGCGTTACGGGCTGCCCGGCGATGCGGTCGATGTCTGGATGGGCACTCTATCGAAGTCGCTGGCCAGCTGCGGTGGATTCCTGGCCGGCAACGGCGAACTCATGTGGGCCATCCGACTGCTGGGTCCGGGCCTGGGCCTCTTTATCGCACCCCCGACACCGGCGCAGGTCGCGGCGTCGATCGCGGCCTTCGACGTGTTGCGTGCCGAGCCGCAACGGGTCGACAGGTTGCGCGTCAACGCCGCTCACGCACTGGCGGTCGCGCACGAGGCCGGCTGGGACACCGGCGCAAGCGCCGGCACGCCGATCGTGCCGCTGATCATCGGCGACACGATCGCAACCATCGAACTGTCAACCTGGTTGTGGCAGAACGGAGTCAACGCGTCACCAATTCCCCAGGCAGCTGTGGGCGACGGGCAGGACCGAATCCGGTTGTTCTTGTCGTCGGACCATACCCCGGACCAGATTGCGCGACTGGGGTCGCTGCTGGGGCAGTACCGGGCCGCCAGCTGAGGAGCGTCGGAAGATGAACACAACCATCAGGGTCAGAGCTGCTACCGAGGCGGATATCCCGGCCATGGCGGCGCTGATGGGCGAGACTTTCCAAAGCGGGGACGTGGTAGGTGAATTCATGTTTCCGGACGCCGAGCAACGACGTGTCCGCCAACCACGGATGTTCGCTGCGATGATGAAGCATCGATACATCCCCCAAGCAGGGGCCGACGTCGCCGTCCGCGACGACGGCAGGATCGTTGGCGTCACGTTGTATTCGAGGTCATGGGTCAAGCAGAGTCTGCTGCGCAAGCTCAAAGAGAACCTTGCCCTGCTAGCCGCGATGAGGAGCCAAGTCGTCGCCGGCCTGATGGTCGAAGCGGCGGTGGCGCGGGGTAGACCGAAGTGGCGCCATATCTACGTGATGTACTTCGGAGTCGAAAAGGCTTGGCAGGGATACGGTGCCGCGCACGCGCTCGTCGGCCGCCTGCGCGAACACGCGAACGCAGAGGCGGCCGCGATGTATGGCAACTGCCAAAAGAGGTTACTGCCGTTCTACGCCGACGTCTTTCCCGAAGGTGTGGTCACGGGAACGACAACATTGGGACGCCGTGGTCCAGCGTTCTATTTCATCTATTGCGAGCCGGCCGATGAAGGTGCTGAACCGGCGGCCGTCAGGGAGGCCGGCCGATGCTAGCCAGCGTGGCACGGTTTGCCAGCGGGGCGCCCAAACGAATCGTTGCCGCGGCAACGTTGCTCCTGGCGCTGGCCGCCATCTTTGGGCTGCCGGTCACCAAATCGCTTTCCGCTGGCGGGTTCACCGATCCCGACTCTGAGTCTGTTCGGGCTTCGGAGGTTCTCGCCGGCACGTTCCAGCACGCCGATCTGCAGTTGGTCATCGCGGTAAGCGCTGACAACGGCGTGCACAGCGCGGCGGCGTCCGCGCTGGCCGGCGAGGTCACCTCCGTATTGAAGAGATCCCGAGATGTCACGGATGTCATCTCAGCTTGGTCGGCGCCGCCTGCTGCAGCGCCGGGATTAGCGAGCAGAGACGGCAAGACCGGATTAATCATCGCAGGCATCCGGGGCTCTGATGCCGAATTCGCCAAGACTGCACGGCAGCTCGTCGACCAGATGCCCCGCGATCGCGACGGCGCCATCGTCCGCGCCGGTGGCGCGCTGACATTCGCCGAGGCCAACGAACAGAGCGAGCTCGATCTTGTGAAGATGGAATTGATCGCCATCCCGCTGAGCTTCGTAGCGCTGGTGTGGATATTCGGTGGTCTTTTCGCCGCCGCCGTCCCCATGGTGGTCGGCGTTTTCGCCATCCTGGGTTCGCTGGCCGTGCTTCGTGCGGTCACCTTCTTCACCGATGTGTCGCTGTTTGCGATGAACCTCACCGCCGCACTGGGTCTCGCGCTCGCGGTCGACTACACGCTGCTCATTGTCAGCCGCTATCGCGATGAGATCGCGAGCGGTCTGCTCCCCAATGACGCCGTGGTGCGCACGATGACCACCGCCGGACGCACCGTGTCGTTCTCAGCGCTCACCGTCGCCCTGTCGATGAGTGCGATGGTGCTGTTCCCTATGTATTTCCTGCGGTCCTTCGCGTATGCGGGCATCGCTGTGGTTGTCCTCGCGGCCGCGGCCGCTCTTGTCATCACACCGGCCGTAATCTTGCTGCTGGGTCCTCGACTGGATGCATTCGACGTTCGCAAAATCGTTGGTCACCTGATGAGGCGGCCGCTGGCGCCGGCGACACGCCCGATCGAGCAGCGTTTCTGGTATCGCACCGCGCATGCCGTCATGCGCCACGCCGTGGTGGTCAGCGTGGTGCTCATTGCCTTCCTGTTGCTCCTGGGTGCGCCATTCCTCGGTGTCAAGTGGGGCTTTCCGGACGATCGCGTATTGCCGGACAGCTTGAGCTCACGTCAGGTTGGTGACTTGCTACGAGCGGAATTCGGGGTGAATCCGGTGACCGACGTCAGCGTGGTCATTGCTGATATGTCGGGCGTATCACCGGAAGCGTTGAGTGGCTACGCCGCGGACCTCTCGCGCGTGGCGGATGTCGCGGCGGTAGCAACGCCCGCAGGCACTTTCGTGGCCGGCGAACCAGCGGGTCCGCCGTCGGCCCCAACGGGCGTCGCCGACGGTTTCGCGTTCCTCACCGTGCAGAGCCGCGCCCCACTGTTCAGCGAAGCTTCCAATGAGCAGTTGCGGTCGCTGCATGCCGTGCCAGGGCCGGTGGGCCATCCCGTATTGTTCGGCGGCGCGGCCCAGTACAACGTCGACAGTGTGGAGTCGGTGACCTCACGGCTGCCCGTTGTCCTCGGCGTGATCGCCCTGATCACCTTCGCCGTGCTGTTTTTGGTCACAGCCAGTGTTGTTCTGCCGCTGAAAGCGCTTGTGCTGAACGCGCTTTCGCTCACCGCCACCTTCGGGGCGCTGGTGTGGATCTTCCAGGACGGCCACCTCGCGGGCCTGGGCGCCACGGCGACGGGCACGTTGGTCGTCAATGTACCGGTGCTCATGTTCTGCATCGCCTTCGGTCTCTCGATGGACTACGAAGTTTTCGTGTTATCGCGCATTCGCGAGTACTGGCTGGCGTCGGGTGGCACCCGCGCGGACAGCGATGAGAGTGTCGCTCTCGGCATCGCTCGCACCGGGCGCGTGGTCACCGCGGCAGCCGTGCTGATGTCCATTTCGTTCGCGGCGCTTGTGACAGCCGACGTGTCCTTCATGAAGATGTTCGGCGTCGGTCTGACAATCGCGGTGTTGGTGGACGCTACGTTGGTTCGCACGCTCCTGTTGCCCGCGCTGATGCGTGTGCTGGGCCGTGCGAACTGGTGGGTCCCCGCGCCACTGTCCGGTGTTCATCGCCGCGTCGCACTAGCCGCCCTGGTATCGCCCCGTCGGGCGCAAGCAGAGTGACATCTGCTGTGGCCGAACGAGTTCGGTGCCGGCAAGGGTTTCAGTATCGCCATACTGATTCGGCAGCACGAAAGCATCGGCATGCTGCTCAG